>JBJXEY010000519.1:0-7637 GCA_046153355.1 Burkholderiales bacterium
CATAGACGAACAGGCCTTCGAGCAAGTTGTCTCCAGATTCGAGAAATACATCGCGAATTTGCCTGCCCCAACGGAAGGGCAATCCTATGGAATTCTCATTCATGACAAAAATGAAACCGTCGCGCTGAAGCACACCCGATTGATGCGTTCATTCCACGATACAGGGACTTTATGGACGAGCATCTCCCATCTTGTGGACACACCGTTTTTCGTGGATAGCAGCCTCACCCGAATGGTGCAGATGGCTGACGTGTGCGCATACGTGCTTCGGCGTTATTGCGAAAACCAGGAAACTGAACTTTTCGACATCATTTTTTCGCGTGCCGATCGTGCCAATGGCCGCGCGGTAGGCGTACGGCACTACACCAATTCATCCTGCGCCTGCCAAATCTGCGTTCACCACTAGCAGTATTCTGCCAATAATGCGATCACCGGTTTCGGAGACGCTGAAACAGGTACATGCGAGCAACACCTCTTTTCATTTTCGTCCTAGGCAGCTTGAGCACAAATAACTCAGAGTGAAAATATGAGCGAAGCCAATCCCGTCAATGCCAAACATTTAGCCACCACAGATCGAATCCCACCCTACGAAGAGCTTGTGGCCCGCGCCGCTGGCCTGATTACCGATATTGCCGCGCGCGCCACAAAGACCGAAGCGGACTGCCACGTACCCCAGGAGACCGTCGCCGCATTCCGCGCCACCAACCTGCATAAAACTTTGTTGCCGGCAGCCTATGGCGGTTATGAAATGGGATTCTCGGCGATGCTCGATATGAGTTTTGCCGTGGGCAAGGTGTGCGCCTCATCGGCTTGGGTGCTGGGACTCTACATGGTGCATAACTGGTTCGGCGGCCTGTTCCCCAAGGAAGCGCAGGACGATATGTGGGGTAACAATTCGGGCGCCTTTATCTCCGGCTCCTACGCGCCCATTGGCAAGGCAAGCGTTGTCGCCGGCGGATTTCATCTCTCGGGCCGGTTTCCATTTTCATCGGGCGTACCCGGCGCGGACTGGAATCTGTGCGCGGCCATGCTGCCAATCGGCCCGGAGGGCGCGCCAATCCCATGCTTCACTCTGGTCCCCAAAGCTGACTACCGCATCGATTGGGACAGTTGGAAAACCGTCGGCCAGGCTGGCACTGGAAGCTTTGATGTGATCGTCGAGGAAGCCTTCGTGCCCTCGCACCGCGTGTTGAGTTTCCGCGATGCCCTGGAGGGCAACAGCCCAGGCGCGCGGGCCAACACCAACCCTCTCTTCCGAATATCGCTACTTACCTGTGTTCCATTTGCCTTGGCCATGCCCGCCGTCGCGGCGGCGGCCGGTGCACTGGACACATTCATCGAAGAGAACCGCTCTCGCACCACCCATGGCGCAGTGGTATTGGGCGGCAACAAGATCGCCGAATTTCAAACCGTGCAAAAACGGGTCGGCGAGGCCGCAGCCCGCATCGATGCGTGTTTACTCCTCGCGCATCGCGATATCAAAGCGGCCGAGGCCGAAGTGCAACGCGACGGCAAGACTTCAATGGACACGCGACTGCGCAACCGGCGTACCCAGTCGTTCATCACCCACGAGGCGCAAACTGCGATGAACCTAATATTCGATGCCGTCGGTGGCCGTTGCCTGCAACACCACCACCCAATGCAGCGCGCCTGGCGCGATGTCGGCGCCATTGCGCATCACATCAGCCTCAATTTCGATGCGGTGATGTCGATGTACGGCCAGCATGTATTTGGATTAAAACTACAGGGGCAGTACTGAATGCACTCACGATTCAAAGCCCAAAACACAAGCAGTTTAAGAGCAATCTATTTAAGTCTCAGAGCAATCTATTAAAGTTTCAGAACGGTCTAATCAAATATCATAGCGGTCTAGTCAAGCGTGATGTTCTGCTGCCTGACGACATCCGCGAAACGCCTTGAGTCCGCCGCAAATTGGTCGGCCAGCTCCTTGCCCGTGGACACAAACGGAGCGAAGCCGACGCCTGTAAGTTTTCCGCGCACATCGGGCTCGTTGAGCGCTCGTCCAACGCCCACCGAGATAAAGTTGAGGATTGGACCTGGCACGCCGCGCGGCGCAAACAAGCCCATCATCGCTCTGATCTCGAAATCGCCTGGCCCGCCAGATTCGCTGACCCTGGGGATATCCGCGAAGCCCGCAAATCTCTCGGGCGCCGCGATCGCGAGATATTTCAACTTCTTGGCGCGATACAGTGGCCCGGTCGATGCCACGGTCCCCATGGCCCAATGCAATTCTCCGTTCCCGACTCCAACGTAGAGTTGCGATAGATCCTTGAACGCCACATGTGTCATCTTTATGCCAGCCGCACGCTCGAGTAATGAACCCGCCAGATGCGCGACAGTCCCCGCCCCCCACGAGCCGTAATTGAGGGCACCGGGCTTCGCCTTCGCGGCCGCAATGAGATCGCTCACGCTGTTCCACGGCGCGTTAGAGCCCACCACGAGAAAAAAATGGGCACTGTAAAGTCCGGCGACAGCCTCGAAGTCATTGACATAATCGATGGGCAGACTTTTAAACAGAAGCGGATGAAGCGAAGCGTGATCATTCGGAATCTGCACCAGCGTATAGCCATCCGCGGGCTGCTTCTTCGCCATTTCATATGCGATCCAGCCTTGCGCACCTGGCCGGTTCTCGATCAGGATCTGCTGACCCCACGCCTGCGCGAGTTTGTCCCCGACCAGCCGCATGACTGTGTCCGGCCCGGTGCCCGCCGGAGCAGCCAGTATCACTTTGACGGGTCTTGCCGGAAACTGCTGTGCGAGCGCGTGGCTCGACAACATCGCCGCCGTAGCGAAATGGAAGAGAATCCTGAACATTATCCAAAGCTTTCGAGGGAAATTGCAGGTTGCTCAGTTCACAGTGATATTGCGTTCGCGAATTAGCTGCCCCAGGCGATCCGATTCGGCTTTCAAAAAGGCGGCAAACTGATCGGGGGAGTTCATCACAACCTCGGCGCCGAACTCCTGCAGGCGCTTCTGCAACGCGGCGTCCTTCAGGGCATTGGCAAATTCACCGTGAAGACGTTGCACCAGCGGCTGCGGAACCTTCGCAGGCAGGAACAATCCGCTCCAGAAATACGGATTGAAATCGCGGATGCCTGCCTCGGCGAACAGCGGCACCTGGGGAAGCATGCCAGAGCGCTTGTCGCCGGCGATCGCCAGCGCACGCGCCTTGCCACTGCGCACATTGGGCGCGGCAAGGGTGACGGAGATGAGGAGCGCATCCAGTTGCCCGCCCAACAGGTCGGTCATCGCCGGTGCGCCGCCCTTGTAGGCTATGTGCGTCATCTCGAACCCACCGATTCCCTTGAGCAGTTCCATGTATAGGTAGCCGGTGG
This sequence comes from Burkholderiales bacterium, assembly GCA_046153355.1. Classification (GTDB taxonomy): domain Bacteria; phylum Pseudomonadota; class Gammaproteobacteria; order Burkholderiales; family SG8-39; genus 2-02-FULL-62-17. The sequence goes on from JBJXEY010000519.1 coordinate 3,357, forward strand.
CAGGGCTCGCATAATTGACCGCGCCCTTCTTCCCTTTTGCGTGGCTTATGAATTCCTGCATGGTCGTGGCGGGCACCGAAGGGTGGGCCAGCAGCGAAAGCGGAACACGCACCAGCATGCTCACCGCGCGCAGATCGCGGAACAGGTCGTAGGACGGATTGCGGAATAGATGCATATTCGCCGGCGGGCCGTCAGCGCTCATCAACATGGTGTAACCGTCAGGCGCGGACTTCGCCAGCGCGGCTTCGGCAATGGTGCCGACGGCACCGGCCTGATTTTCCACGATCATCGGCTGCCCGAGCGAGGATTGAAGGGTCGGCTGCATGGCTCGCGCAACAACGTCCACCAGTCCGCCCGGGGGAAAGCCCACAATCAGGCGCATGGGCTTGGCGGGGTAACTTTGAGCGTGCGCCGGGCTTGTTATCGCGAACCCCAGTGCCATAGCCAGGAACGATTGCTTCAATGCGGTCTTGAATCGCTTTGCCAATTGGAAAGCGCGGGTTTGCGAGGTTTTCAATAGTTTCTCCCGATCAGAAATATCACTGTTGTCCCGAAGAAGCTGAGATCAGAAAGCCATCGAGGAACCTGAACCTTGATAACTGCTTTTCTGCAGGAGGCCTTGCGGTGATGCGGCCTGCGCCCTCGATCTGCAGCAAGGAATTGTCTCCTCTGAATTCCGGCCATTGCGGAAGACCCGTGCCGTTGGGATCCCCCTTTGCGGCGAAATTGACCCAATACGCCATCATCATGTCCGACAGCGCACGATCCTCGGGGCCGGCAGGTGGCGCCTTCGGTGCAAAGAATTGCGGCACCAGATTGCCAAACACGAGCGGTAAATCTGCCCCATGAGATGCGACCGGCGTATAGGGCGACTCATAGGCCAGGTGATATCCATAAACGGCCGATTTGCCGGTCTGCGAATGCAGGCTGAGCCAGAGCCAGGATTCGGCTTTCTGCCTGATGTCGCCATGCAACTCGCCTGCGGCGGCCTTCGCCTCGGCATCAGTGTTGCTGGGATAAAGAGATTCGAATTCCCGCATTTTGGCCGCGCCGAAAACATGCTGCGCGGCCGCGCGAAATTCCGCGGCGGTGCGGTGAGGAAGTGTCTCGGCAAGAAAAGGAAATTCCTCGACCTTGTGATAGCCGGCCAATAGCGGCACGTCGTTCTGATTTCCCTTGCGAAACACCTCGACCATATTCTCTGGTATGACGTGGCCGTCGACTCCCGGCGCGAACACGACCGGTGCGCCTCCCGTGAAATCCCAGGCAGCCGCGGCATTGATGCGTTCGGCAGGCATCGCCCGCAGATCGGCGAGCGTTTTCGCCCCCAGCGCGCTCGCGTACGCGGCACCGCGCAGGCCTATCTCCGCCACGCTGGGGATATCCTGCAACGACGAACCGCTTTGACCGATAGCTCGATGGAAAAGCCGCCTCGCCAACGGCGAGCCCATCAAAAGGCTCACCGACTGCGACCCCGAGGACTCTCCAAAAATGGTGACGTTATTCGGATCGCCGCCAAAGTTGGCGATATTCGCCTGCACCCATTTGAGCGCGGAGATCTGGTCCTGTATGCCGAAGTTGCCCGATAGTCGTCCTTCACTCCTTAACTGCGGGTGGGCAAAGAAGCCGAACACCCCCAGACGATAGTTCACACTGACGACGATCACGCCTTTCTCGGCGAGCCTCGTGCCATCGGTTCTTGGATCGAGGCCGGTACCGAATTGAAAGCCACCGCCATGAATCCAGACCATCACAGGCCGGCGCTCAGCAGAGGATTGCGCCGCGGTCCAGACGTTGAGGTAGAGGCAGTCCTCGCTCTGCGGAACGGTTCCGACACGCCCCCCCAATCCCGTCTCCGGTACGTTGACCCAAGAGCGATTGCCAACGCGGGTGGCGTCGCGCGTGCCTTCCCAGTGCTTGGGCGGCCGGGGGGCTTGCCAGCGCAGTTCGCCGACAGGGGCCGCGGAATGCGGAATGCCCAAGAAAGCAAGCACCCCTTGCGGATTACGAGGGGTGCCTCGCAAGCTTCCATTGTCGACCTGGACTAACTCACCCAGGCCGGCAGTGCCTTGAGAATCGGCGCCGGTGGTGGAATTCATCACGCATGGGCTCCTACAGGAATAAATGAATTGGCTCTACCGATAACCTGCTGGAGCATTCCAGTGCCTGCACCGGGCCAGGCGTTACCCCGCCATGCCACATGCTGATCCGGACGAATCAGCGTGAATCGCGTCGGGTACAACTCCGCGATCGCGGCCTCGTGCGGTTGCAGCACCTTGAGCGGCACGCCGGCGGCGCGCGCCTGCACGCGCGCCTGGTCGATCGCCGCCGAGGGCGCGTCCCTGGAGGAGAGCAAGGTGAATCCATCGCCGAAATGGTCGTAGAGCGAACTGCCGTCGTGCATCCACGCATGCGGGGCCACGGCGCCCGGGCGCGAAGTCGGGACGTAGTTGATGAAGTCGTTACCCGATTGGCGGCTGCCATCGGGAACGATCACCGGTGAGTCTTCGTAGCGATAACCGAGCATGACGCCAAGTGTCGCGAACTCGCGGATCTTGGCAGTCTGGATGCGGGCTCCAACTTCCCTGCGCAACGCAACGCCTTCTGCATCGTCGGCGTCCAATCCTTGTTTCCATAACTGGACTCCAAGCACTGCGTGATTGGCGACCGCCTCATCGAGCACCAGCTCGTGCACCGGACGCCGTTCACGCTCGTAGCTGTCGAGCAACTGCTGGCCTCCCCAGCCTTGGAGTACGGCGGCCAGTTTCCATCCCAGGTCGACACCATCGGCAACGCCCATGTTCATGCCGTAGCCGCCAAAGGGCGGATGCAGATGGCAGGCATCGCCGGCGAGGAATACTCTACGGTCGCGGTAAGTGTCGCAAAGGAGCCGGCTCGCGACCCACTCGTCGGTGGAGAGCACTTCATAAGGCAGATCGATTCCGGTTGCCTGGCGGATCAGCGCGGGCGCGTCGCCGGCGTCGAGCGTCCACCCTTCGCGCACACCGGTGGGCATGAAAAACCATTTGTCGCCGCGGTCCATTGGCCCAACCAGGCTCGGCTGGTCGCTGACCTGCGAATACATAATGGCCGGGCCATATTTGTGCGCCTGTGCAAGACCGGGTGCGCGGAACACAACGTTGTAGTTTCGCGACAGACCATAGGTTCCCTGCATCTTGCCGCCGATACCTTCGCGCACCATGCTGCGCGCGCCATCGGCACCGGCCAGGAACTGCGCTTCAATATCGATGTCTTCGCCGCTCAACAAATCTCGCGCGATCGCCTGAACGTGTCCGTCATCCTGCGAAAAAGATTTCAACTCGCAGTTGAATCGCAATTCGACACCGGGGAGCGACTGCGCATGCTCGCGCATCACTTCTTCGACCGTGTATTGCGGCACCCACTGCGAATGTTCCGAATACAGCGGGTTGCGGCCGGGAGCGCAGTAGAAGGCATTCTCGAACCGGGTGAGTTCGAAACCTGAAAGCCGGGTGCAGAACACCACGTTGGACGGATAGTCCAAACCCAAAGGCGAAGCAGCACGAAGCGTGTCTGCGATACCCCAGCGCCGGAAATGCTCGCGTGTGCGCACGTTGGTCGTCTTGGCGCGCGGCGCGTAACCGACGCGGTCGTTTTTTTCTATCAACAAACAGGCAATGGAGCGGTGCCCGAGCTCGATGGCCAATGCCAGACCGACCGGTCCCGCGCCCACGATCAATACCGGTGTTCGCCGCAATGACTTGCCCACGATGTCTTCTCCTCAGGGTCCGCTTGCGACGGGTCGTCGAAGCGTTCGATTTCGTGCTGGAGCGGAATCCTAAGCATGCAGGTAATGTATTAATAGATGGCAGTTCCGGCAAAGTGATACCATTATTTGATCACCGTTTCGAGTCTTGGCGCTGAGCATTCCCTGTCCACTCCTGTGCCAATCCCATGAAATTCAATGCCATGCGTGATTTTCTGGCGGTCGCCGAACGAGGCAGCCTGCGTGCCGCTGCGCGGTATCTGGGCAGCGCGCAACCTGCCATCAGCCGCAGCATTGCCGAACTGGAGCGTGAGCTTGGAGTGGTTCTGTTCGAGCGTCGCCCGACGGGTGTGCGGCTCACGCCCATGGGCTCGGTATTTCTGCGCCGTGCCAGCACAGTCCGTAACGAACTCAGACTGGCACAGGAAGAACTCGACCAGTTGCGCGGCGAGACGCATGGACGGCTGACCGTCGCGCTGGCCAGCGTGCCACATATAGCGCTATTGCCCAACGCCCTGCGGCCATTCCGGGACCGA
>JBJXEY010000002.1:0-7932 GCA_046153355.1 Burkholderiales bacterium
GGCGCGCATCGAACTCGCGACATGCTTCGAGCCCGGCACCCCCAACGTGCGTGCCGATGCCACGCAAATCCACCAGGTAATGATTAACCTGGGCACTAATGCGATGCATGCGATCGGCGACAACACCGGGAAAATTGAGATCTCAGTCGGCGCCGCCAGCATCGACAGGTATAGCGCGACCGGCAATCTGTTGCCGGGAGATTACGCGCGAATCAAGGTGCGGGATACCGGCAGCGGCATGCGCGCGGAGGTCATCAGCCGCATATTCGATCCGTTTTTCACCACCAAGCCCTCGGGAGCAGGGACCGGGCTGGGATTGTCGGTGGTCAGCGGCATCATCAAAGCGCATAGCGGATCGATCCTTGTCTCAAGCACCCCCGGACAAGGCAGCAGCTTCGAGCTTTATTTTTCCGCCGTGTCGTTAGGCGTGGATTCGCCGCGAGAAACGCAGCGCAGTCCCGTCAGCGGACGCGGCGAAACAATCCTGCTTCTTGACGACGAGGCCGCGCTGCTCAAATCGGTATCGCGCCTCCTGGAGAAGCTTGGATACCGGGTAACGACGTTTAGCCGGCCAGCCGATGCTATCGCCGCGGCGCAGACCAATCCTGAGAGTTTCGATGTCCTTATCACCGATTTCAATATGCCCGCCATGTCCGGGCTCGACGTAGCCAAGGAGATCTTGCGCATTCGCCCACAGATGCCGATCGCGCTTGCGTCGGGCCACGTCACTGAAGATTTGCGCGCCAAAGCATTGGCCCTGGGTATTCGCGAAATCGTCTACAAACCGGTTGCCATCGAGGAAATGGCGGCGGTGATTCAACGCTTACTGGCGCAAAACGACGTCGCCAAGATTTGAAGCGAAAAAGGTTTAAAGCGAAAACATTTAAAGCCGCAAAGGTCTAATGCGGCGAAAAATATTCCTCAGCATTGGCGTGGAAAATCTTTTGCAGCACCTCTTCGCCATAACCCAAAGAGCGCCAATCAGCGACCACCTTTTCATATTCCAGCACCGGAAAATCGCAGCCGATGACGATACGGTCCTGCAGGCGGCGGCCAATTTCTTTTTTCAGATTGTCGGATAACTGCTTCGGCCCCCAGCCGTGAAGCTCATAGGTTACGTTGCCCTTGTGCAATAACACCGCGATCATGTCGTCCTGCCAAGGGTAGGCGGGCCGCGCGGCAAGGATATCGAGCTCAGGATAGCGCGCCGCGACAAAATCGATGTGCCGCGGATGGCCATTGTCGAGCACGATGCCGTAACCGCCGCGCACCCCCTGGCCGATGCCGGTGAGGCCAGTCATGATCATTACCGGCGTCCTACACTGAATAGCCAGCTCGTAAAACGGAAACCACAAGGGGTCACTGGCCGGCACGCCTACGCCCTGGCCCGACACCGCAAACCCCATGAACCCGGCATCGGCATCGCGCGCGCGCCGGTATTCATTCAACGATTCTTCACTGCGGCGCGGATCAAACTGCAACCAGTGGCCAAAAATCACATCGCGATTCTGCCGCGCGACGGCGAACGCGTAGTCGTTATATTCGCGTATTTGCTCGATAGGAAACATTTTGTGAAACGACAGATCGAGAATCGTGCGCACATTATTGGCGCGCATGTAATCCATCATTTCCGATTCAGCCCAATTCCGCCCCTTGGTTTTCCAGATTTTCTCCTGGCGTGCAAGTTCTTCAGGGGTGCGAAAGATATGGCCCTTTGCCGTGCCCCAATGGGAGTGACAGTCGAAAATTTTTTGCGCGGAGGATGTCATAGGGTTTGATGTCATAGCGGTGGTGGTCATAGCGGTTGCGGCTTGATGCCGGCCTTGACCACGATCTGGCGGAAGGTTTCCGCATCCTTCCTAATCAATGCGCCCAATCCTTCGGGTGTCATGGTCTCCGGAATGAATCCGACATCATTGAGAAGTTTGCTGGTCTTCTCCGATTCCACCGCCGCGTTGGTATCGCGATTGACGCGCGCCACAATGTCCCCAGGCGTGCCCGCCGGCATGAAGGTCGCGAGCCAGAAATACAACTTGTAATCGGGAAGCCCCGCCTCGGCCATCGTAGGCACATCAGGCAACACCGCCTGTTTCGGGCCGGCGACCGCGATGATGCGCAGCTTGCCGTCACGATGCAAAGCCTGCGTAGAAGAAATCGAGGTAAACAAAAACTGTACGCGGTTACTCACCACATCGAGCACCGATTGCGACGATCCTTTGTAGGGCACGTGGGTGAACTGCGTACCGGTCATATCGGAAAATATCAAACCGCCCAGGTGCGAGAGCGACCCCTCGCCCACCGAGGCGTAATTGAATTCACCCGGTTTGGTCTTGGCCAGCGCCACGAATTCCTTCACCGATTTCACGCCCAGAAGCGGCGACACCGCCAGGATGTAATACGTGTTTCCCACCAGCGCCACCGGCGCGAAATCCTTGATCGGATCGTAGGGAAGATTCAAAAACGCGTACGGAGCAGTCGCATGGGCGCTAGGCGAGCCGAGCACCATCGAGTATCCATCTGGTGGCGACTTGGCCACCAGATTGGCGGCGATGGTGGCGCTCGCGCCGGGCCGGTTTTCCACTATGATTTGTTGCCCCAGGCGCTGGCTTAAGCCCTCAACCAGGATGCGCGCCACCACATCGGTACTGGTGCCAGTGGTGAAACCCACGTAGAGGCGTATGGGTTTAACCGGGTATTTCTGCGCCTGCGCCCAGGCGCCGGTGGCGCACATCATGCTCGCCACTATCAGCGTGATAGGTCGGGTTGGAAAATCAAACATCGCATGCTCCTTCAAGATCATTGTTGCGGGGGTTCCGCGTTTCTCACGAAACCAGGATCGTACTATCATGCCACCCGCATTGTTTAAAGTGTCATTGATTAACATGACATTGAAAATCCCCGCATCGAACCAATCTGGAGAACACCGCAATGAACGATAGAAACGCATCCTCCGACATGGCCGGCAACGCCGTCAACGTAGCCCTGCGTTCCGGCCGCGTGGTCGATATCAGCCTGGAACTGGATGACAAGACATTCAAAATGCAGGTACTGGACGGCTTTAAGTTCGACATGCAGTTCAAGGTCGAATTAATGAAGTCGCATGACGCCGACAAGGGCTTGGGTCAGGTGGTGCGCGGCGTACACATGCGCTTGCACGCCGGCAGCCATATCGATGCGCCGGAGCATTTCTTGAGAGGCGGCAAACAGGTGCACGACTTGCCCTTGGATCTCTTTATGGGCGAATGCGTGGTGGCCGACTTTTCCGACAAACTGCCGCGCGGCGGCATCAGCGTGCAGGATCTGGAAGAACGCGTCGGCCCGAAGCTGCGCCCCGGCGACCGCCTGTTGATTCGCACCGACTGCAACGACCATTACCTGGAGATGGAACTGGACGCGTGGAAAAAAACCACGCCCTACATCACCGCCGATGGCTTGAAATGGATCATCGACAAAGGCATTCCGCTGGTGGGCGTGGATTTTTTTCACGGCGCCAAGGACCCCAATGCCGGGCGCGAAGGCGCGCTATCGGAGCGGTTATTGAAAAATAACGTGGTGGTGTTGTCTTATATTCAAAATCTGCATCGCATCACCAAGGACCGTGTCACCTTGATGTGCCTGCCGTTGAAGATGATTGGTGTGGAGGCATCGCCGGTGCGGGCGTTGGTGATTGAATAACCCGCGAATAGAACGTAGCGCCTTGCCGGGTTAAGCCGGCAGGCGCCATGACCAAATTAATCTGGCAACCACAAGAGGCAGCGAATTTCCCCCAGGCGGCGCTTCAGAGCGATAAACGTTTCGCCGCCATCGGTACTGCGGAATAACTGCCCCAGGTTGGTCGCGACAAAAATCAAGTTCGCATCGGCTGGGTTGGTCGCCAGGAAATAGACAGAACTTTGAATTTCTGCGGGCAGCGCAACACGTTCCCAGGTGGCTCCAAAGTCACGACTTCGATGCAAACGCCCATCGGTACCCGGCGGTCCGTCGCCATTGGTGAGGAACATCACACCGCTACCATCGGCACGTTCGACAATATCGCGCGAATATTGCCAGGGCGAATCGATGCGCTGAAATTGCCAATTCGCGCCCTCATTTACGCTTACGTGCAGGCCTTTGTTGGTAGCGGCAAATAACTTGCGCAGGCCGTTTCGCACTAGCGTAAGGCCATGGATATCGTCGGTGATAAGGCCTTTGGACGAACGCGTCCAATGCTCTCCGCCATCCACGCTGCGCCACACGCCATCAATTTCCACACCCGCCCAGATTTGTTGTGGGTTGTCTGGATCGGGAAGGATGTCGGTGACGCGCGTCCAATGCTTGACCAGGATGTCGGCGTTGGCGTCCTTGTTCGACTGAAGAACATCGGCGCCGGGGAAACCGGTGTCGACGTGCGGCTTGATCGCGGCATTTAACTTCGTCCAACTTTTCCCCGCATCATGCGAGCGGTACAGGCCAGCAGGCTGCGTCCCCGCGAAAATCGTATTGGGGTCAGAGGGTGCATACGCGATTGCGGTGACCAGCGTGCCATCCATCGGCGAAGGCACCAGCCTGCAAGCGCCGGTGCTTCTATCCAATCGATGCAGTCCGGTGTCGGCACCGACTAATAACTCTTTGGACCGTGCAGGATGGCTCGCAAGCGACCACACCTGGCTGCCGCTGTACAAACCGGTGCCAGTGGACATACGCGACAGCGTCTCGCCATTATCGGCGCTGGTCCACAGGGACAAACCGTTACTGCCGATGTACAAGTGAGGCATGGAGTGGATCCTTTGGCAATACCGTCGAAATGGTCAAATTGCGAGCTTAGATGTTAGCGCCGTTCAGATTCTGATTGATTTCAATTCTGAGAGTATCGAATGGGCGTGTTCCCGCGACGGCATTGCGAGGCATCGGCTCTGAAACAATGGCGTAAAAAGAAAGTTGCATTAACTAACCTTATAGGTTATTTTAGTAAAAATGGAAAAACGCAAGCCGCACTACGATCTAGCCAGCGTAAAAACCTCCGTCAAGCAACGCGGTGCGGACGCCTTTACCGCCACCGCTTTGGTCGGCGCTCAAGCTATGGGGCTTGACTCAGCGCAGGCAGTCAATGTGGTGTGTTCGATGACACATATCGACTTTTTCAAAAGCATGACAACCCATGCCTCAAGTCAAATTTGGCAAGACGTGTATCACCCGATAACGCCGAATGACAAAGTGGCATACGTGAAGGTGACGCTACAGGTGGATGGTTCAATCGTTATTCAGTTTAAGGAGAAGTGAGATGGCACGTGAATGCTTGAACTGCGGCAACGGGATACTGCGTCACGCCGTGAAGGACGTGGCGTACCAATACAAAGGCCACGCGGCCACGGTGCCAAAAATTGCGGGCTGGCATTGCCCCCATTGCCGCGAAGTCGAATTTGACTCGGGCGAAGGCAAACGATTCGCGGCGGCAATTAAACGTATTGCCGAGGAGATCGACGCTCGGGAAGCAGGCGAACTCTCGCGTATCCGAAAGAAATTAAAACTCACGCAAGTCGAGGCGGCACGTATTACAGGCGGTGGCCCGAATGCGTTTTCGCGTTATGAACGAGGCAAAACCCGTCCGCTGCCCGCAGTGACTAATCTATTTCGCCTGCTAGATCGGCATCCGGAATTGCTTGACGAATTGGAGAGTTAAGCGCGTTGGCCATTGCTCGGAATTGAACTAGGAAGCACTGGAACTAGGAAGCACTGGAACTAGGAAGCACTGCGAATACCAGCCTTCCGAGTTCGGCGGGGCCAACTCACGAGTTCGAAACACCTTTATAGCCTGGCCGCTCATCCACCAACCGCCGCGCCTTCCCCTCGCGCCCGCCGGTATTCGCAAGCTCCGCCAGGCTTCCTTGTTCAACCAAGGTCACGCCCACCGATACGCCGAGGTCCTCTCGCAATCGTTTCACCAGTAGCTCCTTCAACCCTTCGCGGCTCGTGGCTTCGCGCTTTACTTCGACGCGCACTTCCATTTCATCCCGTGCCGCACCCGCCGTTCCGGCTCCCCCGTTACGCGTCACCACGCACACCCACTCACCCGTGGTGCGCTCATCACTCTTGATCGCCGGCAGACAGGCCATGGGATAGACATTGACACCGCGCAACTTAATCATCGCGTCGCTGCGACCCAGGAAGTGATCCATGCGGCGAAAGTGACTGCCGCAGGCGCAGGGGTGTGTGATCGAATCGGGCAGGATGCGCCCCAGATCGCGCATGTTGTAGCGGATGATCGGCGGGATGTGGCGAAAGAACACTGTCACCACCATGTTGCCGCGTTCGCCCACCGGCAAGGGTTCTCCGGTCTCGACATCGACGATTTCGAGATACACCGTGTCTTCCATTAAATGCATGCCGGCGCGTTCGCGGCAATCGAAGCCCGCGGTGCCCATTTCGTGCGTGCCATAGGTGTCATACACCGGGCAGCCCCAGGTGTCCTGCAGTTCGCGCCGCAGTGTTCCTTCAATATCGGGGCCTAAATAGCTGCGGATGAATTTCGTCTTTAACTCGCGCACCTCGCGCTTTAGTTCTTCGCGGCACACTTCGGCAAGGCGCGTTAAGTACTCAGGGAAACTGGTCCACAGATTGGTGCCATAGCGAAACGCGATGTCCAATTGTTGGCGGCTGGCGGTGACGATGCCGCTGCCAGTGGTCAAAGGCATGATGCCCAAAAAATCATGACAGGCTTTGTAGGTCTGCCAGGGCGCATTCGCCAACGAACAGGTCATGGGGATTTGCATCACATCGCCGGGCCTACCGCCTTGAATGTAGATGGCGCGCGCGCTCGACAAAGCCTGCGTCTCCCAGGCCATCGGATCGGCCAGTGTGCCGCGCGGCGTGCCGGTGGTGCCACCGCTGGTTTGCAGTTTCAGGGGAATTTGCTCGAAGGTGGTCTCGCTGACACCATGAAACGCTCCGTAGGGCGGGTCAGATTCGATGCTTTGTTTGATGTCGTCGGAATTGAAACTGGGTAGCTTGGCGATATCGGCGATGCTTTTTATGTCACCCGGTTCAAGCCCTTTGTCGCGCCAGCGTTTGGCGTAAAACGGATTTGCCCATCCCAACTTCGCTACCTGCATGAAACGCTCGTTTTGCAAGGCGCGGATTTTCTCGGGCGGGTAGCGATACACCGTTTCCTCGAATACATCGGGCATTGGGTAATCGCGGCAGTATTGCGCCCAGTCGAGGGCGTCGCGGTAAAGCGGCAGTGTGCTTTTCGTCATGGGTTTTTGCAATGAACTATTTATCGTCGCGTGGCGTGAATTTCGCGCCGGTTTCCTGCATCACCCGCTTCAGGCAACGGACGGCAAACAGCCCCTTGGCCTGACCCGCGTAGTACATCACCTGAAAGATCACCTCGCGCATTTCATCGAAGGTAATGCCCAACTTGTGGGCATGGCGCATGTGCAAGGTCATGCCCTCGGCCTTGTCCATGATGAGCGCGGCAAGGGTCACCATCTCCTTGTCCCTGAGGGACAAACCTGGTCGCGCCCAAATCTCACCAAACATGATGTCGGTAATGATTTTCCACAACTCCTCATCGGCCTCCTTCACCGATTCGTTTTCTCCCCAGCCCATTTGCTCGTACAACGCCAATGCGCGCGCGCGCCGATCTTCCTTGTAGCCCATGCCTTGCTCCGTGAAAAGTGAAAAACGCATTATGGTCTAATAGGCCAACACACGAGAATCATGGAGGCCACAATGCGATCAACACCAGCCCTTCGCCCATTCCCGAAAAGGGGCCAGGCTCGATTTAAGACTCGAAATGCCTTTGCCAAATTAATCGAGCCTGGCCCCTTATTGTTTGTTCCCTTATTGTTTCTTTGTTTCGCGCCGTTTTTTTCGCTCGGTGCGATGGCGCAAAGTTATCCGAACAAGCCGGTGCGCGCGGTGGTGGGCTTCGCGGTGGGCGGCCAGATCGAT
>JBJXEY010000003.1:0-32364 GCA_046153355.1 Burkholderiales bacterium
CGACTAGCCGCACCGCTCGCCCCCGCCAACGCCAGGGCTCAGGTGCCTGCCGTGTGACCCAACCTCCAGTGTGGCAGGCCAAGGTGCGTACCATGTTTAGCGTCAAACGCTTTCGCGCACGGCAATAGGCTCCGGTGCGGGCACTGCAGCGCTTCAAACCGGCCACCACCCGCTTTACCGCGACCTCGTCCACGGCCTTCTGACAGGAACGATCGGCGCTCAGCGCTTGCGCCAGAAACAGCGACAAGGTCTCGGTGGGCGGGAACAATCGCCCCCGGTGCTCGGGCAACAATGACTCCGCCGTCTCGAACAACTCTGGGCCGGTTAAAAGATTGAAAAACGCATACGAATCGCAGTTGCTCAGTTGGCGCTTAAAACATCGCTGTTGCGGGGTAATCTTGTGCGCGATAGGATGCATTCAGGCTGGCTCCTCGAATGGGGGTTGGTTGGGTCGTACCTCCAACTTATCACTCGATTCGAGCCAGCTGCTTTATCCATCAATTCAATAACCTGCACTTATGTAAGTGCCATTCGGGCCAGGCTCGATTTATGCCGCAGAGACCTGAACGGCACCTGGCTCACATTTCTCTACTGAGCTAAACGATCATGGACTCTATATTGAAAATTGAGCCTGGCCCCTTTTTTACATCCTAAATATCCGCTCCGCATTGCCGTGCGCGATTTTTTCACGGTCGGCGTCGCTGATGGAAATCTTTTTCAAAAATTCGACGCCAGCGGTGTTCGGCTCGTAGGGCCAGTCGATGGCAAAAAGGATCTTGTCCACGCCCAATGCGAGCAAGGTGCAGACGAAGGCCGGCTCGTACCAATTGCCGCTGGTCGTCACCAACATGTTGTCGCGCAGATATTCGAGCGGCGTCTTCTTCAAGCCGCGTTTTGCCGCTGCCTGGTAGGTATGGTCGTGTAGGCGGTGCATGGCAAACGGGAGACCTTCTCCCAAGTGCCCGAGGATAAATTGCAACTTGGGATAGGCATCGAACGCCCCGGAAAACACGATGCGCAAAAAATGCGTGCTGGTGTCTAACGCAAAGCCCCAGGCAGCGCGCGCCAAGTCTTCGTAGCCGCCGAAATACGCTTTGATGGCATCCGGATGCGGGTAAGTCGGGTGTAAGTAGATGGGAACATCGAGTTTCTCCGCGACTTCGAAAATCCCCCAATATTTTTTTTCATCCAAAAAACTGCCCTGCGTGTGCCCATGGATCATGGTGCCCTTGAAACCTAATTGCTTAACGCAGCGCTCAAGTTCTCTTGCTGCGGCATCTGGATCGGAGGTAGCAAGCGCCGCGAAACCTTCGAAGCGTCCGGGATACTTCTGCATCGCCTCATAGAGTTTGTCGTTTGCATCGCGCGCCATGGGCACCGCGACAGACGATTCGAACGCCTGCGGCCCAGGCGACCCGAAAGAGAGCACCTGCACATCCACACCCATGGCGTCCATGTGCTTTAGCCGCGAGGCGCCCAGATCGGCATTTTCCCCGGCGATGTCATGGCCGATTTGCTTGCTGCGCGAGGTAAGGTAGAAATTTCGGAACTCGTTGGCCGAGACCTTCTCCTTGTACATCTGGGTGATGAAGTGTTCTTCGATGGCAATCAATTTCATATCGCTTCCTTTAGGGTCAGAGGGCAAGTTGAGTCACAGAGCAGCAGACACGTAACGAGGGGAATCACAGAGCAAATGGATCGCGTTCGCCCTCGGGCAGACCGATTTCGAACGCATTGAGGATTAGCGCAACGCTGTTGTACTGCCCAACAAAGCCCACCAGATCGACCATGCCGGTCGGTCCGAGCAACTGTTGCGCAGCGGCGTAATGTGCATCGCCGACAAATCCGCTATGCATTAGCTCATGAACGAAATTAAATATGACGCGTTCATCGTTTTTGTCGAAAACAGGCTCCTTGTGCAGGCGAATCGCATCGATTACCTGCGCCGATACACCTTCTTTGGCGGCGATTGGGGCGTGCGCGAACCACTCGTATTGCGCGCGCCAACGCCGCGCCACCACCAGGATCGCGAGTTCCCTTAACCGCGGCGGCACTGCGCACTCATAGCGCAGAAAACGGCCCACCGCCTCGAAGCCGTCGCACAAATTGGGCGAATGCAGGAGTGCGTGATAGGGGCCGCGCACGCCGCCGCGCGGGCCTTGTGCAATGCGGTCCCAGAGCCGCTGTTGGTCGGCGGTGAACTTGGTTTTGTCCAGCGGCGGGAGTCTCATTTGCATGTTCTTTCAATTTGACTACGGAGAATGAAGAAAAAATTCGATCGAGGACTGAACGCCGGCTAATTTCGAATGCCGCATTCCTCAAGCTATAGTAAGCCCGCCATCCAACGCCATGATGTGGCCCGTCATATAGGACGAACGCGGCGTGGCAAGAAACAACACCGCTTCCACCACCTCCTCCACGCGGCCAAACCGCCCCATCGGCCCCTTGCGATAACGCTCCTCAATTTTCGCGGGGTCGCCATGGCCGCGCGCTTCGCGGCTCGGGGTGAGGATGGGGCCGGGCGCGACCGCGTTGACGCGAATGTTGTCCGCGCCCAGATCAACAGCGAGGGCACGAGTCAACGCCTCCACCGCGCCTTTAACGGCGGTATACAGCGCACGCTCTTTCGCCGGAGTGCGCGTGTAGAAGCTCGACATATTGATCACCGTACCGCCGCCACGCTTACGCATTTCGCGCGCGGCTCGGCGCACGCACAGGATCAATCCCTTGATGCCAACACCGGTGGCTTGATCGATCAGCTTTTCATCCAATTCCTCGATGCTCATGTTGGCGCGCACCATGGCGCAGTTGACGAGAATATCGATGGCGCCAAATTTCGCTATCGCCGCATCGAAAGCCGCCTCAATGCCGGTGCTGGTGCCCACGTCGGCCACTACGCCAAGTATCGATCCACCCGAGGACGACTCGATCGCGGCGAGCTGCGCGGCATGCATATCCACCGCCACCACGCGCGCGCCCTCCGCGACAAAACGTCGCGCGATGCCCTCGCCAATGCCTTGCCCCGCGCCGGTAATCAGCGCCACCTTGCCTTGCAATTCCATTTTTTCTCCTCAGGTGCCAATGCGCCGATGTCAAGCCACTTCTTGCTGCTGAATTATCGCGCATGCCGAGTATCAAAGCGTTAGTTGGGTATCAGAGCGTTCTTGCCAAGTTTCAATGCAGTTATCATCGCCGCGCCAACATGATTGCCGACGACATACAGCCCCCAACCATCGCCGAACGCGGCCTCACGCGTGGCCTGATGTTGCTGCTCGCCATTACCGGCTTCGCCGTGGGTGGCGTAATGCACGCGCATTCGCCCGTGCTAGGCGCGATGGCGCAGGAGTTCGGCGTGGATGCCGCGGCCATCGGCTGGGTGGCAACGCTCACCTTCGCGGGGTACTTCGCGGGCTTACTTTTCATCGTGCCCATCGGCGACCGCATTGACAAGCGGCACCTGATCCTCGCACAGCTTTGCGTACTAATCATCGATGTCTTTGTGCTTGCGATGTCGAGTTCGCTTGCTGTAATGATCGCCGGCAGCTTCATCATCGGCGCCTGCGTTTGCCTGACGCAAAATCTAGTGCCCATCGCGATGGGCATGTCGCGTCCCAATGAACGCGGCCGGGTGGTTGGCACCATTCTCATGGCCATGTTCCTTGGCTTTCTGTTTAATCGCCTGGCAAGCGGCTTGATCGGCGCATGGCTTGGATGGCGTTGGAGTTTTGTATTCGCCGGACTAGTACTGTGCCCGGTGGCAGTTGCAGTCTTCGCCCATCTACCCAGCGTCGCGCCAACCACCAGGATGGGCTATGGCGCGCTACTTGCCTCGGTATGGACGCTGTTTCGTTCCAGCCGCAGCCTGCGCCTTACCTCGGCGACGCAGTTTTTTCTCGCCGTCGGTTATGGCGGATTCTGGGCGACCCTGGCCCCCATGTTGATGCTGTTGCACGGCATGGGCCCCGCCGAAGCCGGATTGATGGCGATCCCCGGCGCGGCGGGCGTGCTCATTTCGCGTGCCGCCGGGCGATGGATGGATAGAAGCGGCGCCATGCCGGTGGTGGTGAGTTCGATCTTCGTCTATATCGCATCAATGGTTGTCCTGGGTTTTTCCGCCTGGTGGATCGGCGCCATTATCCTGGGCGCCGCCATCATGGATTGCGGCATCCGTGGTGCCATCGTCGCCAATCAAACACTGGTAGCCAATGTCGATGCCGAGGCGCGCAACCGCAGTAACACTATCTTCGGCGCGCACAACTGGGGCGGCAAGACCGTGGGGGCGTTTCTTGCAAGCATGACGCTGGCCAATTTTGGCTGGGTGCCGGTGTGCGGGATATTTATCGCCGGGGCGGTGGTGGCGTTGGGATTGCAGTGGCGTCTTATTGATACCAGAAATTAAATTGAATATTCATTTTCTATCGCGCAAAACAACAGCTTCTAAATTGCTTTTATCTAAATTTTAGCCGTCTTCGCGACGGCGGTTGCTACGGAGGTTTTCGCCATGCGCGTCTTACAAAAGCAGCAGATGACTTTCCTTCGCGCTGGGCACGGTGGCGAGCGCGACACGCTGATCGAGCGTGGCAAGACAACCGCCGTGCGTCACGGCGAGGGCGAGCAGATAGACATCCGTTATTTGGTTGTGACCAAGCACACGACTCCAATCGACCAGTGCGTTGGTGCGTAGCGTTACATCGTCTGGCCAAAACTCATGGTCGTGACGCTTGCAAATTGAGGCGAGCTTGTCACGTACCGTCTGAAATCCGAGCGGGCCGAATGCCGAATAACCCGGCAGATTCAATACGCGCAATACGCCGTTTTCGATCAAGGGGCAGGTCGCGATGCGAAGCCCGCGGCGTTTCATCAGTGCCAATGCCTTTGCGTTGTGAACATGCGCTTCATCCAGCAACGCCACCCAGACGTTCACATCCGGCAGGATGCGCGCCGATATCAAATGCCTTCCTGATCCATTAGGCGAAGCACATGATCCGAAGTGATGATTTCGTCGCGCGCGGGCAATAGGCCATAGGGCGTCTTGCAGCCGGTTACGGCTCTACGCGGATGCTGCTGCGCGCGTATGCCTTCGCGCAGGAGGTTAGAAACTGCGGCCCCCAGAGAGATATGCCGCTCCTTGGCTAAGCGCCGGGCTTGCAGGAATACATCATCATCAATGGCAAGAGTGGTGCGCATGGAAAATTCCTCAATGGCCAATCGCATCAAAACGTCATTTTAGCATCACCGTGCCCAGCACCGAATCATTTGCTCGATTCGCGGCACGAGTGGCAATTTTCGCGGCGTCCAACAGCGTGAACGTTTCTGGCGTCGACAATCGCCGGCAGCTCGCTATAGCGGCGCCGCGATAAGAATATCGATGCGCGTCGAATCGGTTAGCACTAGTTTCTCGCGAAACGACGTCTTGTCTCCCTCGAACACCACGTCGTCAACATACTTACCGGCGGCGAACAGAGACATCGCGCCATCCTGCGTGGTGCGAATCACCGAGAACGGCGTTTCCGCGCGGCAGCCGTCGCTGGAACACGCCAATACTCGCGTACCACCGATGAGGTGGCGATAGTGCTGCGGCTCATAAATTGCGGTTTCTCTTAGACACAGGATGCGATCTTTCAACATCCCCCGGCTCTCGCATAGATAAAAACCAGAGACATAACCACGTTCATAGCTTTCGCGCGGGATGATGAGGTAGCGGCACTCTTCGGTGAACATCTCCGGCCATTCTTCATAACGACCATCGTCGATGCAGGCGGCATATTCGCGTATCAGTTCTTCGACGCGATGTCGCGCCTCGGTCTTATTCATAGCCCCATCACTTCGCGATAACCCTTCCAGAATCCGCGTATGGTGGATTCGGTGACGCGATCTTCGCCCGAAGTGGTGTGACTTCCCCCCATCTCCAATACGGCAAGATCATCCGGGTTTCCGCCGCGTATGCCCCGCTGTACAAAATTGGTCACCGCGCCGTCTTCAAGCGATATGAAACCCGCCGGACCAATGAGATTCGCCTGCCTCGCGCGAATTTTCGTCTGCCAGGGTTCATCGTCTTCATACCCCAACAAAGTCCAGAACCACTCACACTCATGCGGCCCGCGCGGCACGATGTGGCGCACGCCCAGGCAATTCGATATCTGCTGAAACGTCACCGTGGGAAACACGGTTTGCACCATGTTGGTAATTCCGTCGGGGAACTCCGGCCATTCCTCCAAGATCCTTGCGTCATTCAACTTCAAATGCGATTTCATATTCGGCAGCTTGTTGCCTTCGTACTCGGTGCCACGAATGTCATCCGTGCCGCGCTTGGTGTAGACCAGGTGATGCCAACCAGAATCATCCAACAGCGCCTCGCCCTTCATCGTTTGGCGCGATAGGCCAAACGAACCAAAGAACAAGTGCAGGATGGAGGCGTGATACGGATCGCGCACGTTCTCCATCACCAGCTTCCAGTTGTTTTTCAAATATTGGCTGTGCGCGCCGATCACTTTCATCGGCCGATTGTAGGCGCGCTTGATGTAGGCGCTCATTACCGGGCCGAGGTATTGCTCAATCGGCGGGGTGTCCTCGGAGAAGGTACCAAAGTGAATGCCATGAAAGCTTGCCACGCGTAGGCGCTCTAAACCATGCTGGGCATTATCAAACGCGGCTGGCATGCCACCTTTGCCGCGCACGCCGCGCTTGAAGGCAACGCTAGTCAATTCGCCGCGCAGGTTGTAGGACCAATTGTGATAAACGCAGGTGAGTTGCTCGCGATTGCCGTACTTTTCGATACACACCAACGCGCCGCGATGTGCGCAGCGATTTACCATGGCAAACACCTCGCCGTTTTCATCGCGACACAGAATCACCGGTGTCTCACCGACAAAATTCAGTTTGTAATCTCCGGGGTTGGGTATCTCGCAATCCAAACCCAAATAATTCCAGGTCGGCCCGCGAAACAGCAACGCCTGTTCGCGCGCGAAAATCTCCGGGTCCTCATAAACACGGTAGGGAACGCGCGTGACGCCTTGTTCGGGCCAGGTGAATTTTTTTGAGTCGTTTGGCATGCGCGGACTTAAATTGAATGGGTACGGCTGGCATGCATTTTAGCCGAGCACCATGGCTTGGCATCGCCGTTTGCGCGGCCTTATTACCGCTATCATGCGTCTCTTTCACACTGGTCTGGTTTTCATTTCCCACCGCAGCCGCGCCACGCGCCGCGCCCAATTTCTCAGGGTCTGCCATTGAGCACCACCACCACAAGTACTGATTCACCCAAGGCGTTTGCAGCACTGCGCGTCCCCGGCTTTCGCATTTACTTCGTGACCTCTGCACTGGCAATGATGGCCGACAGCATTGAACACGCCATCAGTTATTGGATTTTGTTCGAGAAATTTCAATCGCCGGCACTGGGCGGATTCGCTGCCCTGTCGCACTGGCTGCCGTTTCTTTTCTTCTCCGTGTATTCGGGCGCGCTGGCCGATCGTTTCGATCCGCGCCGCTTGATTCAAATCGGCATGGGGCTTTTCATGCTGGTGTCGATCTGCTGGGGACTACTGTTTTTAACCGATACGCTAGAGATGTGGCACGCGATGGTGCTACTCACGTTACATGGCTTTGCCGGCGTGTTATGGGGCCCAAGCGCGCAATTGTTGATCCATGACATCGTTGGCGGTCAGCAATTGCATAGCGCAGTGCGCATGAGTTCCACCGCGCGCACCATGGGATTTGTCGCCGGTCCCGCGGTGGGCGGTTTGCTGTTGCTGGCGATGGGCCCGGCGTGGGGAATCCTCTTTAATGCGCTGATCTACGTACCGATGATTTATTGGTTGTGGCGCGCACCTTATGGCCCCAAGTTCCGCGAAGGCGAACAGCCGCCGCCGCGCGCGGTGCGTGGCCTCGCCGATATCGTCGCCACCATTCGCGAAATCGCCGACAAGCCCGCAGTGGTATCCATGACCTTGCTTGCCGGCGGCGCCTCCATGTTCATTGCCGGCGGCTATCACGCGCAAATGCCCGAGTTCGCGCATGGCCTGGGACACACCGAAGCCGATCTTTCCTACAGCATGTTGCTCGCCGCTGATGGTGCGGGCGCGCTGGTCGCGGGTATTGCTTTGGAATTGCGCGGCTGGCTGAAGGCGCAGCCGCGCACCGCCTGCATTCTCGCCTTGCTTTGGTGCGTGGCGATGGGCGCGTTTGCCGCGACCAGTTGGTACCCTCTCGCGCTGGTGTTGCTATTCCTGGCCGGCTTCATGGAACTCACCTTCTTCGCCATGGCGCAAACATTGGTGCAGCTGGGCGCCCCCCCGCACATGCGCGGTCGCGTGATCGGGCTTTTCTCCATGGCTTCGGGCGGCATGCGCGCCTTTAGCGGGGTCAGCATCGGCATCGTGGGCGGCTTCATTGGCATCCATTGGTCGCTGGCGCTGGCGGCAATTGGGCTGTTTACGGTGGTGTGTCTGTTGATGGCGTTCGCGTTGAAACCAGCCAACGCGTAAAAACTAACTTGATCCCCTCACGCTACTCATTCGCTTGGCGTGCAAACCGCTTACGTAAACCGGGTCCACGGGTACAATTCCCGCATCATCACTCGGGGAGATCATCATGGATTGGGCATTGCTCGGCATTCTGGTGGTACTGGCAATCTGGACAATCTCCATCTACAACAAGCTGGTGGCGCTGCGCAATCGATTCAAGAATGCCTTCGCGCAGATCGATGTGCAACTCAAGCGCCGTTACGACCTGATTCCCAACCTGGTGGAAACCGCCAAGGGCTATCTCGCGCATGAGAAAAATACCTTGGAAGCGGTGATCGCCGCGCGCAACGGCGCAGCCAGCGCCACGCAACGCGCCGCGGCCAACCCGGCCGACGGCCAAGCCATGCAGCAGATGATGACCGCGGAAGCCGGCCTCAGTGGCGCGATGGGACGCTTTTTTGCACTGGCCGAGGCCTACCCGGATTTGAAGGCCAACCAGAACATGATGCAGTTGACCGAAGAACTCACCAGCACCGAGAACAAGATCGCCTTCGCGCGCCAGGCCTTTAACGATTCGGTGATGACCTACAACACCGCAATCGAGAGCTTCCCGGATAACTTCGTTGCCGGTTTCGGAAAATTCCCTTCGGCCACGTTACTGGAATCGACCGAGTCTCCCGAGGAACGCAAGGCGGTCAAGGTGTCGTTCTCCTGATCCGCGCGGTTTTTATCCTCTCCGCGCGGCTTGACTGAACAGGCGGCGCCACCGCCATGGACTTTTTCCAACAACAGCATCATGCCCGCCGCCACACGCGGATGATGGTGGTGATGTTCATCGTCGCGGTCGCGGCAGTCGTAGCGGTACTGAATGTTTTTGGCGTCGTGGCCTGGGCCATGACCATGGGTACGCCACTACTGGACCCGGCGAATCTGATGCGCCAGACGCCACGTGAACTCTACATGGGTGTCACCGCGTTGACCTTGATGTTTATTGCCTTTGGCACTATTTCGACATTGATGAAGCTTTCCGCCGGTGGCGCCGCCGTGGCCGAGATGGTGGGTGCGCGGCGGGTGGAGCGCGATTCGCGTGAGCCGCTGGAGCGGCGCCTGCTCAACGTGGTGGAAGAGATGTCGATTGCATCCGGCATTACGATGCCCCAGGTGTACGTGATGGATGAAGAGCAGGCAATCAACGCCTTCGCCGCCGGTTATTCGCCTAACGAAGCCATCGTGGCAGTAACACGCGGCACCTTGGAGAATTTAAGTCGCGACGAATTGCAAGGTGTCATCGGGCACGAGTTCAGCCACATTCTCAATGGCGATATGCGCTTAAACATCCATTTGATGGGTGTAATCGCGGGTATCGTCATGATCGGCTCGCTTGGGCGCTTTCTCATGGACGCGCGAACGCGCAGCAACGACAGCAACTACAGCAGCCGCCGCGAAACCGATTGGCGAATATTCATGGCCGGGCTGTGCCTGTGGTTGATTGGCTCCATCGGCGTGTTCGCCGGGCGTGTCATCAAGGCGGCGATCTCGCGGCAACGCGAATTTCTGGCCGACGCTTCCTCGGTGCAATTCACGCGCAACCCCGAAGGTATTGGCGCGGCTTTGTTCAAGATCGGCCGGCAAAATGGATTAATTCAGGATCGTCATGCCGAGGATTTGAGCCATATGTATTTCGGCGAATCGGTGTCGGGCATGTTCGGCATGTTGAATACCCATCCACCGGTGAAGGATCGCGTCGAGCGGCTGATGGGGCCCGCGGCGATGGTGATGCTGCGCGAACGAATAAAAACACAACCAGCGACGGCGCCGGTGATTGCGCAAGGGATCGAAGGCGAAGGCGACGAAAGCGAAGGCCTGGGCGCCGCTACCTCGGCCTTCGGCAGCGCTGCCTCGGCCAGCCCCTGGGGCGGTGGGGGAGGATCGGTCAATACCACCGCGCAAAACGTAGTGGATAGCGTCGGCAAACCCTCGCCCGGACACTATGACGCCGCGCGTTACCTGTTGCAGGAGATTCCCACCGCCTTGCATTTGGCGACCCTCTCGGCCGATGGCGCCAGTGCGGCGTTATTCGCGTTGTTGCTCGGCGATGGCGTCACGCGCGAGGCGCAGGTTGCTTCAATTACGAAAAATTACGGCGAGACAATCGCCAAGGCGGCCAACGATCTAAACACGCCGCTACAACAGCTTGGGCCACGCGCGCGCATGCCACTCATGGGTCTTCTTTTGCCCTCGCTAATCCCGTTGGATCAAATAGCGCGCGATGCGCTGCTCGCGCAGGCAGAGGCACTCATCAAGGCTGATAAAAAAGTCACCATCGGCGAATTTGTACTCCTCACATTGTGTCGCCGCCACCTTGCCAGGCCGATTAAAGGCGCCCCCCCGGTAAAACATAAAGATATGGGAAGCGTTACCGCGGAAATCATCATTGTGCTTTCGCTCCTCACACACGCCGGCAAAGGCGGCAACGACGCGTTCGCGCAAGGTCTTCGCGCCGCCGGTGTCGCGGCCTGCGAGTTGCACCCACCCGCGCAACTTCAGATTGCCAATGTCGAAGCGGCGCTCTATGAACTCAAACTCCTGGCACCGCTGAAGAAACCCGCTCTCATCAAGGCCTGCCTCGCCGTGGTGATGGCAGACAACAAACTCACCGTGCTGGAGGGTGAACTGATACGCGCCATCTGCGCGACCCTGGACAGCCCGCTGCCGCCATTGCTCGATACAATCGAACCCGAGATTAAATAAATTTTTGGAGAACCCATGCGCATCATCACCCGATTTCCAACCCTGGAGGCCGACAAAGTTTCCGGCTTTTTCGCCGCGCCTCCCGGCAATGTGGCCAAACCGGGCGTGCTTTTCATTCATCACGCCAACGGCAATACCGCGGAGATCCGCGAGAACGCTGAACGTCTGGCGCGGCTCGGGTATGCCGCGTTCGCGGTCAACATGTTTCATGCATTGGGCGCGATGGGCGAAGGTCAGATGGGCATGGGCGCGCCGATGCAGCAAAAGCACAAGGACGCGGAATTTCTCAAAGCCATCATGGACGGCTGGAATTATCTGGTGGCGCAACCCGGCGTTGATCGCAAACGCACCGGCGCGGTCGGTTACTGCATGGGGGCGCGACTGGCAATTGAATTCGCATTGGAAAATCCGGAGCTGCGCGCGATCGTCCCCAACTATCCTTCGATTCGCGATGAACAACCGAGCGACCATCGCCCGCGCATTGGTTATGACTCGGTGAAATCGCTCAAGTGCGCCACCTGTCTAATCTGGGGTGGGCGCGACGCCGTCACCTCGCCTGAACAGCAATTGCGCGTGGTTGGCGGCCTGATGGGCAATGGTCAACCGCTTGAATATCATTTCTTCCACGATGCCGCGCACGGCTTCGTGTCGATGGAGACGGCAAATCATCATGCCGATGTGGCGCACCGCATTTGGCCCATTACGGTGGATTTTTTGGATAGATATGTCGCCAATCCGCTTTAGCGAGGTAGGTGGCCTTGCGACTAGACCCGAAGTATTTAGCCTATTTTTGATTGAAAACTCTCTTGTTATGTACTCCAACTATTGAATTGAAAAATTATTCTTATGAAATACTGTGAAATGGAGTGGACCAAGCTTGGCGCTTGCGCGTTGTCGGCAGCCTTGTTGAACCTAGCCGGCACGCAGGCCTTGGCACAAACTTATCCGGCGAAAGCCATTCGTGTCATCGTTCCCGCAGCGCCGGGAGGCGCGTTTGATCTGTACGCGCGTGCCTTGAGCGCGCCGCTGGGCGCCTCGCTCGGACAGCCGCTGATCGTGGATAACCGCGCGGCGGTTTCGGGTATCTCGGGCATGGAGTTCGCCGCGCGCGCGCCGGCCGATGGCTATACGCTGCTGGTGGCGGGCAACCCGCAATTTATTTTCAACAAGCACTTCTACGCCAAGCTGCCCTACGACCCGCAGAAAGATTTCGCACCGGTCGGGCCGATCGCCACGCTGCCTTTTGCCCTGTATGTGCACGAGTCAGTGGGCGCACGTTCCTTGCAGGAATTCATTGCCCACATGAAAGCCAACCCAGGAAAACTTAACTATGGCTCCGGTGGCGTGGGGCAGGCGTTTCATCTAGCCATGGAATTATTGAAGCAACGCACCGGCACCGACATTGTTCACGTGCCTTATAAAGGCAATGCGCCGGCGCTACAGGATTTTTTCACCGGTCGGGTGCAGGTGATGTTTTATCCCGCATCGAGCCAGATCCTCGGCCAAATCAAGGAGGGCAAGCTTCGCGCCTTGGCTTCGGCCACTGATCGACGCATCCCCGCCTTGCCGGAGGTGCCCACTTTCGATGAAGCAGGCGTTCCCGGCATCGGCCGAGATGTGATGGGTTGGGTGGCGATGTTCGCACCGGCTGGGGCGCCCACGGAAATAGTCGCGCGCCTCAATCGCGATCTGGCGGCCGCTGCCACGCAACCCGAGGTGACCAAAACCCATGCAGGGCTCTCCGCACTTCCGGCCAGCGGCTCCGCGGAACAATTGGCCGAACGCATTGGGCGTGAATTGGCGCTGTGGGGACCGGTGGTCAAAACACTCGGCATCGCCCTGGAATAACGCCACGCCGCGCCTACCCCGATTAACTTTTTCGAAACTGACAGGAACAACATGGCAACGCAGCAAAAAATCGCAATCATCACCGGCGCGAGCTCAGGTATCGGCAAGGCATCGGCCATCGCATTGATGAAAGAGGGCTGGAGCGTGGCGCTGGCGGGCAGGCGCGGTGAGTTGCTCGAACAAGCCATAAACGAAGCGGGTGCAGCAGGCGCCAGCTCGATTGCCGTGCCCACTAACGTCGCTGACGAAGCATCGGTGCGCGCCTTATTCGAGAAGACCAAATCCCATTACGGACGCCTCGATCTGCTGTTTAACAATGCCGGCGTCTCGTCGCCGGCAGTACCGCTAGAGGATTTTTCCTTCGACAAGTGGAAGGCCATCGTCGATGTCAATTTGAGCGCGGTATTTCAATGCACGCAGGAAGCGTTTCGCATCATGAAGGCGCAGGAGCCGCGTGGCGGTCGCATCATTAACAATGGTTCGATTTCGGCGCACACGCCACGTCCCAATTCATCACCCTACACCGCCACCAAACATGGTGTGACCGGGCTCACCAAGTGCGCGTCTCTCGATGGACGCAAGTACGACATAGCCGTTGGGCAGATCGATGTGGGCAACGCTGCGACCGAACTCGCGGCAAAAATGGCCAAGGGCGTACAACAAGCCAATGGCAGCGTGGCGCCCGAGCCGATGATGGATGTCGAAGATGTAGCCAAAGCGGTGGTGTATATGGCCGGCCTGCCGCTTGGCGCAAATGTGCAGTTCATGACGGTGATGGCCACCAAGATGCCGTTTGTTGGTCGCGGTTAGCTTCGCCCACCGCAACCTCTTCATTTCGTGGCGTCATGCCATTGGCATAGGAAAACCGCGCGATTCGAGGAAATAGTTCACGCTCAGCGTCGCTCAGACGCAGGTTCTCATTTAGCATGGAAGGCATTGATTAATCTCATTTAGGCGATTGGCTTTTAATGGCCCTGGACGTTCTCACGCTGTATTGGGTACTGATGTTGTGCAACCTGGTGATGGCGGGCGCGTTGCAGATCGCATTTGCCGGCGCCTTACCAAATGGTCTCGCCAAATGGAGCACGTCCCTCCCAATTCAGGCATTGGCTTGGGGCTTATTCGCGACGCGGGATTCCTTGCCGGGTGTTTCTGGCGCACTGGCAGCTCACTTTTTCCTCTCCGTAAGTCTCATGCTGCAAGCCGCGGCGTTGCGCGAATTTCGGCAAAAACCTATCTCCAAATGGTTTCTCTGTGTGCCACCTTGCGTAATTGCAATCCTCTATTTGATATTGGGCGATTCCGCAAAAGAGGTAATCGGCTACATGCTTCAAGGCGCATGCGCCATCCTGGTCCTGTGGTTTTTCAATCGCGATTCGGCAGAACAGCATGGGCGAGCGTCCGTGTCCCTTTCCTTGGCCTTGGGCGCGATGGCCGTTGCGCTTGTCTCTCTGGCGTTTCTATCCCTGGCGGCACCCAATGCAGACCTCGCATCTTCCGGGGCAAGCTTGACCAAAAGCTTTGCGTTGCTGTTGGCGGCCGCGAGTGTGTTGTTCACCTCGTTTGCCTACATGCTCTTGCACAAGGATCGCGCCGAGGCAGAGATGCACAAGCTTGCCACCATGGATCCGCTCACTGGCGTATTCAACCGGCGTACGTTTATTGAACTTGCTGATCGCGAATTGGCACGTTGCCGGCGTAGCGGCTCGCCGCTACGACTATTGATGATGGATTTGGATCACTTCAAACATGTCAACGACTCGCTTGGACACATGGTGGGGGACGATGTACTGCGGGAGTTTTCCCGTGTGGTCACCGATTGCCTGCGCCGCGAGGATCTGTTGGTGCGCTATGGCGGGGAGGAATTCTGCGTATTGTTGCCCGGCGCCGATGCCGGCACCGCGCTCACGCTGGCTGACCGGATTCGGGTCAGCATCGACAACGCGAAAATGCAAACCCGGAGCGGCCCAGTTCACGTCACCACCAGCATTGGTATTTGCGGCGATGACGCCAAGATAATCGATTCGCTGGACAGTCTGTTGATTTGCGCCGACGGTGCGCTGTATCTGGCCAAGGCTGCCGGACGCAATCAGGTGGTGTCCTCGCTGTTCAAATCCAGTGCCAATACGCTCACCGAGGCCGAAAGCCGACTCCTATAACTTTCTTTCAACGCCTGACGCCGGGCGTCTCGATCTTGAGCCCCGAGGCGCGCCAAGCGAGATACAAAGCAAGATCGGTGTATTCGGGCGCACCGTAGGGCAGGATCTCGGCGCGTACCCCCGACAGGCAAGCCCGCAAGCGCCGCTCCAGCGACCCCAACGTCTGCCACTCCAGCCGATAAGCAGGATAAGCGTTCGGATGCCCCTGGCTGATGCGCTCAGAAAATAGGGTACGTCCCCAATTAGCGTCGTGGCAATGCGCGCAGGAAAGATTCAGTTGCCCGCGGCGTTGAAAAAAGAACGCCTCACCGGCAGCGAAATTTTTGCGCGCCGCGCCCTCGATATTGGCTTCAGTTGCCATGCCGCGCGACTGATGCGTGACATAGGCATTGAGTGCCAAAAGATCTTCGGATTCGCGTGCGAACGCGGGCGCCTTCTGCCGCTCGACGCGCGATTGCAGGATGCGCGCATCCAAGGCGATCAGCTTACCGCTTGGCTTGTCGATTTGTGGATAACGCACCGCCACACCTTTCATCGTCGAGCGCGCATCGCCATGGCAATCAGCGCAGGATTTTTTCTCCGCGCCTGCGGGCGTGCGCCATAATGTTTCGCCTCTATCGACCCATAACGTGCCTGGGTTGGCGAAATCGTCCTGCTGCATTTTTTTGAGGTCAGCGCCGAGGAACTCAAAACCGGATTTGAGATCCGCCGGGGCAATCGCACGTTGTTGCGCAAAGAGCGGGCTGTGCCAGAAGACCAGTGCAAAAAAAGCGGATGCAAATAGCGATACGCGCGCTTCGAAGGAAAAACCAAGCCTCATCCGCCGACAACAATCAATTGCTTCTCCGCGCCGCGAACCCCAAGGTCATCGACCCAGGTAAGCACCAGTTCGCCACTTTCGTCTACGCGAAGCGGGAACTGCAGGTAGGGGTTGGCCGCGATGCCCGAGGAAGTTTGGCAGCGCAACACCTCGCGGCCGTTGTAAGTACAGGTTATCGTATGGATTACGTTTCGAGGAATCGCCGTCCCTCGATCATCGAAACGATAGCCAGTCTCCATATCGTGCTGAATGAGGAAACGAACTTGGATCACCTCGCCGCGCTTGGCGTTTTGCGGCACCTGAATTCTCGCGCTCATAACAGGCCTTTCAACTTTCGTCCGCGCAAGCGGATAACGTCACCTGCACGTGCGAGCGATCCATCCAAAACGTGCCATCGGACATTTCCGCAATCACCGTGACATTTTGCGAGCCGGCAAGGCGCACGCGGGTCTCGAGTTCCGCGCGGCCCGAATGGGGGCCTAGATGAAAACTGGCCATATTGGGTACCGGATTGCGGTCTGACACCAGGTGTATTGCACGGACGTGATCAGTGGGGGTCATTGGACTTGCCACGCTAATTTTGAGCGGCACGGCATTGCCGTTATCGGCGATCACCGGCAGCTCCATTTTCACGCGGCCACGTTCGAGACGTGCTCCCTTGGTCACAGCGACGATGCCGGGTTCGGAAACAAGTATTTCGATGCGTGGTGAATCCTTGCCTGGCGCTTGCGCGCGAGCGAGCCATGGCAGCCAAGCCGCGCTCGCCAGCCACCCGAGTATTTGCCTGCGCTTCATCGCGAAGCCTCCTTCAGGGTAAGCAGATATGCCACGACATCTTCGATTTGTTGTGCATCAAGTATCGACCTCCCACGCCATGCCGGCGCGACTTGATGCAGATCATCGATACGGTAATACGCTGGCATGATGCTTTGCGGATTGATTTTCGTCGAGTCAACCATGCGCAAGCGCATCTGCCCAATACTCAAGCGCGCACCGACACCCATCAACGGCGGCGCAATATTGCCCATTGGACGATTCAATGGGTCGGGCACCACATGGCATAAAACGCAGGAACTTAAATTGCGGTCCAACACGATCGCCTGACCCCGCAGGGCGTCGCTGGTTGCCGTCAGTGGTTTGGCGATTACGCCCTCTTCTATTTTGAAGTTCACCAATGGAAATGGCGGAATCTGCGCCTGTGCAAATCCCGCCATCCCTAGCATTGCGATTGCGGCGAGGGCTGCGAAGTACCTACTTTTCACCGCTCGCAGTCCATCGCCCAATACGACATCACGCCAAGGTGAATCCCTGGTTTTTGAGCGGCAAGCTGCGAATTCGCTTACCCGTCGCGGCAAAAATGGCATTGCACATCGCCGGTATCAGCGGCGCTTGGCCCGGCTCGCCCACGCCCCCCCAGAAACCACCGGTTGGCGCCAGTACCACTTCCACCTTGGGCATCTCGCGCATGCGCATCATGCGATAGGCATCGAAGTTGCCCTGCTCCACGCGGCCATCCTTAAGGGTGATTTCGCCCCACATCGCCGCGGTCACCGCCCACACCGTTGAGCCTTGAATCTGCGCGTTGATGTTGTCTGGATTGACCACGTAACCGCAATCGATGGCCTGCAACACGCGGTGGATTTTGATGGCGCCCTTGTCGTCGACCGACAACTCCACCACCGCCGAGGTGTAGCTGCCATAAGGCTCGGTGGTGGCAATGCCGCGGAACACGCCTTTGGGCAGCGGTTTGCCCCAGCCAGCTGCCTTGGCAACGGCATCGAGAATGCCCAAAGGACGCTTCTCATGCTCCAACAACTTGCGACGGAACTCGTAGGGGTCCTTACCCCCCGCAATGGCCAGCTCGTCAATGAACTGTTCGCGCGCGAACGGTGATTGCGACCAACCGACGGTACGCCAGAAACCAATCGGCACATGGGTGCGGCGTTGAATGTACTCATGTTGCTGGTTGGGAATTTCATAGGGAAATTCCGCGAAGCCTTCGGTTGCCGGGCCATCAATGCCGGTCTTCAAGGGCAGGTTTAGCAATTGATTGGCGAGTGACCCGCTGGCAATACGCGTCTGCCAGCCCACTGCGTTGCCCTGGGCATCGATGCCGCCCTTGAGTTTGTACATCGCCAACGGCCGATAGAAATCGTGCTGCGTATCTTCCTCGCGTGACCAAAGCAGCTTCAATGGTGTGCCATTGGGCAACTGTTGCGCGATCAACGCCGCTTGCCGTCCGAAATCGTTCGAGCCGCCACGACGCCCAAACCCGCCGCCAGCCTGCACTTTGTGAAAGTACACATTGTCGGTGGATGTCTTTAAAGCGCCGGCGACACTGGCCAGCGTGCCTTCGCCCGATTGCGTCGAGGCCCAGACATCGACACGACCATCCTTGATCTGCACCGTGGCGCCCATCGGCTCCATCGGCGCATGACAAAGATAAGGCGTGAAATATTCCGACTCCAGCACTTTGGTGGCGCCGGCGAACGCCTTGGTGGTATCGCCCTTCTTGTTGGGCAACACCGCGGCATCGGGCGCGGCCAGACCTTCTTTGAAAAACTGCAAGATACTGGCGCTCGACACATTGCCATTGGCGCCAACATCCCAGTCCACTGGCACGTCCTTTAAGGCTTCCTTGGCGCGCCACCAGTTGTCGGCCACCACCACTACCGCCGCGCCGTCGTCGATGGTCATCACCTTGGTGATGCCACGACGTCCTTTGACACGCGAATCATCAAACGACTTTGCCTTGCCACCGAACACCGGGCATTGCGCCACCGCCGCATACAGCATGCCGGGCAATTGGATGTCGGCACCGTACACCTGCGAGCCATTGACGGAAGCGGGAATATCGATGCGGCGCATCGATTTACCGGCAATTTTCCAATCTTTGGGATCTTTCAGCACCACGTCTTTCGGCGCTTCAAGCTTGGATGCCGATGCGGCAAGCTTGCCAAATGTAGTGCGACGCTTGGACGCGGCGTGGCTGACGATGCCGTTCGAAACGGTGATATCGCCAGGCGCGACGTTCCATTCTTTCGCGGCAGCCGCGACCAACATAGCGCGTGCCGAAGCACCAGCCTTGCGCAAATATTCCTGAGAGTTGCGGATGGTGCGGCTGCCAACCGTAGCCATATCGCCCCAGGCGCGCTTCATACGCACATGCTGATTGGTATCGGCGTATTCGATCTTCACCTTGCGCCAATCGGCGTCCAGTTCCTCGGCCACCAACTGCGGCGCGGAGGTCATGCTGCCCTGGCCCATTTCGGAGCGCGCGTACTTGATCACCACCATGTCGTCGGTGCCGATCGCTACCCAAATATTGACATCCGCCTTTTCCGCGGTACCTGCCTTTTGCGATAGGGCAGAAGGCATGTGGAAGCCCAAGGCCAAACCACCTCCTGCACCTGCGGAAGTCACCAGAAAATCGCGACGAGATTTTTTGAATGTGGATTTTTTCATGTTGTTCTCCTTATGCCTTCTTCGCCGCGGCCGCGCCACTGCCTTTAGCGGCGGCGTGAATGGCGGTGCGAATGCGTGCGTAGGTACCGCAGCGGCATATGTTGGTCATAGCCGAATCGATATCCGCGTCGGTGGGCTTGGGCTTTTTCTTCAGCAAGGCGACAGCCGCCATGATTTGACCTGATTGGCAGTAGCCGCACTGCGGCACTTGATGCTCCACCCACGCCACCTGAATTGGATGGGTTGAATTGCGTGAAATGCCCTCGATGGTGGTGACTTGCTGGCCTTCGGCCGCAGAGACCGGGAAGGAACAGGAGCGCACCGGTTCGCCATTGATATGCACCGTGCAGGCGCCGCATTGGGCGATGCCGCAACCAAATTTGGTGCCCTTCAGATCGAGTACGTCGCGCAGCGCCCACAACAAGGGCATTTCGGGCTCGACATCGAGCTCGCGTACGCGGCCATTAATGTTCAACTTCATTGGAATCTCCTCCTGGGTGGATATTTTTAAATGCGTCCGAACTCTCTCTGCCTCGATCTGGCAATTTCGGCGGCAGGGCGCACCTTGCCAGAAAGCGTATTACTACACAATCGATGCATGTTACTTCTAGCAATTCGATGTTGCGGCGCACAAGCCACAGACGTCCGCGGCGTTCAAGTCGTGGCCGCTTCCCGCATCCAAGCGCAAAAACCGGCGCTCTACTAAATAAAGCTATTTCGAGGATGCGGGCGTAGCGGCTTTATCCTCGATGCATCCCAGATGCTTGAGCACCCCCGCCATACGCCGCGCATCGGCATCCCAATACTTGGCGAATTCGGGCGCATCCAGATACGCAATCGGCGTTTGGATTTTTTCCATGGTCGACTTGAAGTCGGCATCCTGTACCGCGCGGCGCACGGTGTCGCGCAAGGTATTGACTATCCCGGCAGGCGTGCCCGTAGCAACGAATACGCCGGACCAGATGAAATACTCGATATCCATGCCTTGTTCCTTGAAGGTGGGCACATCAGGTAGTGAAACCAAGCGCGTCGACCCCCAACTCGCCAAGGGTCGCAGACGTCCGCCACGAATCTGCCCGATCAACGCGGAAGGACCGCCGGCAGTTAAATCCACCTGTGACCCAATCAAGGCAGTGACGGCGGGCCCGCCACCGGAATACGGGACGTGCAAAAACTTGATCCCTGCAGCCGCCTCGAACATGGCAATCGGCATGTGCAAAGCGCCATAAATACCCGACGAGGAGAAAGACAATTTCTCCGGCGCTTTTTTCGCCGCATCGACCAGCTCGCGCATCGAGCGGTAAGGACTTTCATTACGCACCGCGAGCACCGTCGGGTCCGCCGATATCAAGGCGATGGGCGTGAATTGATTCAGGTCGTAAGGCGCGGCGCGTTTGCAGGCACGTTCCGCCTCGGGGATCACCGATATGCTGGATAAGGCCATGAGGATTGTGTAGCCATCGGTTGCCCCTTTGCCAACCTGGGCATTGCCTACCGCGCCGCCCGCGCCCGGACGGTTCACCACCAGCACTGGTTGTTTGAGGATTCTTTCCATCGCCATCGCCGTGGGACGGCCGGTGAGATCGGCAACGCCCCCCGGAGGGAAAGGCACGATCATATTGATCGGCTTCGACGGATACTCTTGCGCATTGGTTGCAAACACCACAGCGATTTGCGCAAACACAAAGGTTCGGATAAACGTTTTCATCCACATGGCGCCCCCTCGTAAAATACTGTCAAAACAGTCAATGGTGGCGCTATTAAACGGCGCGCCATGTGAAACTACGGATAATTCCTCGGCGCGCGTCAAAACGCCATCGCCATCCCTTCTTTAAGTTACATCGGAACCAAAATGTTCGCCAATCAAACTGAAAATAAGACTCGCGGCCAATTCACGATATCGGAGAAAATCCAAGCCATCTCATGCCGCGCCGTTGCGGTCGCATTATTCGCCAGCCTGTTGGCCGGCACGGCAATGGCGCAAGAAGAAACCTGGTCCATTGAGATGCGCCAAGGCGACACCATCTCCTCGATCGCCAAGCGTTACCTGATCAATCCCAATGATTGGCAGAAATTGCAGCAATTCAACAAAGTGCGGCTGGATCGCGCCATGCCGGTGGGAACGCGAATTAACGTACCGGCCTCATGGATGCGCATCGTCGATATCGACGCGCAAATTGTCGCCGTACGAGGAAAAGTGCGCATTGAACGGGCCGGCGCCGAAGTGCCCGCCACAGTGGGCGCGGCGGTCAAGGTTGGCGACCGGATCAGCGCCGCGGAAGCAAGCTCGGTGACCTTGAAATTTTCTGACGGCACCATTTCCAGCCTGCACGCCAATACCAATGCGCGCATCGACCTGATGCGCGGCGTACCGTCAACCGATCTGATCGCGCAACGACTACGGCTGGACGCGGGCCGCATCGAACACGCGGTGACGCCTAGAAAAAACTCTTCGTCGGTATACGAAATTCAAACGCCGGTTGCGACCATTGGCGTGCGCGGCACCAAATTTCGCACCACCGTGGATGACACCAGCCGCGGCGAGGTTTTAGAGGGGCGCGTCGCGGCGACCGGCTCGGGCAGCGCGTCCCCGGTCTTGGTAGGCGCGGGATTCGCTACGGTGATTCCCGCAAGCGGAATCCCTTCCCAACCGATCGCGTTGTTGCCAGCACCTGACCTGTCGAAAAACCCCGCTTCCCACGAATTGGGGCGCCCCGCGTTTGTCTTCGATGCCCTCCCTGACGCCGAGCAGTATCGCGCCATGCTTGCCAGAGATGCCGAATTCGCCGACATTGTCAGTGAGAGCATCGGCAAATCGCCGCGTGTGCAACTGCCCACTGTAACGGATGGAAGATATTACCTACGCGTACGTGGCATCGACACAAACCGCATTGAAGGCCGCAATGGCGAGTTTGCCTTCAACGTAAAAGTGGGAAACCCACCTCCGCCCGAGGCGCTAACACCCGAATTCGACAGTGCTTTGGCTGGCGGCACCACCACGCTGTTGACTTGGGCTGCGGAAAAGCAGGCGGCCAGTTATCGATTTCAAGTGGATACCGAGGAAAAATTCTCGCGCGTTTTGCATGGGGCGCTACGCACTGCCTCATTACGCTTTGGCATACCAAATCTTCGGCCCGGACGTTACTACTGGCGCTTAGCGAGCAACCGTGCCGATGGAACCCCCGGACCATGGGGGCCCGTGATGCAGTTTGTCGTCGGCGCAGCACCGGAAGCGGCGGCAAAGACAGAAACCGAGACCAAACCCGAGGCAGCCCCGGCGAAGTAGTACGTCGAAGTAGTACATCGACCCATAAAGCGCCCTTGGGTGGCATAAACACCGCCAGAGAAAAGACGGGTATGCGATAAATGCAACTGCCAAGCGTGCGGAGCGAGATGATATAAAGCGCTTCCACGTTTTTCGATCGCAACAATGAACCGTCCGCAAGATCTCCCCCCGCAGCCGCTCGAAGCCATCGTGGTGCGCGGCGCGCGCCAGAACAACCTCAAGAATCTCAACCTAACCCTGCCCACCGGCGAGCTGATCGTGGTCACCGGCGTATCGGGCTCGGGTAAGAGTTCCCTGGTGTTCGACACCTTGTACGCCGAAGGCCAGCGCCGCTACGTCGAGACCTTCAGCCCCTATGCGCGCCAGTTTCTGGATCGCATGGATAAACCTCAGGTGGATTCGATCGAAGGCATACCGCCGGCCATCGCCATCGATCAGACTAACCCGGTGCGCACCTCGCGCTCCACCGTCGGCACCATGACGGAATTAAACGATCATTTGAAACTGCTGTTTGCGCGCGCTTCGCACCTTTATTGCCGCGCCTGCGGCGAGCCGGTGACACGCGATTCACCTGATGCCATTTATGCGCGTTTGCAGGCGCTAGGCGTCACACACGGCGATCCGCGCCTCATCATCACCTTCCCGGTACCGGTGCCGCAAAATTTTAAGGAAGATGAAATTCTCGCCGCGCTCAAAGCGCAGGGGTACGAACGCATCCACGCGCGATCCACCGAATTGCTGGAAGTGGTGCAGGACCGCATCCGCATTTCAACCGCGGAGCGCGCGCGTGTGCTTGAGGCTATTGAAGCGGCATTGAAGGTCGGTCAGGGAAAAGTCAATGTTCATGCGCTTCTTGAAGGCATCCCTGCAGAAGACGCCGCTTCGCCGGACGCCGCTTCACAAGGCAGCGCGCCCAACGGAACGGCTGTGTGGCGTTTCTCCTCCGACCTGCACTGCGCCCACTGCAATATTCATTACAACGATCCGGTGCCCAGTCTTTTCTCCTTCAATTCGCCGCTGGGCGCCTGCGACACCTGCCGCGGTTTTGGCCGGGTTATCGGCATCGATTACGGCCTGATCGTTCCTGACGAATCCAAGTCGCTGGATGAAGGTGCGATCCGCCCTTGGCAAACGCCGTCGTTTCACGAATGCCAAGACGACATCGTCAAATATGCGAAAAAACGCGGCATCCCGCTGGATGTGCCGTTTCGTAATCTCGATGCAAAACAACGTGCCTGGGTGTTCGATGGCGAGCCCGATTGGGTAAATTGGAAAAAGTCGTGGCCGGGCGTGTGGTATGGCGTGGCGCGCTTTTTCAAATGGCTGGAGACCAAGGCCTACAAGATGCACGTGCGCGTGTTGCTCTCCAAGTACCGCGCCTATACGCCGTGTACCAACTGCGACGGCGCAAGGCTGAAGCTGGATGCATTGCTGTGGCGGGTGGGGTCGCGAGACGACGCGGATTTAACGCTTGGCACGCCGCGTAGCGCCCCCGCTCCCCTTGCTACCTCGTCCTCGCCCAAAACTGGCGACGAACAAGGCAACTATCGGCGTTTTCGCGCCAAAGGCGCCATTTACTCAGACCAACGTCTCGCCGAAATGCCGGGCCTGAATTTGCACGACTTAATGCTGCTGCCGATCGAACGCGTGCGCCGCTTCATCGATGGCCTGCATCTTCCTGCACCGCTGGATGAAGCCACCGACCTCCTGTTGACCGAGCTGCGCTCGCGGCTGCGTTATTTGGAAGAAGTGGGCCTGGGTTATCTCACCCTGGATCGTCAATCGCGCACGCTCTCAGGCGGCGAGGTACAGCGTATCAACCTCACTACTGCGTTGGGCACTTCGCTCGTCAATACGCTTTTCGTTTTGGACGAACCTTCGATAGGCTTACACCCGCGCGACATGGCCCGCATCATTGGCGTGATGCAGCGCCTGCGCGATGCCGGTAATTCGCTTCTGGTGGTGGAACACGATCCGCAAATCATGTTCGCCGCCGATCGCATTCTCGACATGGGCCCAGGCCCTGGCGAAAAAGGCGGCGAGGTGGTGTTCAATGGCACGCCCGACGCCTTGCGCGACAACGGCTCGCTAACGGCGGAATATCTTTCCGGCAGGCGGCGCGCCGATGCCGGCATGAGCAATGTTGCGGTAGACGCCACCACGCCGATGCTGCACCTCTTGGGTGCTTGCGAACACAATTTAAAAAATATCGATATTGGTATTCCACTTCATCGCTTAGTGTCAATAACTGGCGTTTCGGGTTCTGGAAAGTCGACAATTGTGCAGGATGTGCTGTATGCCGCCTTGCGCCGCGCCCAGGGCAAACCCACCGAAACACCGGGCGCGCATCGCGCGTTGCGCGGTCACGAATCGATCACCGAAGTGGTTATGGTCGACCAGACGCCCATCGGCCGCACCACGCGCTCCAACCCGGCGAGCTACGTAGGTGCCTGGGATGCGATTCGCGACTTGTACGCACGCACCGCCCTAGCGAAGGAGCGCAAGTACACCGCCGGAACGTTTAGCTTTAACTCCGGCAACGGGCGCTGCCCCGGCTGCACCGGCAGCGGTTTCGAACATGTGGAGATGCAGTTCCTCTCCGACGTATATTTGCGTTGCCCGGATTGCAATGGGCGGCGCTTTCGCGATGAAATTATCGAAGTGGCGGTGCGTGGCAAGTCGATTGCCGATGTGTTGGAACTCACCGTATCCGAAGCGCTGGAATTTTTTGCCACGGACGCGGAGGTGCAACGTGTTTTGGCGCCTTTGGCCGAAGTGGGCCTGGAATATTTGCGCCTCGGGCAACCGGTTCCCACCCTCTCCGGCGGCGAAGCACAACGTTTAAAGCTCGCCGGGCATTTGGCCGAGGCCGCCGCGCCCAAGGAAAAAGCCGCGCGTGCCAGGGCGCAGTTCGCAGCCGCGAACAATTTATTTGCACCCGGCGGAAAATTATTTCTCTTCGATGAACCCACCACTGGCCTACATTTCGAAGACATCGCCAAACTGCTGCGCGCGTTTCGCCGCCTGATCGCCGCCGGACACTCGCTCCTGGTTATCGAACACAATCTGGATGTGATCCGCGCGGCTGATTGGATCATCGATCTGGGCCCGGAGGGCGGCGATGCGGGCGGCGAGCTGGTGGTGTGCGGCACGCCCGATGACGTGGCCCGACACCCCAGTTCGCACACCGCACGCTCGCTGCGCGAATACCAGGCCTCATTCATTCCCACGCCAGCCATGGCGCGCGATGCCGCCGGTGAACTGTTGGGGCTCCCCTTGCAGAAGGCACTGCGCCGACCCGCCGCAATCACCGTGCACAATGCCCGCGAACACAATTTAAAAAATATCGATGTCGAGATTCCGCGCAATCAATTCACCGTGATTACCGGCGTCTCGGGTTCGGGGAAATCGACTTTAGCTTTCGATATTATTTTCGCCGAAGGCCAGCGGCGTTATCTCGAATCGCTCAACGCCTACGCGCGCCAATTCGTGCAACCGGCTTCGAAACCCGATGTCGATGCGATCTTCGGCATCCCGCCCACAGTGGCCATCGAGCAACGCACCAGCCGCGGCGGCAGAAAAAGCACCGTGGCGACGCTCACCGAGATCTATCACTTCCTGCGCCTCTTGTATGTAAAGCTGGGCACCCAGTATTGCCCCGCCTGCAATGTGCCCATCGAACCACAGAGCATCGATGCCATTGCCGCGCGCCTGCTGCGCGACTACAAAGGCATGCGCATTGGCTTGCTCGCGCCGTTGATCGTTAATCGCAAAGGCTTTTATACCGATCTGGCCAAATGGGCCCTGGGCAAGGGTTATACGCATTTGCGCGTCGATGGCGAGTTTTTGCCCACCGCGCGTTGGCCGCGTTTAGATCGTTTTCGCGAACACAGCATTGAGTTGCCGGTTGCCGACTTGGTTGTTTCGGCCAAGGACGAAAAAACCTTGCGCGCTGCATTAGCCAGCGCGCTAGATCTGGGCAAAGGCGTGGTGCTAGTGCTCGCACCTCTGGATCGCCTGGCCACGGCCTATGAAAAGGCGAGAACAGCCGGCAAGACGGCCAACGTGGAAGTCGATCTCGAACAACGTTTCTTCTCCACCAAACGCGCCTGCCCCTCCTGCGCGCGCAGCTTCGCCGAACTCGATCCGCGCTTGTTTTCTTTTAACTCGCGGCATGGCTGGTGCCCAGGTTGTTATGGAACCGGCGTCGCGCTCTCGGGATTCGACGCCGAACAAACCGGCGAAGAAATTTATTGGAACGAATGGTTCGAGGGCGTAGCCGAAGCCTGCGGACAGTGCCATGGCGCGCGCCTCAACGCGGAAGCCTTGGCGGTGCGCTACCTCGCGCGTTCCATCTCCAGTTTGGCCGCGCTACCGATTGATAAACTCGCCAAAGTGTTCACCGATATCCGTCTGATCGGACGCGAGGCGGAAATCGCTCGCGACATCCTCGCCGAATTGCGCTCGCGCTTATCCTTTCTCGAAGAAGTTGGCCTGGGTTACCTCGCCTTGGATCGCGCTGCCCCCACGCTCTCAGGCGGCGAGGCGCAACGCATACGCTTAGCCGCGCAACTGGGCTCGAACCTGCGCGGTGTTTGTTATGTGCTCGACGAACCCACCATCGGCTTACATCCTCGCGATAACCGCATCCTGCTCGATACCCTGGAGAAATTGCAAAAGAAAGGCAACACCCTGATTGTGGTGGAGCACGACGAAGACACCATCCGCCGCGCCGCACAGGTGCTGGATCTTGGCCCCGGTGCCGGCAAGCTGGGCGGCAAGGTCATGGCCATGGGCACTGCCTTGGAACTGATGGGCAATGCCGAATCGATCACCGGTTTTTACCTCAAGAACCCGCTGCGGCATGCGTCCAAAGCGCGCCATCCGGTGACGCGCGAAACACCTTCGATCGAAATTCAAGGTGCGAATCTGCACAACCTAAAGAACGTCGATGTGCGTATTCCCTTGGGCCGGCTCACCGTGATTACCGGCGTTTCTGGTTCGGGCAAATCCACGCTTGCACGCGATGTCCTGCATCCCAATGCCGTGCACGCCGTGGCGCGTGCGCAACATCCGCGACAACATGCCGGTAACACGCAAGCCTTCGGCGGTTGCCGTGGAATTAAAAATCTCGGATTGGTGGGACGCGTACTCGAAGTCGATCAAACGCCCATCGGCAAAACGCCGCGCTCCTGCCCCGCCACCTACGTGGGTTTTTGGGATGCGGTGCGCCGCCTGTACGCCGAGTCGAACGAATCGCGCATGCGCGGGTGGTCAGCCTCGCGCTTTTCCTTCAATACCGCCGGCGGCCGCTGCGAAGCCTGCGAAGGCCAGGGCGTGCGCCGCATCGAAATGAGCTTCCTGCCAGACGTAAAGGTGCTGTGCGACAGTTGCCGCGGCGCGCGCTTCAATCCCGAGACCTTATCGGTTCAATGGAAGGGTAAATCGATAGGCGATGTATTGGCAATGAGCGTGGATGAAGGCGTGGAGTTTTTCTCAGCGCACGCAGCCATCCATCATGCCCTGCGTCTACTGCAGGATGTTGGCCTTGGCTACCTCACGCTTGGCCAACAAAGCCCGACGCTCTCAGGCGGTGAAGCGCAACGTATAAAACTTGTCACCGAACTCTCGAAAGTACGCCTGGATGCGCTGGGCAACGCCGCCGCGCGGCCCGGACGTGGCGGTGCACAAGCTTCCACTTTGTACGTGCTCGATGAACCCACCGTCGGCCTGCACATGGCGGATGTGGAAAAACTCACGCGTGTGCTGCATCGCCTGGTGGATGCCGGCAACACGGTAGTCGTGATCGAACACAACCTCGATGTCATGGCCGAAGCTGATTGGATCATCGATCTTGGCCCCGAGGGTGGCGATGCCGGCGGCAGGCTGGTGGTGCAAGGCGCGCCCGCGAATATCCTTAAGGCCGCCAAGCGTTCGCATACCGCAAGAGTGTTGGAAGAATTCCTTCAAGGCAGAACCGATTGATTTCCACTGGAGTTCGAATACCTACCGCGAGTAACGCATGAGTATCGATTTTCAGCGTCTTGATATTCATCGCCTCGATCTGTATCGCATCGCGCGCCCGCTGATCGTTCCCGCCGTCATCCTGATGGGCACCGCGCTGTTACTGGCCGCGGCGCCTGCCCTGCCCGCCACATTGACCGCGATTGGCCCGCTGTTGCCATGGCTCACCATTCTCATCGGCATCGTGTTGAGCGTGTTATTCAATCGCGGGCGAGCCTTTATCGCCTTTCTTTCCCTACTTGCAAGCTTTGCCGGCATCAGCATCGCGAGCGCAATGGGCCCAGGTGAATTCGCCGAACGCGCGGTATTCACCGCCAGTGCCATTCTGGTTCCGGCGAATATTCTCTTTGCGCTGATCTACGCCGAGCGCGGCGTCTATCAACACCGCAACTATCGCTGGTGGCTGATTGCCGCGGCCGAAATCATTGTCGTCGCCTGGATCGCCAGCGCGGGACGCAACCCGCTCTCGGGGACGGCGTGGCAAGGCCTGTTGACGCATTGGCTGCTCGCCTCGCCACCCACGCCGCTCTTGGGGCGCATCGCGCTCGCTGCGGCGTTTGTCGCGGCGGTGTGGCGCGCCTGGCCAAGCCCACCTGCCAATTCACCGCGCCCCTTGGATATCGGCATGGCCGCATTGGTGATCGCATTTTTTCTTGGCTGCGAATGGCACGGCACGCCCGGCGCGTTTAGCGCCTTCGTCGCCTGCGCCGCTATTCTGTTGCTCGTCGCGTTGATGCAGGAGTCACACCGCCTCGCCTTCTACGATGAGCTCACCAGCCTGCCTGGGCGCCGCGCCCTGGAAGAACGTCTGCCTGGA
Source organism: Burkholderiales bacterium (assembly GCA_046153355.1). Lineage (GTDB taxonomy): Bacteria > Pseudomonadota > Gammaproteobacteria > Burkholderiales > SG8-39 > 2-02-FULL-62-17. Next base: position 29,633 of record JBJXEY010000003.1, read on the forward strand.
CTTGGGCCGCAATGCGTCATGGCCATGATCGATGTCGATCACTTCAAGAAATTCAACGACACTCATGGACACGACATCGGCGATCAGGTGTTGAAACTGGTGGCGGCGCGCCTTGCCGAAGTGCGCGGCGGCGGCATTGCCTACCGCTACGGCGGCGAGGAATTCGCCGTGCTTTTCCCTGGAAAAACCATCGATGAAGCCCTGCCGGCGCTGGAAGCGCTGCGTGCGTCGATTGAGACTTACCGCATGACGGTACGTAGCGATGATCGTCCCAAGGAACTAGCCGACGCCAGCCAGCGGCGTGATGGGACAGCGGCACAAAGTGGAAACGTCAGCGCTGGCAACACTGCCAACTCCAGTACCAGCGCCGGTGCAGGCGCCGTTGCCAAAGCGAACACCGACAAAGTGCTATCCGTGACCGTGAGTATCGGCGCCGCAGCGCGCGAACCCATGGAGAATCCTTCGCAAGCCCTACGCGCGGCGGACCAAGCTTTGTATCGAGCCAAGCAAGCCGGGCGCAACAGAGTGAGCCGCTAAGTTACTCCTGTGGGGCTCCCGCCGCTCTCAACAGTGCCGTCCACTTTTCGACTTCGGATTTTACATAGCCCTGCAACCCCGCCGGCGTAGCGAGTTCCATGGGTACGGGCTGCGATCCGACCTTCTCCAGGTAGTTGGAAAAATCCGTATCGGCGATCGCCACGTGAAATGCCTCGCTCAAACGCGACATCACCGGTCGCGGCGTGTTCTTCGGTGCGTACATCGCGTTCCACACCACCATGTCAAAGCCGGTCATGCCTTGCTCATCGAGCGTTGGGATATCCGGCAACGTCGCCAAGCGCCGCATGCCGCTGATACCGAAGACCTTTACCTTTCCGGCCCTGATCTGAGTGGTGGCGGTGGCGGCACCGTCGCATAGGAGATCGATTTGCTTGCCAAGGAGATCGATCATCGCCGGCGCCGTGCCTTTGTAGGACACCATGGTGGGCTTGGTACCCGTATGCGAGGCAAGCAATATTGAGCACAGACCCGCCGGCCCGCCGATGCCGGCGTCGCCGATGGCGACCTTGGTTTGATTGGTCTTGAGAAAACCGACCAACTCCTTGAGATTCCCAGCGGGCAGGTCGATCCGACCAACAAGGATATTCGGCGAGGTGGACATCATGCCGATGTATTCGTAGTCGGTGAGCGGATTGAAATCGAGCTTCTTGTACAGGCCCGGCGCCGTGACAAACCCAATATTGTGATACAGCAACGTGTAGCCATCCGGCGCCGCGCGTGCGGCGCGTGCCGCACCCACATTGCCCGAGGCGCCGCCTGCGTTTTCGATTAGGAGGGATTGCTTGAGGTTCTTGGCGAGCGACATGGCGAAACTACGCATCAAGGCATCGCCAGGGCCACCCGCGGCAAAGGGAACGATTACCGTGATGGGTTTGGTTGGATAGGCTTGTCCATAAGCCAAAGCCGCAGCCGTGGAAACGCCCAGTCCAACTACAAGTCTTGCAAGCATGATTTTTCTCCCGGGATCGCGCGACATCATTCTCGCAGGCCAAGCGACATGGCGCTAGACTGGAGTCTTCAAGTACTGGGTTCCCGGTGTGAACGATCTCGGTAAACACGGGCGCTGGGCTTTCGCAGAGGTCACCAAGATGAATCAAATCGAGTCGGATTTCGCCGCCAAGGTAAAAAGCGAATCGATGACATCGTGCTAACAGGAACGGGTTTTCGCAGCAGTCGACATTATTTATTGCTGGCAGTAGGGCCGGAGTAATCTGGTAATTCAAGTAGCAATGTTTCTCGAACAGGAGACACCATGGCAAATACGATTCGACTGGAAAAAATGTCAGTGGAAGAAAAACTTCAGGCAATGGAGTTGCTTTGGGATGACTTATGCAGCAAGGCGGGCGTTATGAAATCTCCAGCTTGGCACGAAAATATTTTGGCCGAACGAGACGCGGCGCAAAAACGCGGGGACGAGAAATTCGAAGACTGGGAGGATGCCAAGAAAAATATTAGAAGCAAGGTTTCGTGAATATCAAGATCCTTGAGTCCGCCAGTCTCGATTTGGTGGACGGCTACCGGTTCTATGAAGTGCAATCCGAGGGCATCGGCACCTATTTTCTCGACTCGTTGTACTCTGATATCGACTCGTTGCTAATCAGCGCGGGCATGCATTCGGTACATTTCGGTAAATATCATCGTCTTCTGTCAAAACGATTTCCGTTCGCCATCTATTACTGCGTTGAAGAGGAAGCCGTGCTTGTCTACGCAGTTCTAGACTGCCGTCGTGACCCGGCGTGGATCAGAAATAAGCTGAGCTAGAAGATTGACAAAAAAATCCCCCCGCGAGCCTCCAGAAAAACCTCCGGCCCGCGCGGTGGCGATGATGTCCTGCGATGATGCCTAGTTCGGCAACCAAATATCTTGTTTAAGTACGTGGATACTTGCTTTCCTAAAATAAAAGTTAATGATTTAATAAGTTACGTGGAGTAACCATGCCGCAAGCCATCAATATCGAAGACCTTCGCATCCAGGCCAAACGCCGCCTGCCGAAGGTGATCTACGACTACATCGAAGGCGGATCGTTTGAGCAGATCACCTTACGCGCCAATCGCAACGATCTGGATGCGGTTCGCTTCAAACAGCGCGTGTTGATCGATGTGTCCAAACGCAGCCTCGCCACCACGGTGCTGGGCGAGGAGCTTTCCATGCCGATCATCCTTGGGCCTGTTGGG
>JBJXEY010000042.1:0-13242 GCA_046153355.1 Burkholderiales bacterium
GTGGGGACCCCAGCGACGCTGCGGTGCTCACCCGATTTACCGAGTGGCTATTGAAAGACTATCTGGCTTCACCGCCTGTTCAGGATTTGATCAAGTCAATGGGATCTGGGAGCGCGAAATGAAAAGATCGAACATCATCAACCTAATTTCGCGCCTCGCGGCAGGGATGTCGGCGTCGATGTCCGCGCTTCTTTTCGGCGCGACGGCGCTGGCTCAGGATTACCCAACCAAACCCATTCGCATGGTGATTCCAATCGGGGTCGGTGGCGATACCGACCTGCTCGCACGCACCATCTCCGAGGGTTTGTCCAGGCAATTCGGGCAAGCGGTGGTGCCGGAAAATCGTGTCGGTGGCGCCGGGCTGGTTGCCGCTAGTTCGGTTGCGAGCGCGCCCGCAGATGGCTACACCTTGATGTTCGCCAATACCTCGCTTTTCATTAGTCCTTTCCTGACGCGCAATGTCACGTTCGATGCACAAAACGCCTTCGTGCCGGTCGCCACTATTGGCCGTACCGGCTGGGCATTGTTGACCAATGCCGAGTTTGCGCCGAGAAACTTGACCGAACTTATTGCCGTGGTGAAGGCATCGCCAGGAAAATATTCCTATTCCTCCGGCGGCTCGGGCACCACCTCACATTTGAGTTTCGAAATTATCAAAAGCGCGGCAGGGCTGGATATCTTGCATGTTCCTTACAAGGGCGGGGGCGATGGCAATTTGGCGGTGTTGCGCAACGACGTACAAATGACCTTGAACAACGCGGTATTCGCGCGCAGCAACCCCGGCAAGATTCGCGTCATCGCCACCACCGGCGACACCCGCAGCACCGCCGAAGCGGAGGTGCCCAATCTCAAGGAAGGCGGGCTGAATGTTTCTATCTATGTTTGGATGGGCGTGGTGGCCTCGGCTAAGACTCCGCGACCCATCATTGATCGCCTGAATCGCGCGATTAACGACGCGATACGGGTGCCCGAAACCAATGCCATCATCAATAAAAAATTTGGCTATGAAATAAAGCTTGAAACACCCGAGCAGGTGGGCGCTTTCATGGATGCGGAGTTCGCGAAATGGGGCACGGCGGTGAAACTAGCCGGCATCAAACCCACCGACTAAATAGCGTCGCTGGAATTTCCTTACTTGGATTTGGGCGATAACACCAGTTGCCGTAGCGCCACGCTTCGCACCAATGACAGCCAAACGTAGGCAAGTACGATCAACGCGCCACCCGCCAGAGCGAGCTTCGGTCCGACAATCGAGCCGGTAAAGTTGAGCAGAAAGCCGCTTAGGAACATCAGGCTCCAAACCAGGGTGAATACGCCCATGACTCTGCCGCGATAGTGATCCTCGACCAGGGTTTGCAAGATCACCTGTACGCAAGTCATGAAGTAGGCGTGACACAGGCCCGCCGTGACGATCATGCAAAAGGAAAACCAGTACCAATCACTCACCGCCAGACCGATCAAGGCCAAGTTATAGATGGTGATGGTGCTGACCATGAGATTTCTTGGCGAGACGCGCAATTGCATCCAGGCGTAGGTAAGTAGGCCGGTCAATGCTCCCACGCCGGCGGCCGAGGCAAGAATGCCAAGACCTCTAGAGTCAACGTGCAGGATGTCCTTGGCGAACACCGGCAGCATATTGGCATAGCCCATTACGGCAGCGGAGTTGAGCAGCGCCACCGCGATCACCCGGGAGAACACCTCGTTGTTGCGAATGTAGCGAATGCTGTCGGTGAAATTATTTAATAGGCTGCCGTGCGAAGGTGTTTCGCTGGGCGCTGGCCGCACCAGGAACAACACTGCCACCATGGTGCTCACGCCCGCGGCGGAAATCAAAAACGTCGTCGGCGCGCCGGCTGCGGCGATCAAAAAACCGGCGATGGAGGGCGCAATCACGCGGCTGCTGCCAAACGCCATCGAAACCAAAGGTACGGCCGAACGAAGCAATGACTTCGGCAAAAGCCGCGGAAAAAACGCCGCGCGGGTGGGTTCGTCGATGGCGTTCGAAAGACCAATCAGAAACGCCCCCACCGCCAGATGCCACATCTGCGCGACACCAGTAAGTGTGACCAGACCTACAGCGATGATGCCAATCGCCGCGATGGTTTGCGCCGCGCCAATGAGCTTGCGCGCGTCGATGCGATCAGCGAGCACCCCGCCTAGCAGGGTGAAGGCGAATTGCGGCACAAAGCCGCACAACTGAATTAGCGCGAGTTGCGCCTGCGAACCGGTGATTTCGAAGGCGAGCCATCCCAAGGTGAAGGCGAACATATGCTGACCGCCAATTTGCGCGGCCAAGGCGAACCAATAACGGCGAAAGTCGCGCACGCCAAGCGCGATCAGCGGATGCGCCTTGGTGTCGGCTGTTTGATCGGAATTATTCATAAGCCAGCGAGCTTACCCCATGCCGGGCGCCGCGCCCGATGCAGGAATCACCTGACATGCTTCGCGCTGGGCATGGCGAAATACAGACCAACCACAAATAGAGAACCGGTGGCGCCCATGATGGCCATCGACCAGCGTGCATCGATTAAATCGGCGAACAATCCAAACAACATCGCGCCCACGGTGATCAGTGCTTGAGTCATGCTGAACACCGCCATGGTGCGTCCGCGAAATTCTGGCGGCGAATAAGACTGCACCATGGTCATGACGAGCACGCTGCAGTAGACGTGCACGAGTCCAGCTAAAAACATGACAACAAGCGATAACTCAAACCACGGCGAGGCCGCGAACCCGATCAAGGAAATACCGTACAGCACGCCCGACACCAACATCATTAGGCCGCGTGGCAGACGGTGTCCGGCCGAGGCGACAATGGCCGCGCTGATAAAGGCGCCGCACCCCATGGCGGTCAGCAGCAGACCTTGCCCCGTGGCGCCAACGTTCAACAGATCGCGCGCGAACACCGGTAACAACGTGGTGAACGGAATGATGAACAAGGCGGTGATGCCCGCGCACAATAGGCTCGCGCGCACTTCCTGGTTATGCCAGGAAAATTTCCAGCCTTCTAAAATGCTGGAGAAGAAAGACTCGCGCGGCTTGCCGCCGGGCATATGGGCATTGTGCTGCACCGAGAGCATGGGGATAGTGCAAGCCATGGCAATAATCAGGAAAAAGGCTTGCGCGGCGAATGCGCCGGCGGTGCCAGATGTCACGATCAGCACGCCGGCCAAGGCAGGCCCGACGCCCCGAGCGGTATTAAAGGTGAGCGAATTAAGGCCGATGGCGTTGGTCAAGTAGTCGCGCGGCACTGCGTCCGAAACCAAGGATGCGCGCACCGGCTGCTGGAATACATGCGCCGTGGCGACCAAAAAGGAAGTCACATAAACATGCCAGGGTAGGACCTCGCCCGCGAAAACCAGCGCCGCGATCACCACATAAATCAAGGCATTGACGGCCTGCGCGGCCACTAACTGCCCTTTGCGCGAATAACGATCAGCGGCGCTGCCGGCAAACGGCGAAAAAAGAAAAAACGGAATCGCTTGCACGCCGCGCACCAGACCCAACTGCACCGCTGAATCGGTGAGTTCATAGATCAACCAACCGCGCGTCACCTCATCCATCCAAAAGCTCAAATTGCCGAAACTGCCGCTGAACCACAGCAGGCGGTATTCGCGGTAGCGCAGGGCCGCCAACGCCCTGAGATTGGAGACTGCTTCGAATGCCCGGAGGACAGCGGATTTGTTGGTTTCGGGCAAGTTATTCAGATCGATGTGGAAGTTGACGTCCAGGAAGGACGATTTGGGCAACTGCGGATTTTACGCTGAAAGCTTTATAAAACAATGTGATATGAGGGCCCTCTGGAGCGATTTGAAAATTTCATGGTCGGGCATCGAGTAGCTGAAGTGAGTTTTCAGATAAACTAACCGCTCTTAGTTCAACTCTACATTTCCATGATGACCATCAACATTCATGAAGCAAAAACCCAGCTCTCCCGCTTGGTCGATTTGGCCGCGCAAGGCGAATCGTTCATTATCGCCAAGGCCGGTAAGCCGATGGTTAAGGTGGTGGCGCTTGATGCCACGACGTCGGGCACGGCGAGCCGTTTGGGCTTCATGGCGGGCGAGATCAAAGTGCCGGAGGATTTTGACCGGATGGGTGCAGACCAGATCGAGGATATGTTCTCCGGGCGCCTGGCTTGAATTTTCTGCTCGACACGCATTTGCTTCTGTGGGCGGCCAGCGAACCGAAACGACTTTCGGTCAAGGCGCGTGCTCTGCTTCTGGCGCCCGACAATCAACTCATTTTCAGTTCTGCCAGCCTTTGGGAAATCAGTATCAAGCGCACGCTTGGACGTGCCGATTTCTCTGTTGATCCGCGCCGCTTGTGGCGGATGCTGCTGGTCAATGGCTATCGCGAATTGCCCGTTTCCAGCGAGCACACCATCGCGGTGAATGATCTTCCACCGCTGCACAAAGATCCGTTTGATCGCATCTTGGTTGCGCAGGCGCGCGTAGAAGGTTTCGTGTTGCTGACAGGGGATAAAGTGGTGGCTAAGTATGGAGAGGGTGTGCGCAAGGTTTGAAGGGCCGCATCCCTGCTTAATGAAAATCCCGCGACCGGGTATTGAGCTTCCCCAGCCACGCACTGCGATCAAAAAGTCTCTTGGCGATGAGGTGCACCACCTCGCCTTCGCGCTCCAGCACCCCTTGCACCGCCATCAGGCGCGATCCCAGCAGTTCCAAACGTTGACGTTCCGCCACGTCTCGCCATACCACCACGTTGACGCAGCCGGTTTCATCTTCCAACGTGACGAACACCACACCGGAGGCGGTATCGGGGCGTTGGCGGCCGATCACCAGACCCGCGGCGCGGGCGATCCGCCCGTGCGGCAGGGCGCGCACGGCTTCGGCGCTGGAGAGTCGTGCTTGGGTGAGGCGCGGGCGCAGTAATGCAAGAGGATGCCGGCCCAGCGTAAGGCCGAGACTCTTGTAATCAGCGACAAGATCCTCGCCTTCGCTGGGCGCGGGAAACAACGCCATGGTTTCATTCACTGGAGCGTGCTGCAGCATATTAGTGTGGGTTTCGATGCCGGCCACTGCCCAGTAAGCCTCGCGGCGATGGCCGGCGAGATCGGCGAAGGCATTGGCGGCGGCGAGTACGCGCAGGTCATGGCGCTCCAGTGCGGCGCGTTCGGCGACGTCTTCAACGTTCGCAAACGGTGCGACCCGACGCGCGGCAGCGATGCGCTCTCCACCGGCTTGCGAGAGGCCCTTCACCATCAAGAGGCCAAGTCGCACGGCCGGATTGCCATCCAATCCTTTCTCCAGCGTGCATTCCCAATCACTCGCGCACACGCTCGCGGGGCGGATCTCCACGCCGTGGCGGCGCGCATCCTGCGTGAGTTGCGAGGGTGCGTAGAAACCCATCGGTTGGCTGTTCAACAATGCGGCGAGGAATGCCGCAGGTTCGTGACACTTCAACCAGGCCGACACGTAGGCCAAGAGCGCGAAGCTCGCCGAATGCGATTCGGGAAAACCGTAATCGCCGAACCCCAGAATCTGCTGATAAATGCGTTCGGCGAATTCGCGTGGGTAGCCGCGTTCTTCCATACCTTTGATGAGTTTGACTTCGAAGTGTTCCAGCCCGCCGCGTTTTTTCCACGCTGCCATGGAGCGGCGCAACTGGTCGGCTTCGCCGGGGGTGAAGCCTGCCGCCACCATGGCCAGTTGCATCACCTGCTCCTGGAAGATCGGCACACCCAGGGTGCGCGACAACACCGATTTCACCGCTTCGCTGGGATAGGTGACGGCCTCCTTGCCTTGTTTGCGCCGCAGGTAGGGGTGCACCATGCCGCCTTGTATCGGGCCTGGGCGCACGATGGCCACTTCGATCACCAGGTCGTAAAAATTTTCCGGCTTCAAGCGTGGCAGCATCGACATCTGCGCGCGCGATTCGATCTGGAACACACCCACGGTGTCGGCGTGTTGAATCATGTCGTAGACCTTGGGGTCTTCGCGTGGAATCTCGTGCATGGTGAAGGTCTTGTCGCGGTAACGACCCACCATGTCGAGCGCGCGGCGTATCGCCGAGAGCATGCCCAGCGCCAGCACATCCACTTTCAATAAACCGATGGCTTCGAGATCGTCTTTCTCCCACTGAATCACGCTGCGCTCGGCCATGGCGGCGTTCTCGATGGGCACCAGGCGCGAGAGCAATCCCTTGGTAATGATGAAGCCGCCCACGTGTTGCGACAGATGCCGTGGAAACCCCAGCACCATGGCGGTGAGTTCCAATAGTTGACGCACGACGGGTGCATCCGGATCGAGACCCTGTTCGCGCAGGCGCTCGGGTAGGCGTTGTTTGTCGTCCCACCAAGCTAACGAGCGGGTCAGGCGATCGATCTGGTTAGGTTCCAACCCCAAGGCCTTGCCGACATCGCGCAGCGCGCTTTTCACGCGATAGGTGATGACGGTGGCGGCCAGAGCCGTGCGCTCGCGCCCGTATTTGGCATAGATGTATTGAATGACTTCTTCGCGCCGCTGGTGTTCGAAATCGATGTCGATATCGGGCGGCTCGTTGCGCTCGCGCGAGATGAAACGCTCGAACAGCAAATTACCCAGAGCGGGATTCACCTCGGTGATGCCCAGCACATAACACACCGCGGAGTTGGCCGCCGAGCCGCGCCCTTGGCAGAGAATGTGTTGCGATCGTGCGAACACCACGATGTCGTTGACGGTGAGAAAGTAGGGTTCGTATTGCAGCTCGGCGATCAACGCGAGTTCATGTTCGATCTGTGCCACCACAGCAGGCGGCGTGCCTTGCGGATAACGACGCGTCGCGCCGGCCGCAGTGAGCTTGCGTAAATGCGAGGCGGGCGTCTCACCCTGCGGTACCAGTTCCTCAGGATATTCGTAGCGCAGCGTATCCAGAAAAAACTGGCAACGCTTGGCGATACGCACCGATTCAGCCAGCAACTCAGGTGGGTAGAGACTCGCCAAACGCACGCGCTGGCGCAAATGGCGTTCGGCATTGGGGAATAAGGCGTGGCCACATTCGCGTACCGGCTTACCCACGCGTACGGCCGTTAGCGTGTCCTGCAGGCGGCGGCGCGAGCGCACATGCATGTGTACATCGCCCGCAGCGGTGAGCGGCAGACCGCTTGCGGCAGCCAGTGCACGCAGGCGCGCGAGCCGCGCTTTGTCATCGGGGCCGCACAGTAGTTCGGCTGCGATCCAGGCGCGTCCGGGGAAATGCGCGGCAAGCCAGCATGCATCGCGGCTGTCGATCTCTTCCTCTTTGGGTTCCAACTTCGGGATCAACAGAGCAAGGCAACCGGGCAGGCCATGCAGATGCACATTTAGTGCGGTGCCCAGGGATGAATTGATCGGAGAAAAATCTGTCAGATCTTTTTTCGCTAACGAATAGCTGCCCTTGGCAGCGCGGCGGCGTCCCTTGGTGATCAGTTCGGAAAGATTGCCGTAGCTGTCGCGATCGGTGGCAAGTAAAACCAGCTTGGTGCCTTCGGCGAGAACCACCTCGGTGCCGATAATCAGCGGCAACCCCGCCGACTTGGCCGCGACATGCGCGCGCACTATGCCGGAAAAAGAGCACTCATCGGTGATGGCAAGCGCTGCGTAACCCAGGGCCGCCGCGCGGCGCACCAGATCATCGGGAGTGGAAGCACCGCGTAGGAAACTGTAGTTGGATAGGCAATGCAGTTCCGCATAGGCGGGTAGAGTGGCGTTAGGAGAAGATTCCATGCAGGTACCAACCCGCCTGGCGCTCGCGATACACCCACAACAGCGCTTCGCGTGGGGTGCGGGCGATGAAGTAATCGCGCTTTACATCGCCACCATCCCACCAGCCCGACTCAATGCGTTCCGGCCCGGCCAGCAGCGTGAGCGGACCATCCTCATGCAACGGCACCGCGTTTTGTTCGGCCAAAAGGCGCGGCGCATCGAGCAACCAGAAGGGGCGCTCGCCGAAAGCAAATTGCATCTGTGGGTTTTCGCGCAGTTTTTCCCGCAGTGGTTTTTTAACCTCGGCGGCAAGCGGGCAACTGGCATTTTCCGGGCGATGTTCCGGCGTCACGGCGATGGCATGCACCGCCTGCACCCCGAGGCGTGCGCGTAAGCGCTCGATCAATTGCGGCCATTCGCTGGCGGCACTCGCCACTTTATCGTCGGGCAACAAGTTGCGATTGGCGCCGGCCAGCGCTTGGATATCTTCGGCATCCAAGCTCAATACGCGCACCGGTTCGCTTAAACTTAATTTTCCCAGGCGTTCGCGCAGTAGCAGCACGAAATGATCAGCATCGCGCGAAGCCGCCACCAGGCCAATGGCGATGGCGGTGTTGCGGCCTTCGCGATGCGCCAAGCGAAACACGAAGCGCTGCACGCCGCCCGAGCGTGCGGTGAGAAACCCCGCGAGCTGCGTGAGGAGGCGCTTGCCGGCAAATAACAGCGCTTCGGCTTGGGTAATCTCGGCGGGCAATTCAATCCCCGCATGAAAACGCGGCGGTAGAGTAAAAAAGATACGCGGGTCGGCAAGCTCGCCCAGTGCTTGGTCGAGTTGATCGAGCAGACCTTGGCCGAAACGCCGCGCCAGGCCATCGCGCGGCAGTGCCAGCAGTTCGCCCAGGGTGGCGATGCCCAGGTTCGCCAGGGCTTCGGGTAAATCGGCCCTGCCACGCAGTAGCCGGACCGGCAACGTGGCGACATCGCTGCGTAATTTCTCCATGGGGTCGATGCTTGCCACGCTGATGCTCGCCGCCATGTCTGCAGTCGCGCCAGATGGGCGTCGGGGCAGGGCGGCGGAGGCTGATTTCGCGCCAGGAGGCGCGCAAATGTCCGCACGCGCGAACCACGAAGCGGCGCGCGCGGTAGGTGCGTGCGATAGCGTCGCGGTAAAACCTAATTCCACCAAACCTTTTCGCAAACTGGCGACAATTTTTTCCACCCCGCCGAAAAGCCGCAAGCTGGCGGAGACCTCCAACAACAAGGCATCGGGAAACTCCAGCGCCACCGAAGGCGTGAACTGCGCGGTCCAGGTGGCAAGCCCCAAGAGGCTCTCAGTTTCGGCAGCGGTATCGCGCGCGCGGATGCGCAGTTGCGGCGCCAGCGCCAGCGCTGCGGTGGCGAGCATGCCCGCACGCACGCCACGCGCTTCGGCTTTGCGATCGGCGAGCAGAATGCGGTCGCCTTCGGCCACCGCCCACGCCTCGGGTGAAGGCGCGCCGCGCAGCACGGTTTCCAGCGGCAATTGCGGCAGATAGATGCCGATCCAGAGCGAAGTTTTCTCTAACGTTGTTGCAGTTGTCATCATTTTTCAAGCCAAAGCGAACGAAGGTCGAACTGCGCGTGTCGTAGCGGGCGTGGCCGCTCTACGCCGCAGCAATGGCGAACCGGGTAGCAGCACGGTGCGATTCAACACTCCGCCGCGACGTTTAAAAATGCGCACTGCGAGCCCGCCTTCCTGGGTGTTCAAGGCGATGCGCAGCGCCGCGGGCGAGGACTCGCGCTCGCACTCGAAATGACGGAATAGGAATGCGAGCGACTGGCCGCGTTCGGCGGCCAATTGCAGGCGGCGTAGTTCCGGGTAGCGTGTCATCGAATGGCCAGTGGCATTGGGCAAAGTGCGTGTCGCGGATCGCGAAGCGCCCGCCGTGGCGCGCGCGGTGTGTATTGTTGGCAGCCAGGTGAGCACCGCGCCGCAGGCATTCGAGGCCAGTGCCTGTTCGGTGGCCCAAAGCGTGTCGCGTTCTGAATCGGTACGCACGATAAGCAAGCGCGTCATATCGATACCCGCAGCGGCCAGCGCCGGCGCGTAGGGCGCATAAGGCGGCGCCACCCAGATGAGGTATTGCTTGCGCGAGGAAACCGTGGCGAGCGCCGGCCCCAGCAGACGCAACTCGCCGATGCCTTCATGCGCGGGGAGAATCTCGGTGAGCGCCCCCACCGGCCAGCCGCCGCCGGGTAGTTCCGCGTCGAGTGACACCGAGCCGCTGGAAATACCGGCAACACGCGTGCGCGCTAGATCACTGCCACGCCATAGCGCGGGGTGATTGAGTAGGGCAGGCGATAGCGGCGCGGTGCTGGCGAGCGTCATGGCTATAACGAACGTTCGTTACGTACCAGACCGACGGCAATGCCTTCGATGGCGAACGACTCTTCGCGCGTGTCGATGACAATCGGTTCGAAATCGGGGTTCTCGGGCAGCAGCTCGACGCTCGCGCCGCGCCGGCGAAGCCGTTTCACCGTGACCTCGTTGTGCACCCGCGCCACCACGATCTGGCCGCTGCGCGCCTCGCGGGTGCGGTGTACCGCGAGCAGATCGCCATCGAGAATGCCGGCGTCGCGCATGCTCATGCCGCGCACCCGCAAGAGATAAGTAGCGCGTGGTTTAAACAAGGCCGGGTCAACCTGGTAGCGCCCCTGTACATGGGCCTCCGCGAGAATCGGCGAACCCGCGGCCACGTGCCCGATAAGCGGCAGGCCCATGCCGTCTTTGATGCGAATACCGCGCGAGGTGCCGGGCAGAATTTCGATGGCATTGCGTTGCTCCAACTTGCGTAAATGGTCTTGCGCCGCGTTGGGCGAACGAAAACCGAACGCGATCTGGATTTCCGAACGCGTTGGCGGCATGCCGGAGCGTTCGATGGTTTTGCGGATGAAATCGAAAATTTTCTTCTGCTTGGGGGTGAGATCGTCCATGGGAGGCTCGCGGATCAGTTGGGGTGAAAGTGGTTGCTCAAAGCGGTGTCGGGCAGGTCACTGAAACGGCATCCAAAGCCGCATAACTGTATTTATATACAGCTAAGGGGAAAATGGCAAGAAAAGTTCGCTGTTGATCGCATAAATTTCATTAAGGCAATGATTTAAAAGAGATTATTACTGTGAAATTAAGTGGGGAGGAAGGCTTAAATCCGGTGTTTTTTCGATTGTTAGACAAAACTCAGGTCAACCGCCACTCGCCCTTAAACGTTATGCGCAAAACACCAAGGCTGTAGCCTGGGGAGTTCGACGCATGCCACTTTCCCTATCTTCCGAGACCGCCGGCCACACGTTCCACGTGATCGAGCGCGGCCATCTGCATGCCGCGTGTTTCTTTAACCGTGCTGATCGCGTCGTTTATCTCACCTGGCTTGGCGAGTACGCGAGGCAAACGGGTTGCGCCGTGCATGCTTACGCCTTGATGGGCAATCACGTTCACCTGCTACTCACGCCCTCCATGCAAGGCGGTATTAGCTGTCTGATGCAGCACCTGGGCCGCCGCTATCAAAGGCATCTTGCCGACACCTGGCAACGCGCAGGGCCGTTGTGGGAGGCGCATTTCGATATCACCTCGGTGCATCACCATCGCTACGTGCTCGCTTGCATGCGTTACATCGAATTGAACCCGGTGCGCGCGCGTTTGGCCGCTCGGCCGGAGTTGTTTCCCTGGTCGAGTCATCGTCACAACGCATTGGGCGAAGAAAACGCCCTGATCACGCCGCATTCGGCCTACGCGCTGCTGGCGCGCGACACAGTGGCACGGCGCTTGGTCTATCGCGGGTTATTCGACAATGTTCGGCCAGGAGGCGCGAGGCGCGCGCCGCAATCGAGGAGCCAAGCGCAGGGGGCTGCCGACATCAAGGCGAACGGGGAAGCCAAGAAGACTTTGGGATTCAAGGGATAATGCGCGAGTCATTTTCGGCGTGTGCGAACAATTTACTTCAGGAGCCCGTGATGCCCAAAACCATCGAACACATCCATTGGCCCGATGCCCCCGACATGTGGATGCCTTACGCGCCCGCGATCAAGGTCACCGGCGGCAGCACCGTGTATCTGGCCGGGGTGACGGCGGCGCCGGTCTACCATCATCACCCGCATCGCCCCGAAGAATTCGTCGCCATGCCTACCGACATGGCCGGGCAGACGCGCGCGGCGTTGGAGAATTTAAAGCATGGTCTGTTGGCGGTGGGCGGCAGTTTCGCCGACATCGTCACCGCCAATCGATTCGTGACCGATCTTGCCGATCAGGATTCGCTCAATCGCGTTTGGGCCGAGTACTTTGGCGAGAACAAACCCACCACCACCACGGTGCAGGTGGTGCAATTGGCCACCGACCCGCGTTGCCTGATAGAAATTAATGCCGTAGCCGTAGTCGGATAGCGTCCTGCGGAGTGTATTTATCCCAATATTAGAAATTTATATTGGCGATAGCGTACGCTGGATAAAGAGTTTTTTAGGAATAAGTTTTAAATTTATTTCACTGCGGCTGAAATCCCACGGTCGCCGCGATCTTCGCCCATAACTCGCGTTCGCCGCGAATCGTCTCGGCAATCGACTGCGGCGAACCAGCGTCGCTGGCGATGAAGCCAAATTGCAACAGCCGCTTCTGGTACTCCGGGTCGCGCACGATGGGGTCGATTTCGCGGCGCATGCGATCCAGAATGTCGGCGGATGTGCCGGTGGGCGCAACCAGGATGCCGATGCCCCCGGCACGAAACCCAGGCAGTGTTTCGCCGATGGTGGCCACCTCTTCCAACCCGGGGTAGCGTTTTTGCGAACCGATGCCGATGACGCGAAGCTTGCCATTGCGGCGATAGGTATCCAGACCTTGCAGGGAGACGATTACCACTTGGGTGCGATTTTCCGCGGCGTCCTGGAGCATTTGCCCCGGCCCCTTGTAGGGGATGCCCACCATGTCGATGCCGGTGAGTTTGACGAAGTAGTTACCAATAATGGGGCTCAAGGTGCCATCCACGCCGTAGCTCAACTTGCCGGGTTGCGCTCGGGCCAAGGCGATCAACTCGGCGACATTTTTCACCGGCAATTGCGGGTTCACCGCAATGGTGAGCGCGCCGCTATCGTAGATCTTGGCAAAAGGCGTGAAATCGCGGTCGGCATCGAACGGTAAGTTCTTGAAGAGAAAGCGATCAATCACCAGGATTCCCGCGCCGGCGAGGAAGAAGGTGTGGCCATCGGGGGCCGCGCGTGCGGCGGCCTGTCCCGCGATGTGCCCAGCACCGCCCAGAATGTTTTCGACAAACACTTGCCGTCCCACGGTTTTGCTCAAGCGGTCGGCAACCATGCGTAGCACCAGATCGGGGGCGGTGCCGGTGGCAATCGAACAAATCAGACGCACCGATTTGGCTGGCCAGACTTGGGCATGTGCCATCGCGGTGGTGGCGATGCAGAGAGCGAAAAGCAAGAATTTCAACGGATATGGTGTCATTTTGGCAGTCGTTTTTTGGTCCATATTTCTCTGTGGGGTACCCAATGCCTTGCGTACGGCTACGTAAGTACTACCGGTATC
>JBJXEY010000043.1:0-8131 GCA_046153355.1 Burkholderiales bacterium
TTGTCGTTCGATTCCACCATGGTCCACGGCGCACAAGAGGTGCTGGTGCGCTCGATCATGTCTGCTGCGGCAATCTGATAGTCATCCCACTTTTTTCGGTTGCGCCAATCTTCCTCGGTAATTTTGAATTGTTTGTGGCGCGTCTTTTCGCGCTCCTTAAAGCGCCGGTACTGTTCATCCTTGCCAATCTGCAACCAATACTTGACGACCACCGCGCCATGACGGGCAAGTTGTTCCTCGAAGTCGTTGATTTCGGCATAGGCGCGCATCCAGTCGGCCTCGGCGGCAAATTTCTCGACGCGTTCGACTAACACCCGTCCATACCAGGTGCGATCGTAAATGGTGATGCGGCCATTCATCGGCAAGTGGCGCCAGAAACGCCAAAGATAAGACTGGGCGCGCTCTTCGTCGGTGGGCGCGGCCACCGGAATAGTGCTGTACAGCCTCGCGTCCAGCGCCGGTGTGATACGGCGGATGGCGCTGCCCTTGCCGGCGGCATCCATGCCTTCGAACGCGGCAATCACCGTATGGTTTTTAAATTTTGGATGGCGCGTGAGCAAGGCGAGGTCACGCTGGTATTTCGCGAGGCGCTCCTCGTAGCGTTTCTTTGGCAGCGCAAGGCTGAGATCCAAGCCGCTCAACATGTCGCGCTTATCCACCGGTCGTAGCAACGGTGCGGCCGCGCTGGCGACAGGGGCGGTGGGTTTTTTCAAGCGTCCGCGCATCGCTTCAAGCAGAGCGCGCCCAACAGTCACCGCGCGATACTCCGGGTCCGATCCTTCCACCACGATCCAGGGCGCGCAGGCGGTGTTGGTCTCGCGCAGCGCGTCTTCGCTCACTTTGTAGAAGCGGTCGTACATTTTGAAGAAATCCCAATCGCGCTCGGTAATGCGCCAGCGGGTCTCACGATTCGCCTGCAAATCTTCCATACGTTTTTTCTGGCCTCGTTTCGACAGATGAAACCAAAATTTGAGGATCACCGCGCCATCGTTGGCGAGCATGCGCTCGAAACGGTTGATCTCTTCGATCGAGCGCAACATGTCGTTGGCGCTGGTGCGTTTGAACACGCGCTCGACGATTGGGCTGGTGTACCAGGAGCCAAATAAAATTCCGATCCTTCCCTTGGGCGGCAGGGCGCGCCAGTAACGCCACATCGGTGGACGCTCATGTTCTTCGTCGGTGGGGTTATCGAACGCGTGGGTATGAATATGCCGTGGGTCCATCCATTCGTTCAACAGATTAACCGTCTCGCCCTTGCCCGCTCCACGCACGCCGGAAATCAGCACGATCACCGGGTAACGAGAATCCTTGAGCAACTCATATTGCGCATCCAGGAGATCCGCGCGCAGCACGGGTTCAATTTTTCGGTACTCGCCCTTGGACAGTTTGTGGCCAATTTCCGCGGATTCAAACATGGCTCCATCTCCTAAAGACGATTAGATTCTGATCCCGTGCACCATCAATACCGCGAATATCGGGATAGAGATCAACAGCGCGATTTGTATTTTCACCAACAGCGTCGCCAACGAAACTTCGCTAGCGGGCGGATGAAATGTACTGTCGGTGCGCGCCAGATGCAACCAGCTAGCGTAGCGTTGCGAATTCAGGAACGAGGCCAACGCCAACGCGCCAACCAATATGAGTTTTATCCAAAAAAGTGTATTGCCAACGTAGAACATCACGCCTTTCGGGCTAAATCCAAGCCGCAGCGCGCCCGAGAGCAAGGCCAATATGCCGGCGCCAATGTAAAAAATATCCACGCGCCACATGGCAGCAATGATTTTTGCATTGGGACCCAGCCGCAAATACAGAAGCTCCATGGCTATCATGGCAGCGAGCAACGCCATCGCGCCAAAATGAAGGTAGGCTAAAACAGCGCCAAAAATATCCATGGCTCGATATTAAGAACGGCGCCGCCGCACGTTATTGACCTGCATCAAGCGCGGTGGCCATTTATTTCTCTTATGCCACGACATCGCGCTTGCCCGTGCCGGCGTTGCGCCTTGGCCGCGCGTGCGCTGCGAGCTTGCGACGCGCCGCCGCGAATGCGTCGCGTAGCGCGATGTGAATATCCTCGTCATGGTCCCGGTTGATCGCAATTTCCCCACCCGGCACCTTGATATCTATGCCAATGGAAAATTCCTTGCCTTGGTGTTTATGCTTGGCGGGCATTTCCACCGTCACGCGACAACTGACGATATCGTGGTGAAGCTCTTCCAGTTTGGCCACTTTTTCGCGTATCGATGCCTCAAGCGCCTCGGAATTACCGATGTCGCGCAAGGTGATTTGCAGCGGGATTTGCATGCGATGCCTCCGGTTGTTTTGCAATTGAGCTTAGAGCACCTTCATTTCGCGCAATTGATCCTCGTCAATTCGCTCGCGATTAAGCGGTTCGCTCCTTGGTAATTTTGCCGCTCGCCCTCTACTTGATCGATATCAAGTGCCACGGCATGCCGCCGGGTTCAAATGGCAATACCGCGATTTCGTGGTCCTCTATACGAGCTGGTTCCAGCACATTAGGGAGCATTCCATCTTGAAAACCGCCGCGCCGCGTCACACCCGTCGCAAAGATCACATTCTCGACAATGGCCATTTAGACCCCTACCAATTACGCGGCAAAATCAAGGGCCCGCTTCGCTGCCCGAAGTGCAGCGCGGTCTATCGGCGCGGCAATTGGCGCTGGGAGGTGCCACCGGTGGAAGCAAGCGAGCATGAATGCCCCGCCTGCCGGCGCATCCGTGAAGGCTACCCCGCGGGAACCATGCAATTGTCTGGCGAGTTCTTCAATGCCCACCGAGAGGAGATACTGAACCTGGTGCGCAATCAGGAAAAAGTGCGCAAGGAGAGTCATCCCTTGCAGCGCATCATGACCTTCATCGAGCATGCCGATCATGTAGAACTCACCACCACCGATGTTCACATCGCAAGGCGGATTGGCGACGCCCTGCTGGATGCATTTCAAGGCGATTTAAGCGTCGGCTACAGCCCTGGCGAACATTTCGTTCGTGTCTCATGGAAGCGGTGACATCGAGTTCACCGGCGCCGTTGAACCCGCCTGACGCGGGGCCGCGCGAGTTGTCCCCAGCACAGTTGTGCCGCCGTTGCGACGCGGCGAAATTTGATTTCGACACCACCGCCGACTTGGCCGAATCGGGACAAACGCTGGGCCAGACGCGCGCCGTGGAGGCGATTCAATTCGGTATCGGCATGCGCGGTGATGGCTACAATTTATTTGCCATGGGCCCCGAGGGCCTGGGCCGCCATCACGTGGTGGCGCGATTACTCGAAGAGCGTGCCTTCGCCTCGGATGTTCCCAGTGATTGGTGCTATGTGTTTAACTTCGTCACGCCACATCGGCCGAAAGCCTTGCAACTGCCAGCCGGCAAAGGGTCTGAATTTCGCCGCGATATGCAACGCCTGGTGGAGGATCTTCGCGCCGGCATTCCCGCGGCATTCGAATCCGACGAATATCGCGCTCAGCGTCACGAGATAGAAGCCGAATTCAACACGCGCGAAACCAACGCCATGGGCACGGTGGAAGAACATGCCAATGCGCAGGGCATCGCGCTGATGCGCACACCCGCCGGCTTTGGTTTCGCGCCGCGCGAGGGCGATGGCGTGATCAGCCCTGAGAGCTATCGCAAACTGCCCGATAGCGAACGCAAGCGCCTGGAGAACATCGTCAGTTCCCTTCAGGAAGAACTGGCCGGCGTATTCCATGAAATGCCCAAGTGGCGCCGCGAAGCGCATCGCCGCCTGAAGGAACTCAATCGTCAAATCACGCGCACTGCGGTCAATGGCCTCATTGAAGATGAAAAAAACAAATACGCAGCGCATCCCGAGGTGGTTGCCCATCTGATAGCCGTGCAAGAGGATGTACTCGATCAATACGAATTTTTTCAACACCCGCAAGAAGGAGAACAGCCGACCCTGGCCGGCATGCCACTGCCTACGCCAGAAGGGGGCGAATCACCACTGAAACGGCTCGCCGTCAATTTGCTGGTGACCCACGGTGATGGTTTAAGCGAAAAACCGCGCGGCGCGCCGGTGGTCTACGAAGACAACCCCACTCACGACAATCTGGTGGGCCGCATTGAACACATCGCGCAAATGGGTACGCTACGCACCGATTTCACCCTGATCCAGGCAGGCGCCTTGCATCGCGCCAATGGCGGCTACTTGATTCTCGACGCGCTACGTCTATTGACGCAACCGTTCGCCTGGGAGGCCCTCAAACGGGCACTGCGTTCGCGAAGCATTGCCATTGAATCCATCGGGCAATCGTTGAATCTAATTAGCACTGTATCGCTTGAACCGCAGCCCATACCTCTGGATGTCAAGATCGTGCTGATCGGCCAGCGGCAGCACTATTATCTTCTTCACCAATACGATCCGGAATTCGGCGCCTTATTCAAGGTCGCGGTGGATTTTGAAGACGACACGGCACGCGAGGCGGATGCCGACACACGCTACGCCGGCGTCATTGCAACGCTTGCACGCGGCAAAAAACTGCGGCCACTGGATCGCGGCGCGGTGGCGGCCGTGGTCGAGCAGGCCTCGCGCGACGCTGCGGATTCGGAAAAGCTCTCCGCCCACATGATGGCGTTGTCCGATCTATTGCGCGAATCGGATCATTGGGCGGCCCAGGCTGGCCACGCGGTGATCGGCGCCGCCGATGTACACCAAGCGCTGGTAGCCGTGCAGCGCCGCGCAGGACGAGTACGCGAGCACCTGCGCGAGCAAATCCTACGCGGCACATTGCTCGTGGATACCTCCGGGGAACGTGTCGGCCAGATTAATGGACTGGCTGTGATGCAATTGGGCGGTTTTGCTTTTGGCAGCCCGTCACGCATCACCGCGCGCGTGCGCCTGGGCGCCGGTCGCGTGGTGGATATCGAGCGCGAGACCGAGATGGGCGGACCGCTACATACCAAGGGCGTGTTGATTCTTTCGGGTTTTCTCTCGGGGCGCTACATCACCGATAAACCCTTTTCTCTGTCGGCGAGCCTGGTGTTCGAACAGAATTACGGCGGCGTGGATGGCGACAGCGCCTCCTCGGCGGAGCTCTATGCGCTGCTCTCGGCCTTGGCCAATGTGCCGATTCGACAATCCCTGGCGGTAACAGGCTCGGTGAATCAACATGGCGATGTTCAGGCCATAGGCGGCGTCAACGAAAAAATCGAGGGGTACTTCGATCTATGCCAGGCGCGCGGCTTGACGGGCAATCAAGGCGTGCTGATTCCCGCCTCTAACGTCAAACACTTGATGTTAAAGAATGAGGTGGTAGAAGCCGTGGCCGCCGGGAAGTTTCATATCTACCCGGTGAGCAATATCGACGAGGGCATCGCCATGCTTACCGGCCGAGCCGCGGGCATCTTAGGCGCAGATGGCAAGTACCCCGAGGGCAGCATCAACCAAATGGTCGAACAACGCTTGAGCCTATTCGCCGCCAAGGCGCGCGCTTTGGGCGCGGATGCCACAAAAAAACCCCGCAAGCGCGAGCCAAGGAAAACCTGACATGCAACGCATAGTGCTCTTGCAGCAGTCGGGCAGGCATGAGGAACTCTTGCTTCGCGCCGTCGCGGATACCGCCGCCCGCTTAAACGCCGAAGTCGCGGGTCTGTTTATCGAAGATATTGATCTCTTTCATCTTGCCGGCATGCCATTCGCTTGCGAAGTCTGCTTTCCTTCGGCTACGCGCCGCGAATTGAGTATCGCGCGACTGGAGGATTCGCTTCGGGTTTTGGCGGCAAAAGCCCGCCGCGCGTTGGAATCGGTCGCCAGGCGCGCCGAACTGCGGACCTCATTTCGCGTCGCGCGCGGCTCGGTGTTCGCACAATTATTGGCCGCCGCCTCGGACTGCGACATCGTGATCGCGGGTTCGCTCGCACGCTCGCGATCATTGGAAGCCCTCACCCTGTTTTGCCGCGCGAGCATCGCCCCACATGCCGTCGCCGACCTGTTGCGCAGTATTGCCCCGCGAGTAAACGGCATCATCCATATCGTGCTGCTTGATCGCGGCCATCTGGCTAGCACGGTCTGGGAGCGCGACCTGCTCTCCGCCATCGAGCCGCTCGCCTTGGTGGCACGCCTGCGGGTACTTTGCCCCAAGGACGAACCGGACCTGGAGCGCATGCTGCGCACCTGAGGCAAGCCTCGCAAATACACGGATAATCGGTGGAGATGCCCGTCCCATGGACATCTTCCGGAATTGCCCGTGCATTGCAACGGAAAGAAATCCGCTATGAGACACATTGAAGGTCATCGAACCCACCGCATCGGCTGGCTGCGCGCGGCGGTGATGGGCGCCAATGACGGCATCGTTTCCACCGCCAGTCTGGTGTTGGGGGTGGCGGCGGCGGGCGCGAGTTCGCACAATATTCTGCTCGCCGGTGTGGCGGGCTTGATGGCGGGCGCCGCGTCGATGGCCGCGGGCGAATACGTCTCGGTGAGCTCGCAGTCCGATACCGAGAACGCCGACCTTGAGCGCGAGCGCATCGAACTAGCCGATGACCCAGAACACGAACATGCGGAGCTCTCGGCGATTTACGTGGAGCGCGGCCTGGAATCGGGCCTGGCCTCCCAGGTTGCCACCCAATTGATGAAGCATGACGCGCTGGGCGCGCACGCGCGTGACGAGCTGGGTATCTCCGAAATCCTGAGCGCACGGCCGATTCAAGCGGCACTCGCCTCGGCGGCGACCTTCGCGCTGGGCGCCGCGCTGCCACTTCTCATCGTGGTTGCCGTACCACTCTCCTCGCTGGTGTGGACGGTCGCGGGCGGCTCGTTATTGTCTCTTGCGTTGTTGGGTTCGCTCTCCGCGCGCGCTGGCGGTTCCCCGATTACCACCGCCGTTACGCGGGTAACTTTTTGGGGCGCGTTGGCAATGGCGCTGACCGCGGGTGTGGGGGCGTTATTTGGCGTTAGCGCCTAACCCGAGCCAAGCATTAGGTCACAACTTCAGCACGACTTTGCATACCCCACTGTCTCCTGGGTTCTCAACGGTTGCGAAACCCAGCTTCTCGCACAGGGCGAGCATGCCTCGATTGTCGTGGAGTACAAGACCTTCCATGGTCATCAATCCGCGGCCGCGTGCCGCCTCGATCAACAAGCCAAGCAACTTGCGACCCAACCCCTTGCCTTGCCAGGCATCCGCCAAGACGATGGCAAATTCGCAACTTCTGCCATCGGGATTCCCGGCATAACGCGCCACGCCAATTTGCCGCGCGGCGGCGGCCTCGCCAAGCACCACCACCAACGCCATGTCGCGGTCATAGTCGATCTGAGTGAAGCGCGCCAGCATCGTGGGGGACAGCTCGCGCAGCGAACTCATGAAGCGATAGTAGCGGCTGGCTTCCGACAGGCCACTGACAAACTCGAATTCCATCCTCGCGTCTTCCGGTCGTATCGGCCGCACCGTGAGCGACGTGCCATCGGCAAGTTGAATTTGGCGAAGCAGCGCGATGGGGTATGGGTGGATCGCCAAGTGAGAATAGGGCTTACCCGGCAACGCCCCCGCGCGCAACACAACGCGCGCATCCAGTGCGACCACGCCGTGTACATCGGCGATGAGCGGGTTGATATCGATCTCTTCGATTTGCGGTAACTCGCACACCATCTCCGAGACGCGCAACAACACACCAACAAGGGCATCCATATCCACTGGGGGCATGTGGCGAAATTCGCCCAACATACGCGCGACGCGAGTGCGTTGGATCATCTTCCGGGCAAGATTCGCATTCAACGGAGGTAAATCAATCGATCGATCACGAAACACCTCTACCGCGATGCCTCCCATGCCGAAACTGATCGCCGGCCCGAACACCGGATCGCGCAATACACCCACCAGCAGCTCGCGGCCGTTGGGTTTTTCGATCATCGATTCAATATTGACGCCATTCACGCGCGCTTGCGGACTCACTCGACTCACATTGGCAAGCATTGCCGCATAGGCATCACGCACCTCGCCCATCGAGCGCAGCCCCAAGCGCACACCGCCGACATCTGACTTGTGCGTGATATCGGGAGAATCGATTTTCATCGCCACCGGAAAACCGAGGCGCGTGGCGATGGCGCAGGCTTCATCGGCGGACAATGCGTTGGTCACGCTCACCACCGGAATATGAAACGC
>JBJXEY010000044.1:0-8089 GCA_046153355.1 Burkholderiales bacterium
TTCGATAGCTCCCAGTTTGCTATTGCCGCAGATCAAAGCCGGTAAGCTGCGCGCCCTGGTTTCGGGGGCGACATCGCGCTACTTGCCTTCTGTGCCCACATTCATGGACGAAGGCTACGATTTTCGCGCATCGTTCGAATGGTTTGGACTGTTCATGGCCGCGGCTACCCCTCGTCCGATTGTGAATCGCCTCAATGGCGAAACACGAAAAATCATTTCGAGTCCGGTTTTTCAGGAGAAAGTTCTTACCCCGCAATTTTATGAAGCAGCACCGTCCAGCGCCGAGGAATTCGCGGCGTTCCTCGCCGAGCAACGTAAAGAACTGGCTGAACTGGTGCGAATATCTGGGATCAAGCCGGTTGATCTTTGAGAATCACCAGCGGGTGCATTGCAACCGGTACGGCCAATCTGCTTTGACGCGAATCTGTTTCACAACCATGTCCCATTCCGCGCCCAAGAGACCGCCGACGCTGGGGCGCTTTTCGGTAATGACCGATGGGCTCAGACCCTCGGACGGGTTCTGAACCACAATGCGTGGGGCAAACCCGGACTGTTCATTGATATAGGATGACGTGATGCGTAATTTTCGACAAACCGTATTGGCGATTGGGGCATCGGCGTGCATTTACGCAATCAGCGTAGGCGTTTTTGCGCAAAGCTATCCCTCTCGTCCAATAAGAGTTATCGCGCCTTGGCCTCCGGGGTCTTCTGTGGATTTGAGTGCGCGCACCGTGTCGCAGAAACTCGGTGAAATTCTCAGAACGAGCTTGATCATCGACAATCGTCCAGGCGCCGAAGGCGGGATCGGTTCCTTGCTTGCCGCGAAGGCCGCACCGGACGGCTATACGCTGGTATGGGGCAATGCGGCCACGCACGGATCGAACAAGGTGGTGTTCCCCAATCTTGGCTACGATCCGGTCAAGGACTTCACGCCCATTTCGTCGGTTCACAAGAATATTTTGTCGGTGGCGGTGAACACCTCATTGCCGGCGAATAGTTTCACCGAATTCCTTGCCTACGCGCGCACCCGACCTGCCAATCTGCGCTATGGCACGCCGGGCGTGGGTTCTCCGCATCATCTCACTGGGGTGCTGTTAAATCGGCGCGCTGGAATTGAGCTCTCGCATGTACCCTATAAAGGCGGCGGTCCTGCGGTAACGGATGTTCTTGGCGGGCATATCGAACTCACCATGGCAAGTCTGGCCGCCGTCATTCCGCAGCATCGCGCTGGGAAAATCAGGATTCTGGCCGTCACGGATGGCCTGCGATACGAGCAATTACCGGATATACCCGCGATTGCGGAAACGTTTCCGGGCATAGAGATACTGGGATGGTCCGGGGTGTTCGGCCCGGCGAACCTTCCAGCGGATATCACTGCCCGGTTGAATGCCGCGCTTGCCGAAGCACTTCGGGCACCGGAGGTGAAATCGACCTTCGAGAAGGCCGGACTAGTTGCCTCGTGGTCAACTGCCGCAGATTTGGCAAAACGCGTCAGTTCGGAAATTGAACTCTGGAACGACGCGGTCGCGTCAGGGATGAAATTCCAGTAACACCTGCGGCAAGGGCAACGTTGGCCAGGGCGCATCGGCATCGATCAATCAAGCTGTATGTTTCCCGCTTTGATGATTCGTTGATAGACCGTATCGGTATCGCGCACCATAGTTTGAAACTGCTCCGGTGTGGTGACGATGGCCACCATAGAGAGTTCAGTGAATTTTGCTTTGACCTCCGGCGCGACCAACGCTTTGGCGATATCGCCACTCAGACGCGAAACAATGGCGCGCGGCAACTGCGGCGGCCCCCAGAAGCCATACCAGGGTGCAGGCAGTTCCAAACCCGGCATGGCCTCGGTAATGGCCGGGATTGAGGGGGTGGCGTCGAAGCGGCTTGACTGGGTCAACGCCAGCACTTTGACCTTGCCGTCCTTCAATAAGGGCAAGCTGGTCGCGAGATTGGTGATTGCCAGATCAATTTGCCCGGATGCCAATGCCGTCATGGCCGCAGGGAATCCCTTATAGGGAATATGCAGAAGATCGATGCCTTCAAGTTTCAAGCGTTCACCGATCAGATGTTGAAACGATCCAATGCCGGAGCTGCCATAACTCAGCTTGCCCGGGTTGCGTTTGGCGAGTTCCAGCAATTCGCCCATGGAATTAACCGGCAGCTCGCGTCGTGCGGCAATTGCACCGACCGAAGTTACCGCGCTTGTTATCGGCGTGAGCCGGCGTACCGCTTCGGGCGAGGCTGGGTTGGATTGCCAAGTGATGAATGTGCCGCCAGCGGTATAAAGAACAAGGTGGCCATCCGGCTCTGCACGCGAGACGACTTCTGCACCGACTTTTCCCGCGGCGCCAGGACGATTCTCCACTATCACCTGCTGTCCGAGCGAGGCGCTCAGTCTTGGTTGGAGCATCCGGGCGGTGACGTCCACCGCGCCACCGGGATCGTAGGGCACGAGGATGCGAATAGTTTTAGATGGAAAGCTCTGTCCCAAGGCGGGAATGGGGGCTGACCAACTCGCGACAAAAATCGCGGGAAGGAGGGCGATGAAGAAAGCGTTCATCGGATCACGCCCCGCCAATCTTCGCCTTTGGGTAAACGCTGCGTGGTGGCGCGAATCGAGGCGTAGTCGAATCCAGTCTGCCACGGCGGTTCGCCGCTTTTTTCAAAACTTTCTATCGCATCGAGCAACGCCTTGCGCGCATGCACCAACACCGCGTCGCTCGCACCCAAGTGTTCGCGCCCGCGGTCGTTGCGCACGCCCATCGAAGCAGAAACGATAAAGTCCTCGAAGGGAACGTTACGCGTGAGACCAGTCCAATGGCCGGTTTTCATCGCTTCGCGATCTTGATGCCACATTTGATCGATCGTTCCCAAATTCGCGGCGAAATTACCCACATTGGGGTCGGACCCTTTCCATAGCCGGTGAATTTCTGCTTCGGTGATCGGGCCATCGGTTCGATAAATGAAATACCACTCCGCAGTGTGCTCGTCGTCAATGGGCACGATAGCGCGGCCCGATAGCGGACTGCCCGGCGCCGTGGGGACCATGGTAAAGCAGGGGAGAATCAGTTGACGCATGCGCGCGTAAACGATGCCATCGGGCATGTCGCGCAGCGCCGCCTCGCGCATGCCATAGGCCGTGTCATCCATCTCCATTTTGGGCGCGAGATTCTTCACCGCCAGATCGACATCGCGATCATTCGACCCTCCGCCGACCACGGTACTGCTGTGAAGCACGCCCAGATGCGCCGCATCCAGGTGCGCCTCCAGCCCCTGCAGCCAGTTGTAGTTGAGTACCGCGCGGCGTGTATGTACCTGGTTGGCGGGAAGGGAATTAAATTCAAAAAGCGGAAAGGGAGGTGGGGCTTTGCGTTGCCCCAGATAAACCCACGCCATGCCACCGGCTTCGCGCACCGGGTAGGCGTTCGCACTCACTGAGTCGAGAAACGCCTGAAGACGAGGATTGGCGCCTTCACAAGGCGCATCCAACACACGCCCTGCGATATCGAATTGCCAAGCGTGATAGATGCAACGCAAAGAATTGTTTTCATTTCGCGCCAACGCAAGCGATGCGCCACGATGCGGGCAGGCTTCGTCGAGAAACCCCAGCGTCCCATCCGTGGCACGAAACGCCACGTAATTTTCACCGAATAAACGCACACGGACTGGCGCAGCATCCGCCACCAACAACGCTGCGGGGGTAGCCGGAATCCAATATTCACGGAATAAGCGCGCCATGGGTGTTCCCGGGCCAACGCGCGCCAGTCGATTTTCTTGTTCGTGATTCATCATGATGGGAAAAGTATAGTCGAGACTGGGTTATTGATGAGCGCTTCCGGGAAATTAGAGGCATCGCAACATCCAAGCAGCACAATTTTCTATTGCCAAGCGTGGTGTTGCTGAACGATGATTGCGTCTGGCCGGACATGACAGGGGGCATCGATGATCGAAATCTTAAAGCGAAGCAGCGCATCGGCACTGATGTTTTCATTGGCGCTACTCTCGATAAATAGTATCGCGCAGTCTTATCCTTCCAAACCCATTCGCCTGGTGGTTCCCTTCACCGCAGGCTCGGGCCCCGACATCACCGCGCGCCTCGTCACCAATGTGATTCCGCAAGGCCTGGGGCAACCGGTGATTGTGGATAACCGAGTCGGCGCGGGTGGGCGCATCGCGGCAGAATTTGTCGCCAAATCGCCGGCTGATGGCTACACCTTGCTGTTGGGCACCGCGAGTACGCATCTGGTCAGCCCACACCTCGTCAAAGGTCTGCCTTACGACCCGTTTAAAGATTTCACGCCCGTCACCATCCTCATTACACCTGCGACCTCCGTGGTGGTTCCGGCATCGTTGCCGGCGCGTACCATGGGAGAATTGATCGCCTATGGCAAAGCCAATCCAAGCAAACTGGCGTTTGGTTCCAATGGCGTGGGATCGACCGCACACCTAGTCGGTGAATTGCTCAAAATGTCGGCGGGCATCGATATGTTGCACGTTCCCTTCAAAGGGTCTAACGAGGCGATGGCCGCGTTGTTGGCCGAACATATCCAGGTTTATTTCAGCTCCCCTGGGCCCACGCGGCCGCATGTTCAGGCGGGCAAAATGCGTTTGCTCGCGGTGCTATCGCCCAAGCGATTCGCCGGGGAACCGCAATTGCCAACGTTAAATGAAGTACTGCCCAGCTACGAGGGCATCACCGATTGGTTTGGCGTTTTCGGCGCGG
The DNA here is from genome assembly GCA_046153355.1 of Burkholderiales bacterium. Taxonomy (GTDB): domain Bacteria; phylum Pseudomonadota; class Gammaproteobacteria; order Burkholderiales; family SG8-39; genus 2-02-FULL-62-17. The sequence goes on from JBJXEY010000044.1 coordinate 4,727, forward strand.
GGGTGACGCCGCAACCGATAGTCGCCCGGCTGCATAGTGAAATCGTCAAGGCCTTGAGTCAGCCCGAGGTGCGCTCCGAGTTCGATAAACTCACCTACATCGTCGTGGGCAACACACCCGACGAATTCTCGGCATTGATGAAACGCGAATACCAAGTCTATGGCAAGGTAATCCGTTCGGTGAATATTCCGATGCAATGAAACTGGGGTACGTCCCCATTAAATGCCCAATGAGGGCAATGTAATTTAGATAAAACAGGAAGCAATCTCATGGATATTGAAGCGACGCGCATCGTTATCGAAGCGCTGAAAGAGGAGGGCATCGATCTGTACATCACGCTGCCCGAAGAACCCACGGTTTCCTTGACACAGGCGATTCAGGCCGACCCTTACTTCACCTGTGTGACCGTGGCCTCGGAGGATGGCGGGGTATCGCTTTGTGCCGGTGCTTCCATTGGCGGGCGAAATTGCGTGTTCGTCACCGGCATCGCTGGATTGCTCAAAGGCGGCCTTGGCTTGATGCATCTGGGCGCGCAATACGGCATTCCCATCTTCATCCTGGCCTCGTATCGGGGGGACTTCGGTGATCGCTCCGGCATTTCAGGTTCGAAACTTCAAGTCTTCCGACAAGTGGGTGGACCGTTCCTCGATGCTTTGCGCATTCCCTACCAGGTGGTGAGTGAGAAAGCTAAGTTGAAACGCATCATTCGCGATGCGCATTTTGCTTGCCGCACCGGTGATACCGCTGCAGTCCTTCTGCTCACCGGGGAGGTACTGTGGTGAAACATTCAGCCTGCATGAAATTGCTCTCTGACATCGTAGATGCCGAGGTGCTTACGGTCACCAATCTTTCCTCCAATGCGCGCATGTGGTCCGCGCTGCGCGGCGAACGCCCTAGTTTCTACGGTTTGAACATGGGCTTGTGCCTGCCCTTCGCCGTGGGCTTGAGCCTGGCGTTTCCCAAACGCAAAGTGCTCGCCATCGATGGTGATGGCAGTTTAATCATTGAAACCAGCAGCCTGATTACCGCGGCCGATGTCAGCCCGCCCAATCTTGTTGTGGTGGTGTTCGATAACGGCAATTACACCGAGATGGGCGAAACCGCCACCTCGCGCCGCACCGATCTTGAAATCATGGCCAAGGGCGCGGGCATGCTACACACCGTTACAGTGCGCACCCTTGCCGATTTCGAGCGCGAGGCCAAGGCCGCGTTCGCCGGAAATTCGATGAAATTTATCGTCGCCAAAGTGGAGCGCGACGAGAAAATCCCGTTCGTGGGTAACTATATCCGGCGATCGGAGCGCGGCATGAAGGAATCGTTTGTCGATGCCCTGAAGCAGTTGCCAGACTATCCAGGCAAGCGTTAAAGGGGCCTGCAAAAAGGGGGGAGCGCTAGACGCTTTTTCCTGCAAGACCCAGGCGCTGAATCAACCCACGCGCCTGTGCGAATTTTTCATTGGCCAGTTTTGTATACGCGGCAGTATCCAGATACAAAGATTGCATCGAATTTGCATCGAGCACCGCGATCACCGCGGGATCATCTAACGAGGCCTTGAAGGCATCGTGCAGTCGCCGCGTGACAGCAGGGTCCATGCCGCGAGGCCCGGCGAACCCGAACGGACTCTCCGCCACCACGCCGTAGCCCAGTTCCTGCAAGGTCGGCACATTGGGCCAGCGCTTGGTGCGTTGGGTGCCATAGGTGGCAAGCAAACGAAGCGCGCCACGGTCCACATGCGGCCCCCAGGCGCTTTGGCCACTGGAGGACATGACCTCGCCCGCGAGCACTGCGGTGGTCGAGGGTGCCGCGCCTTTATAGGGCACATGCAGTAACTGCACGCCAGTGCGCTCGGCGAACTCTTCCATGGTGAGGTGATTGACCGTACCAATGCCCGCAGTGCTATAGCTAAATTTGCCGGGATTGGCTTTGGCGTACTCAATGAGATCCTTCACACTCTTTATAGGTGAATCGGCGCGCACCACTAGGCCGTAGACCGAACCTGCCACGCAGATGACATAGGTGAAATCTTTCAACGGGTCGAAGGCCACTTTTTCCATGTGCGGCATGAGAAAAAAAGCCTCGGGCACCATGGTCAAGGTGTAACCATCGGGTTTGGCATTGGCCACTTCGATAGCGCCTAGGGTGCCGCTCGCACCGGATTTGTTTTCCACGATCACGTTGCCGCCTAAAACCTTGCCGGCCGCCGCGGCCATCGCACGCATGATGGCATCGGTGGTAGGGCCGGGCGGAAACGGGCAGATCAATTTGATCGGGCGTGAGGGAAATGATTGCGCGATACCCATCGCTGGCAGCAATATCGACGCCACGCTCGCCTTGAGCAGTTGGCGGCGAATCGTCAAACGGTTGGTGCTATTCATGGCGTCCAATTCGTTGGTCCTGCATCGAAGGAAAAATCAAAGGGAAAAATCAAGGCGTGGCATGGCGTTGTCACGGGAAAATGTAGCTTCTTACTTCCGGAATCTGATGAAACGGCGTGCCGTCGTCATCGACATACAGTGCGATGGGCCGCACGTTATACAAATTTCCGTCCGTCGCCAGTGGCGGCACCTTGCCCGCTCGCACGGCTTCGGCCTCTGCAAGCAAACGCCTTCGCGCACGCGTGATGCCGACATCGGTCACGCCCAATGTTTCCTGGGTACGATCATAGATCGGCGTGGGGCCTTGATTCTCGATGATGGCCGCATCCTGGGCGTTGTTCCCCTGGATTCCCGAATAGGAAAACTCCCGCTGCACAATGCGATCGATCAGGTAATCGTTGCGCCGATTGCGAAGGGGGCGATAGCTACCCTCGATATTTTGCACGCTCATAGGCATCATGCCGGCGTTTTTGAATTCAAAAATCTCTTTCTCGTTAATCGGACGCCATGGGTTATAGGAAATCCGATACACCCAGGTGTTGTAATCGTCGATCGGCACCCAGGCATCCCACAACAGCGTCTCGCCGGGTGGATTGCAAATGAAGGTGTGGTGCGGCAGGCACCATTGCGTGACACGAAGATAGGTCTTGCCATTGGCCGCGGCGCGTTTGGCGGCGAGCATGAAACCAAAATCCGTATCCTCGATCTCCATCTTTGGCAAAACGTCGCGCACCGTTTGACCGACGTCGGCGGTATCCAGTGGTTTGCCTCCCAGCGCCGCCCGCCGCCGTGCCTGGGGGATTGCCCTGGTTCTTCGCGAGAAAACTATGTAAAAACCCGATGTGACTGCTGTCGAACTGGCCTTCCAGGGCCTGCAAATAATTACATTCGAGCAGGCTTTTGCGAATAAAAAGATTTTCTTTGGGTAGGCGGTTGAATTCCAATTGCGGGTCACATCTGTCCGGTAGATTTTAATGTCACTTGGCTG
>JBJXEY010000045.1:0-4584 GCA_046153355.1 Burkholderiales bacterium
TGGGGAAAGATCATTCGAGCGATTGGTGTGAAGGCGGATTGACGAAGCCGCGCGGTGCGCGTTTTGGGATCTACGAAGCCGCGCCCTCCTTTACCGCCCCATCCAATAGCGCCGCGCGATGTCGCGATGCGCCTCCACCGCCATCTTTTCAGCGCCAAATTTGATTCGGATGGCGCCATGCGCGTCGTTGCGTAAGATTTCAATACCACGTTCGATATAGCGACCGAGCACCTCGGCGCGCGGATGACCAAAGCGATTGCGATAACCCATCTGAAATACCGCCATTGACGGTGCCACCGCATCGAGAAATTCAGGGGTCGACGACGTGGCGCTGCCGTGATGCGGCGCAAGCAGCAGCTTGGCGCGCAAATGGTTCGCTTGGGTCGCCAGCAGCATGGCTTCGGCATCGCGCTCGATATCTCCGGCAAGCAAAGCAGCACCCGACGCGGTATCGATACGCAACACGCAACTGCGATTGTTGGTCGACAAAAACGGATTGGCCGAGACCAAGCGCGAAGGATGCAAAAACTCAAAGCGCACCCCATCCCATTGCCATGTCATGCCCGCAGCGCAGGTGGAGCGAAACGCGAGCACCGCGCGCGGCCCTTTGAGGATCGACGCATCGGCAGCCAAGGGCGACAGCGGGCGACGATTAAGCGCATGCTCGGGCGCCAACGACGCCGCCAGCCGCGCCACCGGCAGCGTGCGCAAAATAGACTCCGCGCCGCCCGAATGATCGCCATCCTCGTGCGACACCACCAGCATATCGAGCATCGCAATACCCTCACCGCGAAGATAGGGCAACAGCACGCGCTCGCCGGAGTCCGATTGCGAGCCCCAAGTCGGCCCAGTGTCGTAGAGCATCACATGCGAGCGAGTGCGCGCTTCCACCGCCATACCCTGCCCTACATCGACAAAGGTGAGCCACAACTCGCCCGGTGCCGGCAAGGGCGGCTTCACCAGGAACATCGGCAGAAACAGTACAACGCCCAATACCCGTGCCGGGACACCACGCGGCGCCAGCATCCACAGCGCGCCCGCCATGGCTAGGGGCAACGTCCACGGCGCGGGGGAATGTTGCGTCCAAACAGCGCCTTCGACACTGGCGAGTAAGGTTAAAAATGAAAACAGCCATTCGAGCAACCGATGCGCGACGTGTAGAGGCCATTCCAAGGGAAGCACCGCCCCCAATAAAGACAGCGGCGTGATGACAAAACTAACCAAAGGAATGGCCAACGCATTGGCCAGAGGCGACACCAACGACACCTGCTGAAAAAACACCAGCGTCAGCGGCGCCAAGCCAAGCGTCACCGCCCACTGCACCTGGCCCCATTGGCGGAGCATGCCCCGTGGCATCTCTGCAATACCCTTCGCCTCTGCAATACCCTTTGCCTCGGTAATACCCTTCGCCCCTGCAATACTCTTTGCCTCGTTTGCCACAATCAACGGACCGCGCCGCACCACCACATAAAAAATCACCGCCACCGCGCAAAACGACAACCAGAACCCCGGCGCCAACACCGCCCAAGGGTCGAGCAGCAACACCACAATCAAGGCAAACGCCAACACCCGCGAGCCGCTGCTCGCGCGATCCACCCACATCGCCAACGCCACTGCGGCAACCATATAAAGCGTGCGTTGCGCCGGCACCGCAAAACCGGAAATCAGGCAATACAACAACGCCCCCACCACCGCCGCGAACGCTGCCGCCTTTTGCGCCGGCAAGCGCAACGCAAGCCACGGCACATGCCGCCAAATATTGAACACCAGCCAAGCGAACAAACCGGAAATCATCGTCACGTGCAACCCGGAGATCGACATCAAATGCGACACCCCGGTCTGCGCGAACAACTTCCAATCCTCGGGCTCGATGGCGCGCTGATCGCCAATCGCCAACGCAATCAACACCCCCGCATAAGGCGCGCCCGCCAAGGCATCCCAGAACCGAATACGAATCGACTCGCGCAGGCGCTCGATCATGTAACCCGGCCGCGCGACAAACTCATTCAAGCGCTCGGCCCCGCCACGCGCACGCACCGAACCCGTGGCGCGAATACCGCGCTCCAATAACCACGCCTCGAAATCGAACCCATGCGGGTTCGACAAACCATGCGGCAGGCGCAGATTCACCGGCAAACGCCAGCGCTCACCGGCGCGCAGCGGCAACAACACCTGATACTCCTCGGGCGACAAACCATTGGCAAAAGAAAGACTCACCCGCGAAGGCACCACCGCATCCCAAGGTTCGGCCGACTCCACCTCAAACTCGAAACGCACCCCGCGCTCAAAGGGCTGCGGCAGACTGGCGACGACGCCGGTGAGCAAGAGGTCTTTACCCTCCCAGGCGGGATCGAGACGGTCGGCTAAGCGCCATTGGGCGAAGGCGGCGGCGTAAGAAAAACCGAACAACGCGCCCAAGCAAAACACAAGCAATCCCGCGACACCCCGCTCTGCGAACCAACGGTTCCCCGCCCCCCCCAGCACAACGCGCGCGCGCGACCGCCGCGCCACGATCAGAAGCGAAATGGAAACCGCCAACGCAGCGATGATCGATGGCCAAGCGAATAACTCAGCCTGCCTTTGCAATAGGCAAACCCCCAAGGCGAATCCCAGCGCCCAGAATCTCACGGTGTCCTGCGAACCATCGGCATTCGAGTACAACGCACCACGCACCGATTGGTTTCACCCATTCAGCGAATTGCAAGCATTGCGAACAAATCGACAACCAAATCCCGCGCCGGCCCAGACCAATAATTCAAGTATCACTACCAGAGGACTGATTTTTTGCCGGCGCGCGCGGCGCGCCAGGATCGATCCGATCAAATGGACTCAACACCCCGCGCCCGCCGCGATTGAGCACATGGGTATAAATCATGGTGGTCGAGACATCCTTGTGGCCGAGCAACTCCTGCACCGTGCGAATGTCATAGCCCGAGGCCAGCAAATGCGTGGCAAAACTGTGGCGCAGCACATGTGGCGACACCGGCTTGCCCAACCCAGCCGCCCGCGCCGCTTTGACCACCGCACGCTGCACAATCTTCTCATCCAGATGATGGCGCCGAATCACCCCATCGAGTGGATCTACGGACCGGCTCCCTGACGGAAAAACATACTGCCAAATCCAACTGCGCCCCGCCTTGGGATACTTGCGCGCCAACGCGAACGGCAAATACACATCGCCATAACCCGCCGCCAAATCACCCTCATGAATCGCGCGCACCTTCACCAAATGCGCGCGCAGCGGCTCAACCAACCCTTGCGGCAACATCGTCACCCGATCGCGCGAACCCTTGCCATCACGCACCAAAATCTCAAACCGCTCGAAATCCACATCCTTCACCCGCAAACGCAAACCCTCCAACAAACGCATCCCCGAGCTGTACAACAAACTCACCGCCAACCAACGCGTGCCATCCAAATGCGCGAGCAACGCGCGCACCTCATTCTCCGTGAGCACCACCGGCAACCGGCCGGGCCGCTTGGCGCGCACCATCTCCTCCATCCACGGCAAATCGACCTGCAACACCTCGCGATAAAGAAACAACAAAGCAGACAACGCTTGATTCTGCGTCGAGGCGGCGACCCGCCCAACCGTGGCCAAATGCGACAAGAATGCGTCCACGTGAAGCCCACCCATGGCACTGGGATGCTTTTTACGGTGAAATAGAATGAAACGCTTGATCCATTGAAGGTACGAATCCTCGGTACGCAGGCTGTAATGCTTCAACCGCAAGCGATCCCGGACCTGGTCAAGCAAGCGAGGCTGGGAGGTTGACGAATCCGATGGTTGCGGGCGAGGCTGGGTCATAGAGAAATCCGATGGTTGCGATACTGTATGAACGTATAGCCCCCTATTTCGGTTGACCAGAATAAATAGCGGTTGAAAAATCAAGGAGTTGGGAGTAGTGTTCCTTTTATCGGCCCCGGTTTTGGGGTCTTATAAGGCCCCATAACAGGGGTCGACTACTTGTTAGGTGTCAACAAAGTGCATCCTCCGTGGCACACGTCGGACTTCAATCTTTGAAAATCACCGCGAGTTTGTCGGTGGTAATCGGCCCAAGAGGCACGTCCTGCTTGCCTCTTCAGGCACATGACCATGCGAACAATCTTCTCCATAGTCACGAAATGTTGCCGTGCAAAGGAAAAGGCAAAGTGAAAACGCGCGCTTCGCGCCAACTTCGTAATCTTCGTGGTCATCAATCGAGGTCGCATGGTTGGTCGCGGTGCCAACTCATCCACGTTGGCTCCTGGTGCTCCAGACACGCCGCGCAAGTGCGGGCGTTGCCAAAGCCATCGCCACTGGCATACGCTGCGTGTCTTGACCGAATTAACCAGCGTGCCTTCGAAGAAAACGCCTTGGTGCCAAATCGACAGTTTGTCTCGCGTGGCAAAAAGTTGACCCCTAACTTTAGCTGTACCGGACGCGCGAAAGCGGCCTTCTTCTTTTCGCAACCGGCGTCACGCGCGCGCCGGTAAGCACAACGTTAGGCCGCACAACTAGGGAGCATCTATGACGTCATTTCCTGAGTCTGAGATTCATAAACCACTTTCTGCGTCCGATCGAGATGAGAGGTCTCCGGTATG
>JBJXEY010000048.1:0-7393 GCA_046153355.1 Burkholderiales bacterium
CGATCAGCGTGTGACCGTCGGGCGCCGCGCCGGTGACTGCCTGCACCGCGAGAACGCCCGCGGCGCCCGGCCGGTTGTCAATGATGACCGGTTGACCCATGAGTTCCGCGAGCCTGCCGCCAAGCACGCGAATGTATGCGTCCCCACCGGCGGGCAACATGGTGACGATTCGCAATGGCTTTGAGGGATAGTTCTGCGCAGGCGTGGCGCCGGTGGCAGCGAGCAACGCCGCGGTCAATGTGACAGCGACGCAATGCATGGCACAAGGGTTCATCGCATCCCTTTCAATTCGCGGACGATTGGCTCATTCACCTTTGATGCCAGTGAGCTTCACGATTTCGCGCGCCTTGTCGTTCTCGCGCCGCACGAATGCGGTGAACGCTTCGACGCTCTCGGCTGGGGTGGGTACGTTCAAGCCCACTTCGATGGCATTGCGCACCGCCGGATCGTCCAGCGCCCTGACCGTCGCGGCGTGAATCGCCCGGATAATCGGCGCCGGGGTCTTGACCGGCGCGGCCAGGCCTGCCCAGAACTCCATCACCACCAGTTCATTTTTGTATAGCTCGTTCAGGGTGCGCACATCCGGCAGCGCGCTGTGCCGCCCCGCATTCATGGTCGCGAGCAAGCGCATCTTGCCGGCCTTTACCAGTGGCATGATCACGGTCATCGGCGAAACGGTGAAGTCGATGTCGCCGCGCATCAGCGCCGTGTAGAGATCTGGCCCCTTGAAAGGTATATGCAACGCCTGCGTCTGCGTGGCGGTCAGAAACAACTCACCCGCGAAGTGGTGAATCAGCCCAAGGCCCGCGGAGCCAAAGGTAAGCTTCCCCGGCGAGGCCTTGAGGCGCGCAACCAGATCCTCGACATTTGCCGAAGGCGAGGCGCCGCTCACCACCACACCGATAGGGCCGCTGCCGTACACCTTCACCACTGGCGCCAACTCGTTGGCCGGGTCCATGGCGAGGTTGGGCTGTATTGCCTTGGAGATAAGGTAAGGCGCTCCATGCACCAGGAGCGTGTGTCCGTCCGGCGCGGCGCCGGTCACTGCCTGTACCGCGATTACCCCCGAGGCGCCAGGCCGGTTTTCGACGATAAACGGTTGACCGTTGTTGTCGGCAAGTCTGCCCGCCATAACCCGGATCCATGTATCGGCCCCGGCCGTAAGCACGGTCAGTAGCCGCACAGGTTTCACAGGATACGACTGCGCAAACGAGGTCCCCGATGCGGCCAGCGCCGCGGCAAGTAAAAGCGATCGCATAGTTTTTTTCATTTCGCCATCTCCGCGGTCCGGTACAAATTGCGCGCGCCCACCTTGATCACCGCCTTGTTCTCATCGAAAAACACATTCGCCGGATCGCCACCTTCCTCTACCGCTTTGATTGCTTGGTTCAACATGCGCCGCTGCATCACCATGCCGCGGTCGCTAGTGACCAGGTGTTCCTCTGAGTGGAGCGAAATCTCCCCCTGGCCCATTTGCGCCTCGAAGTCGTTGGGATAATCGCGGCGCTCGCGTTCGTTCATCTCGCCCCATGGCACGCGGGTGTTGTTGTTGGGGCGCGAGCGGTACATACGCTCGCCATTGGGCCAGCGGGCGACCAACACCTGGTAATAGTGGGTGTCATCCACCGGAACGATCCAGGAGATGCTAAGCGACGGGCTCTCCCGCAGCGGCCGGATCGGCGGCACGCTAATGACGTTGGGCACCATCCACTGCACCAGCCGCTCGAAGTCACGCCCATCGGGGAGCGTGCGCACCGAGGAATGGTAGATGCCGCCGTCTGTGGGGATGAATTCCAACTTTGGGATGAGCGCCATCTCGGCGTCGAACTGCGCGCCGGAGAAGGTCGAGTGCAGCACGAACACGTGCAGCGGGTCCATGAAGTTATCGGAAATATTCAGCCAACTGTAGGGAACCACGGGCAGAGAGTGATCGTCGGTGGTGCCCCAACTGCCGAAGCTGGTGTCGTAATACTCGCCCGGCTTGATGGCATCGAGAATATCGTAGCGGGGCAGCAGCGGTTTTTTATCCAACGGGCCCATGTAAGCAAACACCAGCCCGTAGCGCTCTTCCACCGGATACCAGGGCTGGCGGATGTTTTCGCGGGTGCGCGCGTGAGGCTCCAGGGGCTGTTCCAGGCAATGCCCTTGAGTGTCGTATTTCCAGCCGTGATAGCAGCAACGAATGCCATCCTTTTCGATCTTGCCGAAATACAGCGACGTGCCGCGATGCATGCAGCGCGAGTACAAAAGGCCCGGCGTGCCCGAGCCGTCGCGGAACAGCACCAAATCCTCGCCAAGAACGCGCAGCTTCACCGGGCGTACGCTGGTGAGCTCGGCCGATGCGGCGATGGGATGCCAGTAGCGCCGGAACATCTCTCCGCAGGGTGTGCCGGGACCGACTTCGGTCAGCAATTTGTTGGGATGCTGCGGGGCGCGGCCATAGGCGCTGCCCTGCGTATCCGCATTTTTTTCATTCATCGAAGCCACCTTTTTACGTTAAATAGTGCGTTCGGCACTGTACGGCAATCTTTCGCGGCTCGCGCTATTGATATGCGGTTTAGCGTGCGTCTTGTTTTAGTTCCGTCGGCGCAGGCTCGAACATCAAGAGATTCGTCCCGTCTTCGAGTGGCAACCAACAAGGGCGCACGCGTAGACCGATGTGCAGTTGATCGCGCGTGCAGTGCATCATGTTGGCGATCACGTTGACGCCTTCATCCAGCGTGACCGACACCACTACGTAGGGCTCATGTCCGCGAAAGGCGGGCGCGCCGCGATGGGTGATCGTGAACGAATAAATCGTGCCGTTACCTGTTACCTCGCGCCACTCAATGTCGCGGCGCCTGCCGGTGTAGATGCTGACCGGTCGCGGATAGTGCTGAAATTTTCCCGTGACGCGGCAGTATTGAAGTATGAGTTTCTTATCGCGCGTGCCTTCCCAGTAGGGCTTGGCAAATCCATAACGCCGGATGTTGCGCTTGACGCTGGAGGTGTCGTTTAGTTGATTGGGATCGCTCATTGGCTGTCTTTCACTGGCTAATTTTCACGCATTGCTTCTCATTCATTGGGCACCAGCACCATGACGGCGCTCGACCCCCAATTGCGTCCATAGTTGATCCAGCCGATGCCGGTTACCAGCGCATTGCGCGTGTCCTTGACCTGGCGGCGGCCGCCTTCGCCCATCAATTGCCGCACCGCTTCGATCAGGTTGTGCGACGAACAGGCCGCCGCGCCCGATGAAATCAGCCCGCCGCCGGTGTTGAGCGGCAGATCGCCATCAAACGAGAGATTGTGGTCGCGGATAAACGCGCCACCTTCGCCGTGTTTGCAGAAGCCCAGGTTCTCGAATTGCAGCATGATGGCAATAAGAAAATCGTCATAGGGATGAAACGAGGCCACATCCTTCAAGCTCAAACCGGCGATCTCTAGCGCGCGCTTGCCTGCGTCCTTGTGCCCGCTCCAGGTCACATCGACCATGCCCTCACCACCGCGGTAGTTGGTGCGTTCGGCATAGCCAATCGGTATCACAGAATTTACCAACCCTTTTTGCCGGGCGCGTTCGCGGCTCATCATGATGAGGCCGGTGGCGCCGTCGCAGGGCATCACGCAATCGAGCAGCCGGATGGGTTCGGCGATCATGCGTGAGTTGAGATAATCCTCCACCGTGATCGGTTTTCTGAGCTTCTCGCAGGCATTGTCATTGAGTAGCGCATGGTTGCGCTGGGTGACGGCCAGTTTGCCGAGCATTTCATAGTCCAGACCATACTGATGCTCGTAGCGGCGGGACAGAAGGCCGAACGCGCCGGGCGGGCCCATCAATCCATAGGTGCCGATCCATTCCGAACCAAAGCCGCGATCGCGGCGGTTGTCCTCCGAGGGCGTATCGGAGAAGAGCAGAAACGCCGTGTTGCAAAGCCCGGCATCGATGGCCGCCGCGGTGCGCGCCACCGCGCCGGTTGCCGAACAACCGCCGATATGCACTTGATCGCAGTAGTTCACTTCCAACCCCAGCTCATCGGCCGTGGTCTGGGCCCAGAACACATTTCCCGCGCCTGTGCGCGTCAAGCCGGATACCACCAGCGCGTCGATTTCCGATTTCTCGATACCGGTCTTGTCCAATAACGATTCGAGGATGTCGCCGTCCAGTTCGAAAATATCGCGGTCGGTCTTTTCCATGACCTTGGTTTCGGCATAGGCTACGATGGCCGCGTCACGCAAACTCATAATGCTTCCTTGGATTGTTGGTTAGACAGTTCTGCCGTTGCGGCTACACAACTCGACGTGGCAGGCTCATAACATCGGCACGTTGAAGGTCTTGACGACCATGCGCGCGCGTTCGCGGTCAGTTTTGATGAAGGCGGCAAACTGCTCGGGTGTGCCGAGCACGGCGTCGAGGTACTGCGCGTCGATAAACTCAGCGAATTTGGGCTCGCGAAACAATTTCGTAAATTCGCCGTTCAGTCTTTGCACGATGGCATCGGGAACCCCGGCTGGAACCACCAGCCCCCACCAGAAGCGCCCTTGCACATCAATGAATTCGCCCAGCCCGGCCTCGGTGAAGGTGGGCACCTCGGGTAGTTTTGCTAATCGCTTGGCGCTGTTGACCGCAAGCAACTTCACCTTTCCGCTGGCAAGGTAAGCGCCGGCACTGCCAAGCGAGGTCTGCGTGAGATTGCTCTCTCCCGCGACGATGGCATTAAGAATCACGTTCATACCCTTGTACGGCACGCCGACAAATTCGGTTTTCCATTTGTTGTTCATCCACTGCCGCAGGATGTCTTGCGTGGTGCCGGGTCCGAGCGTGGCGAAATTCATTGCCGCGGATTTCGCCGCGCCTAACTTTTGCAATTCGCCGATGGAATTGGCGGCTAGCGTTGAGGCCGCTGCCACTCCGGATACCTGAACGTAGAGGTTGGTCACCGGTTTGAAATCCTTATCCGGGTCGTACGGCAGATTGGGGATGATGTGTGGGTTGAGCGAGATCGACTGCTCATTGACCAAGCATACGGTGTAGCCATCCGGCGCCGAATTCTTGCAGGCGACAGCGCCGGGGACGAAATTGCCGCCTTGCCGGTTTTCGATCACCCAGGGCTGGCCCATTTGTTTGCCCAGTTCGACGACACCCACGCGCATGACAATATCCGAGAGCACACCCACCGAAACATTCAGCACGAAGCGTATCGGCTTGTTTGGATAGGTCTGCGCATGCGCTGCGTTGGTGGTCATCCATGGCGCGCCAAGCAGCGCAAGGATAAGAAGGCTTTTTCGCACGTGGGATACTCCTTGAAGAATGGGCCGATTTTAAGCGCGCCGGCTTATAGTCAAGTCGGTGATTTCTCATGGCGCTTGCCGGTTGCAGAGCTGCCGAGGAAATTGCTGGCGCGGAAATCAGGTCGCTTGACTATAGGTGCCGCCCCAATGCGTGTCAATCGACGTCCCATGCAAAATTGGCACCGCGGTGAAGCGCGCGCTTGCCGCGCTGACAGAAACAATCGTTGTCGCATGCGATACTCGATGCGAAACAAATTACAAGGCCGAACACCATGACAAGCAGCGCAGAGGCACCGCGACCACTCGACGGTCTCGTGGTTTTGGAACTGGGCACGATGATCACCGCGCCGCTTGCCGGCATGGTGCTGGCGCATGCCGGCGCTGATGTGATCAAAGTCGAACACCCCAAGGGCGGCGATCCTTTCCGCAGCTTTCGCGGTGGACTCTACAGCCCCAATTTCATGGCCTTCAATCTTAACAAGCGAGGCGTTAAGCTCAATCTGCAGACCGAAACTGGCGGTAAAGCGTTTCGCAAACTTCTCTCCCGCGCCGACGTGCTGGTGGAGAACTACCGGCCGGGTGTGCTCGCGAGGCTCGGATTCGGCGCCGAAGAACTAAGGAAAAATTATCCGCGCCTGATTCACTGCTCGATCACCGGCTTTGGCGCGACCGGCCCCTATAGTGGCAGGCCGGCATTCGACACCATTGGCTTGGCGCTGAGTGGCATCGCGGCCTCGCAATTGAATCCGGAGGATCCGCAGGTGATGGGGCCAACCATATCGGACTACCTCACCGGCATGTACGCGACTTACGGCATTTTATCGGCGGTGCATGAGCGGCATCGCACTGGCATTGGGCGCAAAGTCGAAGTAAATCTTCTCGAATGTTCCATCGCCGTCATGGCTGATTATGTCGCGACCTACACACAGCGTGGCATCACCTCCAAGCCATTGACGCGCACCGCCGCATCGCAGGCGTTTGCGTTCCGTTGCGCCGACGCAAAACTGCTCGCAGTGCACCTGTCGCGCCATGAAAAGTTTTGGTCGAGCCTCATCTCCGCCATCGGGCGGCCGGATCTCAACGACATGGAGAAATTTTCCAATCGCCAGAACCGCATTGAAAATTATCTCGATTTGCGGAAAATTCTGGGTGAAGTCTTCGTATCGCAACCGCGGATGCATTGGATGGCGCTATTGGAGGCAAACGACGTGCCCTTCGCGCCGGTCAACGATACCGCCGAGGTGTTCGAAGATCCGCAGGTGAAGTATCTCGATCTATTGTGTACGGTCGAACATCCCACCGAAGGCAAAGTAGTTGGGCTGCGCAATCCGGTGCGCTTCGATGGTGCGCGGCCCGACATCACCGCAGCGCCCACGCTTGGTGAGCACAATCGCAGCGTGCTGGCTGAGATCGGGTACAACGAGGAGGAGATTCACGAGTTGGAGAGGAGCGGCGCGGTTTAGGTAGGGCCGCCCTTTGCAGGCAATGCATCATTGCCATCGTGGTACAGCGCCTGTAGACGAGCGGCGCGGAAACCCGCGCACATTGCTATGCTTGAGAAACGCCGATTGATTCAAAATGCGAAGCGGGAGAGAAACGTTTTCCCGTGATGTTGGGGCACAGGAGGCGCAGTCCCCCGGTACCTCCGAGGTTGATATTTTTAGTTTGTAAAGGAGCGACATCGTGACAAGTGAACGAACAGCGAAGCTGGCCGAGCATAACTTCTGGGATGAAATGATCGCGATGCGCGACACGCAGCGGGAACGGCAAAAGACCGCGGTTCAGGTGGTGCGCGCCGACGAGCTTCCTCAGGAAAGCAACGAAATGGGTTTGATGAAGTGGTATTTGCATCCCTCCATTACCGATACCACCATCTCGAGCCTGGTGTTTTTCGAGCAGGAGATCCCACCCGGCAGCCGTACCGGGCGGCTCAAATTTCAGGGCGGTCAGGTGATCTATATTCTCGAAGGCCGGGGCTACACGCTGATCGACGGTGTTAAGCACCCGTGGGAAGGTGGCGATCTGCTCAACCTGCCTCTGAGAAAAGACGGTGTCATCGTCCAGCATGTGAACGAAGATGAAGAAAAACAGGCGACGTTCGTGGCGGTAGAACCGAATCTTTGGC
>JBJXEY010000060.1:0-4961 GCA_046153355.1 Burkholderiales bacterium
ATAGGCTTGTTGCCACCGGGCTTCCAGTTATCAATCAATACCTTCCGCATGCGCCCAAGTCAGTCTTGCAGGCAAAGACCATCGCCATTTATGGTGCGTTGTCGACAAGTGAAGGTGGTCGCGACGCAGTTGTGGTCCTAAATAAAGGCAGTCGTGACGGCGTGGAAAATGGGCATGTATTGGCGCTATATAGGTCCGGCATTAAAGCGGTGGACCCTGCCTCTACCTTATCCCGGGACTCTGCTCCTACTTTTCTATTGCCTGACGAGCGCTATGGATTAGTGCTGGTATTTCGCACTTTTGCCTCGGTTTCCTACGCCTTAATCATGGAGAGTTCAAGACCGGTATCGCCTGGCGACATGCTGCGAACACCTTAGGAAATTCCGGCGGGCAGCCCCGAACGAAGCAAGCGCGCGCGTCTGGAACGCTTCTAATTTATATTTCCAGATTCAATATTTAAAAAAATAATTATTTTTTCCTCCATTTTCTGACATCCAAATCGCTAGTTGCCGCGTTAAGTATCTATGCGTATCGCGGTGGACACAGCGGATTGGATTAGTCTGAGCCTAGTAGAAGGTCTCGGACCATCGGTATTTCGGCAGCTCCTTTCGGTTTTTGGCCTCCCAGGCAAAATACTGGCGGCGTCCAAGTATCAGCTCGCGCACTACACAGGTCTTGAAATCGCCGGTCGAATCCTGGTAGACAATCCAAGACAATCAAAAATCGACTCCACCCTGAAGTGGCTGGCTGTCGAAGGGCATGCGCTAGTCACCCTTGCCGACCCGGCCTATCCAAAGGCGCTGCTTCAATGCAGCAATCCTCCTCCGATGTTATTTGTTATCGGTGAACCAAATTTGCTTGCTACGGAGTGCTTGGCCATTGTCGGTAGCCGCAATGCAACGCCGCAAGGGTTAATCAATGCGAACAGATTTGCCCGCGGTCTTTCACAGGCTGGATTGACGATCGTCAGCGGCATGGCATTAGGCATAGACGCCGCAGCTCATCAGGGCGTTTTAGACGGCGGCGGTACGACAATCGCAGTTCTGGGGTGTGGCGCGGATATTGTTTATCCGCGCGCTAATCAAAAAATTGCGCGCGAGATCGCGGCGCGTGGGGCGATCATCTCGGAATTTCCGCTTGGCATGCCGCCCCTTGCCAACAACTTTCCCAAGCGTAATCGGATTATCAGTGGGCTAGCTAAAGGATGTCTGGTCGTTGAGGCGGCGGCAGCTTCCGGCTCGTTAGTTACCGCGAAATTGGCGCTTGAACAAGGCCGTGAGGTGTTCGCCATTCCGGGCTCAATTCATTCCCCTCAATCACGCGGTTGCCATGCGCTAATTAAACAAGGGGCAAAATTGGTCGAAACCGCGCAAGATATCCTTGAGGAATTCAATCTATGTTCACTTAGTGCAGAACCCAACATATTGAAGTCTGAATGTCCTCTGCTACAATATATTGGGTATGATCCTTGTGACCTTGATGAACTGCAAAGACGCTGCACGATGCCTATTAGCGCAATTACCGCGATGCTTTTGATGCTTGAATTGCAAGGATTGATAGCGAGCTTACCGGGTGGGTTGTATCAAAGACTTAGCTAGTGGTTCGACACCGATATATCGAGGCGGATATCTGGCGAGAATGTCCAAAAAGAAAATAAAACAGCTTGCCAGGCTATCTAGTGCGCGCTCATCTATCGCGCATTTTTTTGGCACGAATTGGACCTCGTTTGCATGATCGAAGTTCTTGTCTACCTTTTCGAGAATTACTATCAGTCCGAAAGCTATCCGGATCAGGATACGCTGTCGCGCAGACTGCACGCGGCCGGGTTCGAGAACGAAGACATTAGCGAAGCATTAGACTGGCTAACAGGCCTGTCGCGGTGGAAAGAATCCAGCTTGTCCGAAGCCCTGGATGCGAGCCTTTCGCTGCGAGTTTACGCGCCTTACGAACAGGAGAAGCTGTCAGCGGAGGCACGCGGTTTCCTCGCGTTTTTAGAAAGCGCCCGAATATTGACGCCGTTGTTGCGCGAATTAATTATCGAACGAGCAATGGCCATTGAGGAAGACGCCGTTGCGCTCGACAAATTCAAGATTATCGTGCTCATTGTCCTGTGGACGCACCGAGGTAACGTTGATGCATTGATTTTGGATGAATTGCTTCCTGAAGGCGAAAAGCGGCAAATGCATTGACACTGAAGTTATCTAGGCACCCTAGTACTCCGGTAGGCCCTAAATAGTCGTCGCTTAGTTCCGCTTCCTTTTCGCGAGCCTCAGTTTCTTGCTTCGCATCGTGGGTTGCACGTATGATTGCCGGCTTTCCGCTACCCGTGTTTGGTGTTGCGCGAGGATTGTCGAAGACATTTCCCAGTTCTGAGTGAATCCTCGACATGTTCTAGATTTCGCGCGGCGAAGTAAATTCAAGGTCATTTTCCGTGAGCAAAAAACTTGTTATCGCCGAAAAGCCCTCTGTCGCGAACGATATCGCTCGCGCTTTGGGCGGTTTTACGCGCGTAGGGGATTATTACGAGAGCGACAATTACGTTTTGTCATCAGCCATCGGCCATTTGCTCGAAATTGCCGCGCCAGAACAATATGAAGTCAAGCGCGGAAAATGGTCGTTTGCCAACCTTCCGGTAATTCCACCTGATTTCGATCTTCGTCCTATTGAGCGGACCGAAGACCGTCTGAAGCTGTTGACCAAACTTATCAAGCGCAAGGATGTTACGGCGTTGATCAACGCATGCGACGCTGGGCGCGAAGGCGAGCTTATTTTTCGCTACATCATCCAGCACGTCGGCAGCAATAAGCCGGTCCAACGACTTTGGTTGCAATCCATGACGCAGGGGGCAATTCGCGATGGATTCGACGGCCTGCGCCGCGATGAAGAGTTGCTGCCGTTGGCTGATGCCGCGAAATGCCGTTCTGAAGCCGATTGGTTGATTGGCATTAACGGCACTCGCGCGATGACCGCCTTTAATTCCAAGCAAGGCGGGTTTTATCTAACCACCGTAGGACGTGTACAAACACCGACGTTGGCCATTTTGGTCGAACGCGAACAAAAGATTCGTGCCTTTCGCTCTCGGGATTACTGGGAAGTGCACGCAAAATTCCAGGCTTCCGGGGGAGAATATCCCGGTCGATGGTTCGATGAAGCATTCAAAAAAGACGATAGTGACGCGGACCGTCGTGCTGAACGGATTTGGAAGGAAGCCGACGCGCTCTCGTTAGTTTCGAATTGCCAGGGTGAAAACGGGATAGTCACCGAAGAGACAAAACCTACGACGCAGTTATCGCCGCTTCTTTTCGACCTCACCAGCCTGCAACGCGAGGCAAATAGCCGATTTGGTTTTTCGGCAAGAACCACGCTTTCCTTGGCGCAAGCACTCTACGAAAGGCATAAGGTTCTCACTTATCCTAGAACCGACGCGCGGGCGCTGCCTGAAGATTATCTACCTACCGTAAAAGAGACGTTGGAAGCGCTGAAAAGCAAATCTGCGTCAGCGGGCGTCTACGCACCATTTGCGTCGCAAATTTTGAAACAAGGTTGGCTTCGTCCCAACAAGCGCATTTTTGACGATAAAAAGATCTCCGATCACTTCGCCATCATCCCGACTTTGCAAGCACCAAAACAGCTCAATGATGCCGAAGGAAAAATTTATGATTTTGTCGTTCGGCGTTTTCTTGCAGTCTTTTATCCTGCTGCGGAATATTTGCAAACGACTCGCATTACGCGAATAGCTTCACATCCATTCAAGACTGAAGGCAAAGTGCTGGTCAATCTTGGATGGTTATCCGTATATGGGCGAAATCTCGCGGATGAAGGAGAAACGCTCCCGTTAGTTTCCCAAGGAGAGGTTGTCAAGACCCTGGAGGTTCGGGCGGAGCCATCGCAAACCCGGCCTCCCGCTAGGTTTTCAGAAGCCACTCTGCTCTCCGCGATGGAAGGTGCCGGCAAACTGATCGAAGATGAAGATTTGCGGGCCGCAATGGATCAGAAGGGGTTAGGCACGCCGGCGACTCGCGCAGCGGTTATTGAAGGGTTATTGCGCGAGGACTATATTCATCGCAATGGCCGAGAATTGCAGCCGACTCCGAAGGCTTTTTCATTGTTGTTTGCGCTTAAGCATTTCGGTATAGATGAGCTTACTTCACCAGAACTGACAGGAGATTGGGAGTACAAACTCAAACAAATGGAGTTGGGCAAACTCGCCCGCGGAGAATTCATGGACCACATCACTTCGCTTACGCGCGAAATGGTGACAAGGGTCAAAGAGGGCGAGATTCCCGATACAGCGTTCGCCACGGTGGAGGCGCCGTGCCCGAAGTGCGGGGGAATCATTCAGGAAAACTATCGAAAGTTTCAGTGTTTGAAATGCGACTTTTCCCTTTGGAAAGTGCTGTCGGGACGAGAGTGGTCACCCGAAGAAATCGCTGAGTTGATTAACAACGGAAAGATCGGCCCTTTAAGCGGATTTCGAAGCCGTATCGGCAGACCGTTTGTCGCAGCGATTCGACTGGGCAAAGATCAACCCATTGAATTCGATTTTGGACAGGAAAGAACCGATGCTTCGGGGGAGATCGAAATGCCCGATCTTGAGGGCAAGGAACCCCTAGGTAAATGTCCGAAGTGCGAAGGACAGGTATTTGAGTTGGATATGACCTATTCCTGCGTACTTTCCCTTGGCAAGGATAAAAGCTGCGATTTTCGTTCTGGAAAAATCATTCTTCAGCGCCCGATGGAGCGTGAGCAGATGATGAAATTATTGAGTTCCGGAAAAACTGATCTTCTTCACCGGTTTATTTCAAAAAAAGGGCGGCCATTTTCTGCTTACTTGGCACAAAGTCCAACCACACAGGCTCCTGTGACCCCAATATTACCTTCGCCCATCGCAGAGGCGCCAACTACCATTCCTCCTGTACCGATACCTGCCAGTCCAACCACAATTTTACCAGTCATGGAGC
>JBJXEY010000061.1:0-4048 GCA_046153355.1 Burkholderiales bacterium
GATACCAGCAACCCACCCACCACCGCGAGACCCAAAGGCCGGCGCGCTTCGCCACTCGCACCTAGAGCCATGGCAATCGGTATGGTGCCCATAATCGCGGCGAAGGTGGTCATCATGATCGGTCGAAAGCGAATCAGGCAGGCATTGTGAATCGCCTCGGCCGCCTTCATGCCCTCATTGCGCCCGGACTCAATGGCGAAATCCACCATCATGATGGCGTTCTTCTTCACAATGCCTATGAGCATAATCATGCCAACGAAGGCGTACATATCCAGCTCCCGGCCGAAGATCAGGAGGGTCACCACCGCCCCAAGCGCCGCAGTGGGCAGCCCGGAAAGAATCGTGATCGGGTGGATGAAGCTTTCATACAACACACCCAGCACCAGATAAATCACGATGATGGACAAAATCAACAACATGCCCATGCCGGCCAAAGATTTCTGGAACGCCTGCGCGGTGCCCTGAAAACTTCCGGTCAAGGAAGCCGGCGCTTGAATCTCCAACACCGCCGCATTGATTGCCGTAATGCCATCGGAGAGCGAAGTACCGTCGCGCAGGTCAAAGGAGATATTCACCGAAGGCAATTGACCCTGGTGGCTCACGGTAAGCGGCCCCACGCCATAGGTAAACTTGGCCACCGAACCCAACGGCACCAGATTGCCAGTGCTGGAACGCACATAGAGTTGCGATAGCGCGGAGGGATCGCGTTGATACTCTGGCGCCAATTCCAGAATAACGAAGTACTGGTTGGTGGAGGTATAGATGTTTGAAATGTTCACTGAGCTAAACGCGTTATTCAGCGCCACTTGAATCTGCTGCACCGACAGATTGAGCGAAGAGGCTTTCTCTCTGTCAATCTCCACACTCACCTGTGGGCGCGAGATTTGCAAATCACTGGAAACGTTGGTCAGCGACGGCACCGACTTCATGCGTTGCTCGATGCGCGGCACCCACTCGGTCAACTCCGACAGGCTCGAGCCTTGCACCGTGTACACGTATTGACTACGCGTGATACGCGAACCAATACGAATCGGCGGCAGGTTTTGCACGAATACCGACATACCGATGAGCCCTGAGAATTTTGGCCGCAACTGACGCACCACTTCGTCGGCCGGCAGACGTTCGTTACGCGGCTTCAACGCCACCACAATACGGCCGTTATTCATCGAGGCATTGCCGGTGCCCGCGCCGATGAAACTCATGAAACCGGCGACGTTCGGGTCCTTACCCACAATGGCCATGACTTCCTGCTGGCGCAGCATCATCGCTTCGAAAGAAATATCCTGGGCCGCCTCGGTGAGGATAACGATTTGACCGCTATCGTCATTGGGCAAAAACCCCTTAGGCGCTTTGTCGAAAAGATACCAAGTCAAACCAATGATGGCGAAAAACACCACCATGGTTAGGCGCGAATGGCGGATCACCCAGGCGAGGCTCGAACCATAGGCGTCGCGCGTGGTATTAAACGCTCGCTCGAACAGCATAAAAAGCCAACCATGTTTTTGATTTGGATCGTGTGGCTTCAACACGCGGGCGCACATCATCGGTGTCAAGGTCTGCGAAACAAAACCCGAAATCAGCACCGCGATGATGATGGTCACGGCGAACTCCTGCAGCAGGCGCCCGAGAATGCCGCCCATGAATAACACCGGTATGAATACCGCCACCAAGGACAAGGTCATGGAAAGAATGGTGAAGGTGACTTCTTTGGAGCCATCCAGCGTCGCCTGCATGGGCGTCTTGCCCATTTCGATATGCCGCGTGATGTTCTCCAGCATCACGATCGCATCATCCACCACGAAACCCACCGCGAGTGTGAGCGCCATCAACGACAACATATTGATGCTGTAGCCGCCCGCGTACATGAAAGCGAACGTGCCCACGATGGCGATGGGCAACGAACACGCCGGAATGATGGTGGCCCACACATTGCGCAAGAAAAGAAATATCACGCCCACCACCAGCACCAGCGCAATCAGCAGGGTTTCCTCGACATCGCGCACCGAATCGCGGATGGTGATGGAGCGGTCATATAACACATCGATATTGATCCCCACCGGCACTTCGGCGCGGAAGGTCGGCATCAATTCCTTAATGCGATCCACCATTTCGATGGTATTGGTGCCGGGCTGGCGTTGGATGGCGAGAATCACGCCGCGTTTGTCCTTGAACCAGGCGGCCACTTTGTTGTTCTGCACGCCATCGACAGCTTTGCCCACTTCGCGAAGACGAATCGGTGAGCCATTGCGATAGGAAACTATTACCGGATCGAAAGCTGCGGCGTTAAACAACTGCCCGGTCGATTGGATGGCGAACAGGCGATCCCGGCCATACAGCGTGCCGGTGGCAAGGTTTTGATTCGCCTGCGACACTGCCTGCTGCACTTCATTGATACCCACGCCGCGCGAGGCCAATTGTTTGGGATCAAGCTGCACTCGGACCGCGTACTTCTGCTGCCCAAACACCTGCACCTGCGCCACGCCATTGATGGTGGCGATACGTTGCGCGAGGAAGGTCTCCGCATATTCATTGACCGAGGACAACGGCATAGTGTCCGAAGTCAAGGCGAGAAAATAAACCGGCGCGTCGGCAGGGTTGACCTTGCGAAACGAGGGTGGCGAGGTCATCGCCGGTGGCAACTGGCGGGCAGTCGCGGCGATGGCCGAATTCACATCCTGCGCTGCAGCGTCGATACTGCGATCCAGGGAAAACTGAATGGTGATCTGTGTAGTGCCCTGGCCGCTTTGCGAGGTCATCGAATCGATGCCGGCAATGGTGGAGAATTGTTTTTCCAACGGGGTAGCCACGGCCGCCGCCATGGTTTCGGGGCTTGCGCCGGAGAGCTCCGCCGTGACCTGGATGGTGGGGAAGTCGATGCTGGGCAGCGCATTGACTGGCATCAACTTGAACCCCACCACGCCAAAGATAAGAAATGCGGCCATGACCAGCGTGGTCATGACCGGGCGGCGTACAAACGGTTCGGCCAAATTATTCATTGTTATCCCCTCGATTTATGGCGCGGCGCCGCGCCGATGACTGCGGCAGCCTAGGACTTGACCGAGACCTTGGTTCCATTGGTCAAACGCAACTGCCCCTGCGTGACCACTTTTTCGTCCTTTTTCACGCCACTACCCACGATCGACATATCGCCATCGGTGCGGGCTATGGTCACTGGTCGAATCTCGACGGTCTCATCAGGCTTCACAACAAATACGAACTGCCCATTTGGCCCAGTCTGCACCGCCTGCGCGGGGATCACCAACGCATCGCTTTGATCATACAGACGCATGCTCACCTGGGCGAATTGACCGGGCCACAGCGCGTTGTCGGTATTGTCGAATTGCGCCTTGAGTTTGATGGTGCCCGTGGCAAGATCAACCGAATTGTCGATAAATACCAACTTACCGGTGGCGCGTTTGCCATCCTTGGCATCGCTCGGAACCGCATCCACCGCCAATAAGGAAGAACCCATACGGCTGCGGACCTCCGCAAGCCTTTGCTCAGGCACCGCGAACGTCACATAGATAGGACGAACCTGATTGATGTTGGCGATGGGATTCGGATCGGCGGCACGCGCAATATTCCCCCGCTGAAGGAGAATCTTTCCCGCGAAGCCGTTGATCGGCGAACGGATGGTCGTGTACTCAAATTGCACTTTTGCATTCTCCACAACCGCCTGGCTCGCGTCGGCAACCGCCTGCGCGGTTTCCGCATTGGTTTTGAATTGCGAGTAGCCATCTTGCGAAACGAAATTTTTCTCAAGCAACTCTTTGTATCGATCATCTTGTTGCTTGGCGCGCTGGAAACTGGCGCGATCACGCGCGGCGGTGGCCTCGGCCTGACGCAACACCGCGGAATAGGGACCGGGATCGATCTTGAAAAGAATCTCTCCTTGCTTGACCTCCTGCCCTTCGCGAAAATTAACCTCGGTAATCTGGCCGTCAACGCGTGCCTTGATCGCCACAGCGGTAAACGCCTCGACATTGCCGATGGCATCCAACTTGACCGGCATGCTGCGCTGTTCGACCACCGCCGCATTCACCGGTAC
>JBJXEY010000409.1:0-15154 GCA_046153355.1 Burkholderiales bacterium
CCGCGTTGCAAGGCTTGCGCGTCTGTGTTCGCGGCTACGAATTCAACGCCAAGAACACCGTGTGCAATCATGTGGTCAACTGCATTCCCGCCGGCGCCACCAACGCCAAATACCTTGATCACTGTGCCATTCACTTGAGGTTCCACGATTTCGAACATTTTTTATACCTCCATGTTTTATTGAAAACCATCGCCTGATATCCAGGCCCCGCCGGAAAAATCACCTACAAAACCATCAAACCTAAAAAAACACCTTTTAGAAAGCTTGCGCCAGTAGTCACCACTTGCATTGCTCACACATGCTAAAAATTGCGCTGAAACCATTCCCGCATTCTCGAAAATACTTGCTTGATCGACACGCCTTGCCGTGCGAGCAAACCGCGTTCCATTTGCGTTCGCCCCTCGATCAGCAGACCGACAACCGTGGCGTAGCGCGGGCTGCGCACCACATCCGATAATCCACCCGAGTAGCGCGGCACACCCAGGCGCACCGGCATGTGAAAAATTTCCTCGCCCAGATCAACCATGCCTTGCATCACCGAACTGCCACCAGTGAGCACTAGACCCGAGGATAGCAACTCTTCATAGCCCGAATCGCGCAATACCTTTTGTACTAACGAGTACAACTCCTCGACACGCGGCTCGATCACTTCGGCCAACACCTGGCGCGACAACTGGCGCGAGGGGCGATCGCCAACGCCCGGCACTTCGATGTTTTCCCCAGCATCGGCGAGCTGCCGCAAGGCGCAGCCAAAGCGAATTTTCAAATCTTCCGCATCCGCGGTTGGGGTGCGCAGCGCCATGGCGATATCGTTGGTGATTTGATCGCCGGCAATCGGCACCACCGCGGTATGACGTATCGCGCCTTCGCGAAATACCGCGATATCAGTGGTGCCACCGCCTATGTCCACCAGGCAAACGCCCAGCTCCTTCTCATCCTCGGTGAGTACCGCCAGCGAGGAAGCCAGAGGTTGCAACACCAAGTCGCTCACCTCCAGACCGCAGCGGCGCACGCACTTGACTATGTTTTGCGCCGCGCTGACCGCGCCGGTGACGATATGCACTTTGACTTCTAGCCGCACGCCGCTCATACCCATGGGCTCGCGCACCCCATCCTGCCCATCGACAATGAATTCCTGGGTAAGAATATGCAGCACTTGCTGATCGGTGGGGATCGGCATGGCGCGCGCGGTTTCTATCGCGCGTTGCACATCCAGCGCCGTGACTTCCTTGTCTTTCACCGCCACCATGCCGGTGGAATTGAAGCTGCGGATATGGCTTCCGGCGATACCGGTGTAGACGCGCGCGATCTTGCAATCGGCCATCAGTTCGGCCTCTTCCAAGGCGCGCTGAATGGCATTTACGGTGGATTCGATATTCACCACCACGCCCTTTTTTAGCCCGCGCGATTCGTGGCTGCCAAGGCCAACGATTTCCATGCGTCCATCTGGCGCGAGTTCGGCGACCACCGCCACCACCTTGGATGTGCCAATGTCCAGGCCAACGATCAGATTCTTGTTGTCGTTTCTCAATGCCATTTGTCGAACCTAAACTTTCGCTCGCGGCGCGTTGTTGCCAGGCTTGGCGTCTTCGGCGCGCTGCAGACCCGGCACACGCAATACAAAACCGTTGGGGTAGCGAAGATCCACGTAATCCAGGCGTCGTTTCATCGGCGCCAAGGCACGCGGATAGGCGTCGACAAAACGCGCCAGGCGCTCTTTGACCGTGTCCTTGGGGAGGTCTCGCCCCAGTTGAATGACCAATCCGGAATCCAATTTCAATTGCCAGGCGTGTCGCTCGCTCAACACAATCTGCCGCGGCACCACGGCGAGCGGCGCCAGCAAACGGGCGAATTCCGCGTAACTCTCCGCCACGCCCTTTGCCGACCCTTGTGGCCCTGAGAACAGCGGAAGATCGCTAGTGGTGCTGGCGGAAAATAGCTCACCGTAAATATTAACGAGCGTGCCGTCTTCGCGTCGCCCCCAACGCGCCAGTTCGACGTGCTCCTCCAGACGCACTTCCAGGCGATCGGGCCACTGCCGACGCACCACGGCGCGGCGCACCCATGGAACCGATTCGAATTGTTTGCGTACCACCTCGAGGTTCGAGGTAAAAAATGTTCCCTGCACCCGGCTTTGAAGGGCATTGACGATGTCCGCGCGCGCGACTCTGGTTAATTCACCTTCAATGCGAATCGCCTTGAGTGGAAAGGCTGGTGAGCGAGCGAGTTCATACACTCCCACAGCGGCCGTGGCAGCGGCTACCAATACGAAAAGACAATTGGCGATGAGGTTCATCAAGCGCGGGTTATCCCACATGGGCTTGCCCCCGATTCAACCTTGACTCAACCCCCAGCGACACCGCATCGGCGTGCTCACTCTCGCCGCAATGGGCAAGCGCCAGTATCCGCAGACACAAATCGCCAAATGAAATACCCGCCTGCCGCGCCGCCATCGGCACCAAGGAATGGTCGGTCATGCCAGGCGAGGTGTTGATCTCGAGGAAATAGGGCTCACCCTTTTGGTCAACAATCAAATCCGCCCTTCCCCAGCCGCGACAACCCAGGAGCGCGTAGGCGCGCAGGGCTTGCGCTTGTAAAGCCTGCTCCTCGTGCTCGGGCAATCCGCAGGGAACGATGTATTGCGTGTCGTTGGCCAGGTACTTGGCTTCGTAGTCGTAGAAATCGCGTGGCGTCTGCAAGCGGATAAGGGGCAAAGGCGATTCATCCAATATGCCCGCTGTCAATTCCGTACCCTCAATGAACTGCTCGGCAATAACCACTTTGTCATGCGCTGCGGCCAGTGCATAGGCCCCGGCAATATCCTCGACACGGCGTACCTTGCTCATGCCAATCGAAGAACCTTCGCTGGCCGGTTTCACCATCAACGGTAATCCCAAATGGGCAACCAATTCCTGTGCATTGGTGTGGTGGCTCAACTGTGCGTACGCCGGTGTGGGTATGCCCGCGCCCAACCACAAGAGCTTGGTGCGCAATTTATCCATTGCCAATGCGCTAGCCAGCACCCCAGAGCCCGTATAAGGAATGCCGTAAAGTTCCAGCGCGCCTTGTACGGTGCCGTCTTCGCCGTATCGGCCGTGCAGGGCGATAAAAACACGTGCGAAGGCTTCGCGTCTTAAATCATCCAGAGACCGGCGCGCCGGATCGAATTCATATGCATCCACGCCCGCCGCGCGCAGCGCCGCCAAAACCATGGCGCCGCTTTTCAACGATACGTCGCGCTCCGCCGAACGACCGCCCATCATCACGGCGACTTTGCCGAAGCTGGCCGGATGCGGCAACGCGGCGTTCACAATTGACCTCTCTTCGGTGCCGCTTCGGCATTGCCACGTTTCGTTTCGTCGCCGATGACCCGCACTTCCGGTACTAGCGCGACGCCGAACTTGAAGCACACCGTCTCCATCGTATGTGCAATCAGCGCCTCAATATCCGCAGCAGTTGCCTTGCGGCCTGGATTGACAATGAAATTAGCGTGCTTATCCGAGATTTGCGCACCACCAATAGCGAAACCCTTCAAACCACAGGCCTCGATCAGGCGCGCGGCGAAATCGCCTTCGGGGTTGCGGAAAACCGATCCCGCATTGGGCAAACCCAAAGGTTGCGTCGCGATGCGCCTGGCTAGCAGTTCGCGAATGCGCAGACGCGCCTGCACGCCATCACCCGGGGGGAAAAAGAACTTCCCACCCACGAACCATTCGTCAAACCCAAGCTTATTCCCGCCGCGCAACGCAACGTGCCGGTAGCCCAATTCGAAATCCTCTGGCAGGCGTTCGCGAACATCGCCCGACCGGTCTAGGGTGCTCACCGAACGTACGAACTGCCAAATCTCCGCCCCGTAACACCCCGCATTCATCGCCAATGCGCCGCCCACTGTGCCTGGCACGCCCGCGAGGAATTCAGCACCCTCGCGATTTTGCAGCGCGGCGAAGCGCGCTAGTTTGGGGCAGGCAGCGGCGGCACTGGCAAATAACGCTTCGCCTTCGATCCGCATCGCCGCATGGGAGCTGTGCATCAGTACCACCGTGCCGCGAAATCCGCCATCGCGCACTAAAAGATTACTACCCAATCCGACAAAACATATTGCTTCACCGGGGGCGCACTGCCGCAGGAACAATGCCAAGTCATCGCAATCGGCGGGGATAAAAACTCTCTCTGCTCGCCCGCCTGCCCGCCAGGAGACATGTCGCGCCATGGATTCATCAAACAAGAACCGCCCGCGCAAGGTGGCCATGCCGGAAGCGATCACGTCGGCCATGTTCATTGTGTCCCAGCCTGTACGACGAGAGCCGCCACCGAACCGATCGAGCCCGCACCCATGGTGATCACTACGTCTCCATCGTGGGCCGCTTTTATTATCGCGGCGGGCATATCGGCGATTTCGGCAACGAATACTGGCTCGATACGGCCGGCTACGCGAATGGCGCGCGCTAACGAGCGCCCATCTGCGGCAACGATGGGAGCCTCCCCCGCCGCGTAGACCTCGCCCAAGAGCAGCGCATCGGGCTCCGACAATACCTTGACGAAGTCCTCGAACAAATCGCGCGTGCGCGTATAACGATGCGGTTGAAACGCCAAAACAATGCGTCGCCCTGGGAACGCCCCGCGTGCCGCGGAAAGCGTGGCGCGCATCTCGGCGGGATGGTGGCCGTAATCGTCGACCAGCGTGAAGCTACTAGCACGGCCATTGGGAACAATCTCGCCGTAGCGTTGAAAGCGCCGGCCCACGCCGCGAAATTCCGCCAGCGCCTTCGCGATGGCCGCATCGTCAACGCCCAGTTCACTGGCCACCGCGATAGCGGATAAGGCGTTCAACACGTTGTGCCGCCCGGGCAAATTGAGTGTGATATCCAGAGGGCGCCCGCCTTCGCGAATACATTTGAATTGCATCCGTTCGCCTTCGACGATATCGGTCGCGCGCACCATCGCCTCGGCGTGGGTGCCATAGGTGACGATCGGTTTGGAGACAAAGGGCAGGATTTCGCGAACATTGCGATCGTCGATGCACAAAATCGCACTGCCGTAGAAAGGCAGGTTCTGCAAAAATTCGATGAAAGCTTGTTTCAATTTCGCGAAATCGTGCTGGTAGGTTTCCATATGATCGGCGTCAATATTGGTCACCACCGCCATCACCGGTTGCAGGTGAAGAAATGACGCATCCGATTCATCGGCTTCCACGACAATGAATTCCCCCAACCCAAGGCGCGCATTGGAGCCCGCTGCATTGAGCCTGCCGCCAATCACGAAGGTTGGATCAAGCCCACCTTCGGCAAGCACACTGGCCACCAGGCTCGTGGTCGTCGTCTTGCCATGCGTGCCAGCCACCGCGATGCCCTGGCGCAAACGCATCAACTCGGCGAGCATCAAGGCGCGCGGCACCACGGGTATGCGACGCGCGCGCGCGGCGAGCACTTCTGGATTATCCGATTTCACTGCGGTGGAGACGACCACGACATCTGCATCAGCAACGTTCGCCGCGTCGTGACCAAGAGTAATGTTCGCGCCCAAGCTGGCGAGCCGCTCGGTAACCGCCCCTGTCGCCAAATCGGAACCGCTAATTTCAAAATCCAAGTTCAACAACACTTCGGCAATGCCGCTCATGCCACTACCGCCGATGCCGACGAAATGGATGCGTTTGACCTTGTGCTTCACGCGGCCACCTGTTTGCAAATTTCGGCCACGTGGCGCGTTGCATCGGGTTTGCTCATGGTCCGAGCGCGTTCGGCCATCTGCGCCAGTTTTTCGCGCGTGAACCCCTGGATCAAATCCGCAAGAACCTGAGCAGAGAGATCGCTCTGCGGCAGCAATACCGCCGCGCCCGCCTCAGAGAGAAAACGCGCATTGCCGGTCTGATGATCGTCCACCGCATGCGGATAGGGAATCAGGATGCTTGCCACGCCCGCGCAAGCAAGCTCCGAAACGGTGAGCGCGCCGGCGCGGCAGATCACCACGTCTGCCTCGGCCAAGGCAGCGCCGACATCGTCGATAAATTCCACGCTGTGCGCGCGAACCTGCGCCTCGCGATAACCGGCTTCGACCACGTCAAGATGACCGCGCCCGGTCTGATGAACGATGCCGGGACGAAATTGCGAAGGCAACAGGGCGATCGCGCCCGGAAGCGCGTCATTGATGGCCTTGGCGCCTAGGCTTCCGCCCATCACCAGGACCTGAAGCGGGCCTTGGCGCTGGGCGTAACGCCCGCGCGGCTCCGCGATAGCTGCGATTTCTTCACGTACCGGATTCCCAATCGTTTCTGCTTTTGACAACTTGGTCGGAAACGCCGTCAACACCCGATCAGCCACTTTGGACAAAACGCGATTTGCGAGACCCGCGACGGAGTTCTGCTCGTGAATCACCAAGGGACGACCGAAAAACACCGCCATCATACCGCCAGGAAAGGACTGAAATCCACCCAAACCCAATACCACATCCGGTTTATTTGCGAGGATTGCCCTGCCGCCTATCCAGAATGCGCGCAGCAGCCGCCATGGCAACAGCGCGAACGCCAACGGCCCCTTGCCACGAAGGCCGGAGAAATCCATCCACGCCATCTCGATGCCACGCGCCGGAACCAAGCGCGCCTCGATACCAGTACGGCTGCCCAGCCACACCACACGCCAATTTTCGCCGCGCAGACACTCGGCAACGGCGAGCCCCGGAAACACATGCCCACCGGTTCCTCCCGCCATGATCATGATGGTGCGCGCCACGGTGTCCGCCCTCCGCTCATAACGTCTCGCCACGCATCAAGGCACGATTTTCCCAATCCACGCGAAGCAGCACCGCTAAGGCAATGCAATTGACCAGGATTCCGGTGCCACCAAAGCTCATCAATGGCAGGGTCAGCCCCTTGGTAGGCAGTAGACCAAGGTTGACCCCCATATTGATCAGGGCCTGCACGCCTATCCACAGGGCGATGCCCTGCGCGACAAGCGCGGAATAGGGTCGCTCGAGCTCAACTGCCTTGCGGCCCACGGCCAAGGCACGCATTACCAGCCAGGAAAACAAGAGAATCACCGCCGTCACCCCGATAAATCCCAGTTCTTCGCCGATCACCGCAAGCAAGAAATCGGTATGGGCCTCAGGTAGGTACATAAGTTTTTCCACGCTGCCGCCCAGCCCCACGCCAAACCATTCGCCGCGACCAAACGCGATCAAGGCATGGGAGAGTTGATAACCTTTGCCAAATGGATCGGCCCAGGGATCCATAAAACCGAAAATGCGTTGCATGCGATACGGCGAAGAAACCACCAGGCCGGCAAAACCAATCGCCAGCAATACCCCAAGCCCGGCGAACCACTTGCCGTTCATGCCGCCCAAGAAAAGTATGCCCATGGCGATGCAGGTAATCACCACAAAGGCACCAAAATCGGGCTCGCGAAGCAATAACCAACCCACCACCATCATCACGCCAAGCATGGGCAGCAGGCCGCGTTTGAAGCTTTGCATCAGCGCCGATTTTCGAACCGTGTAATCGGCGGCATACAACACGGCAAATAGCTTCATGAATTCTGACGGCTGTACCGTGGCGACGCCCAACGATAGCCAGCGTCGCGCGCCATTGACCTCGCGCCCGGTGCCGGGCAACAACACCAAGGCCAATAGGCCTACGCCAACCAGAAACAACCAGGGCGCCACGCGTTGCCAGACGCGCATCGGCACCTGAAATGCAAATAACGCGAACACCACGGCGACGGTGAGGAAAATCGCGTGACGGGTCAGAAAATAAGCGCTCTTACCCGCGGTGAATCGGCTTACTTCTGCCGAGGCTATCGAGGCCGAATACACCATTACCAATCCAAGCCCCAATAGGGCCAAGGTTGACCAAAGCAGGCTGGCGTCATATTCAAGCGGCGCATGCCGCTGATGGTCAGGGCTTGGCCACATCACTCAATCCCTCAACCACCGAGCGAAACACGTCGCCCCGATGTGCGTAGTTGCGAAACATGTCGAAGCTCGCGCAGGCCGGCGACAATAAAACCGCGTCGCCTGTTCGCGCCTTCTCCGCAGCAATAGCCACTGCCTCGGCCATATCGCGGGCGCGCGTTATGACAACCTTGGTTCTCTCAAGGGCCGCTTCGATCAACGGCGCATCACGTCCGATCAGTACCACTGCCCGTGCATGACGCGATACCGCCTGCGCAAGCGGGCTGAAATCCTGGCCCTTGCCTTCCCCACCGGCGATCAGCACGACCTTGCCGGCGCCCTCACCCAAGCCTTCCAATGCCGCCAACGTAGCGCCTACATTGGTTCCCTTGGAGTCGTCGTAATAACCAACGCCGGCGCGTGTGCGCACCAGTTCAACGCGATGCGGCAGGCCACGAAAATCTCGCAAAGCTGCAAGCAATGTGTTGATGGGCAAACCCAGGGATTGGCATAGAGCAAGCGCAGCAAGCGCGTTCGCCGCATTGTGCAAACCGGCGATGTTAAGTTCCCGCGTATCGAGTAGGCGCTGCCCGCCCTGGGATAGCCATACTCCCTGGCCTTCGCGCCGCAAGCCAAAATCTTGGTCGCGGCGCGGCGCGTCTAGTCCAAACGTGACTACAGGCCTGCCGGGGATTGCCATGGCTAAGGTACGCGCATCGTCGCGATTGAGAACCTGAATTCCCGATCCGGAGAAAATGCGCGCTTTGGCTGCGGCGTAATTTTCCATTGATGTATGGCGGTCAAGATGGTCCTCGGTGACATTGAGCACCGTAGCGGCGTCGGCATCAAGCGAGTAAGTGGTTTCCAATTGGAAGCTCGATAGCTCCAATACCCAAGCTTGCGCTGGGCGATGGCTCGCTTCGCGCCGCGATAGCGCATCTAATACCGCGGGACTGATGTTGCCGGCGATCTCACAATCCAGACCTGCCGCTTTGCATAGGGCGCCAGTTAGCGCGGTGACCGTGGTTTTTCCATTGGTTCCCGTTATTGCGGCAATACGCGGCTTGACGGTTTCTTTTGACAAGGCACGGGCAAACAATTCCACGTCACCAAGGATCGGTAGATTGGGGCGGCGCAAAAGCGAATCCGCGAAGGCCCGATCGCGCGGCGATAAACCTGGACTGATCGCGACCAAGTCAACGTCGGCGAATACGTCATCCGCAAACCCACCCAGGTGCAGGCTCACCGTTGGATGAGCGGCGAGCTCGCCGCGCCCCGGCGGATCGAGGCGGCTGTCGGCGACACGCACCGATGCCCCCTGGCAGGCCAGCCAGATGGCCATCGAAATGCCGGTTTCACCCAATCCAAGCACCAGAACCCTCTTTCCCTTGTATCCCAAATACGACATTGCAAATCAACGTAACTTCAGGGTGGATAAGCCAAATAAAACTAACATCATGGTAATTATCCAAAACCGCACCACCACATGCGTTTCTTTCCAGCCTTCTTCCTCGAAATGGTGATGCAGCGGCGCCATGCGCAAGATGCGACGCCCCGCGCCATATCTTTTCTTGGTGTACTTAAACCACCCCACCTGCAGCATCACCGACAAGGTTTCAGCAACGAATACCCCGCCCATGATGAAAAGAACGATTTCCTGCCGCACAATCACCGCCACCGTCCCCAATGCCGCGCCAATCGATAACGCGCCGACATCGCCCATGAATACTTCCGCCGGATAGGCGTTAAACCACAGGAAGCCAAGACCGGCACCGGCCAATGCTGCGCAAAACACCAACAATTCGCCCGCGCCGGGGATGTAGGGGAAAATCAGATATTTCGCGTACACGCTGTTGCCGACCACGTAGGCAAACACCCCCAAGGCCGAGCCAACCATGACCGTGGGCATGATGGCCAGGCCATCCAAACCGTCGGTGAGATTGACGGCGTTCGAGGTACCCACGATCACGAAATAGGTGAGTGCAATGAACCCCCATACACCCAAGGGATAGGCGATGTCTTTGAAAAATGGCACCATCAAATCGGCCTTGGGGGGAAGATTCATCTCGAAACCACTTCTCATCCAGGCAAGGAACAAGTCCAGTATTTGTGCGCTGCTGGGCGCCGACACCGCGAACGCAAGATATATAGCCGCGATCAATCCGACCAGGGACTGCCAGAAGAATTTCGCTCTGGCCGATAAACCTTTCGGATTCCTATACACCACCTTGCGGTAGTCATCCACCCAGCCAATTGCGCCGAACCCGAAGGTCACCACCAGCACCACCCAGATAAAGCGATTGCTCAAATCCGCCCACAACAGGGTGGTAATCAAGATGGCCATCAACACCAGGGCGCCCCCCATGGTGGGCGTGCCTGCCTTGGCCAGATGCGTCTGCGGGCCATCGTCGCGAACCGATTGGCCAATTTTGTAGGCGGTGAGCTTGCGAATAACCGCCGGCCCCGCGAGCAACGAGATCGCCAACGCGGTAAGACACGCAAGCACCGCGCGTAATGTGATGTAGTTGAAAACGTTAAAAACGCGCGTCTCTTGAGACAACCATTGCGCCAAAGACAAGAGCATCAGTGCGCTCCTTCTGTGATCGATTGAAGGGAAGGTTGGGGTTCGAGCGCGGCAACAACGCGCTCCATGCGCATGAAGCGCGAGCCTTTGACCAATAGGGTTGCTCCGGCACGGTCGTAGTGACGCAAAACATCGATTGCTTGTTCGATCGATTCCGCGTGTTGCCCGCGGCCAAATGCCGTGGCCGTGTGTCGCGTTTGTTCACCGAACGTAATGAGCGCGGTAAGACCCGCCATGCGCGCGTGTTCACCAACCTCGGTATGAAACGCCGCGCCTTGTTGGCCGACTTCGCCCATATCACCCAGCACCAACACGCGCGGCTCCGGGCAAGCCGCAAGCACCTCAATGGCGGCATGCACCGACTCGGGGTTAGCGTTATAGGTATCGTCGATCAAGGTCGCACCGCCCTGCGTTAATTTTTTTTGCATTCGACCCTTGACCGCGCAAAAAGTGCGCAAGGCTCGCGCGGCGGCTTCAAGGCTGGCGCCTGCGGCAAGCGAGGCGCCAATCGCCGCCAACGCGTTACGCACGTTATGCAGTCCTGGCATGGGAAGCTCAAACCTCACGCTGCCCTCCGGCGTATGCGCTTCGATGTCGCTTGCGAACTGGGCAAGCCGGCAATTGGCGTGAATCTCGGCGCCTTCGTTTACGCCGAATTCGCGGCATATCGCGCCAACGCGCACAGCGGCTTCGTGCCAAACTGCGGCATGTTCGTCATCGGCATTGAAAACCGCGACGCCACCACGCGGCAGGCTCGCCGGTAAGAAGGCGTGTTCCCTGGCAACCTCGGCAACGCTACTCATGAACTCCTGATGCTCGCGCTGCGCGTTATTCACCAGCGCGATACTCGGGCGCGCTATTGCCGCGAGAATGGCTGTCTCGCCGGGATGGTTCATGCCAATCTCCACCACCGCGGCGAGATGCGTTTGGCGCAGACGAAGCAAAGTCAAGGGCAGACCGATGTCGTTGTTGAAATTGCCCTCGGTGGAGAGGATTTGCTGCGCGCCAAAATGGTCGCGCAATATGGCGGCGATCATTTCCTTCACCGTGGTCTTGCCATTCGAACCGGCCACCGCGATGAGCGGAATGGAAAATCGCGCGCGCCACGCAGCCGCGAGTTTTCCCAATGCAATACGCGTGTCATCCACCACCAACAGCGGCAAGGGCGCGCGTTCGGCGGCAAAACGGCCATCCACTATCGCGGCAGCCGCGCCTTGGCTCGCCACCGCGGCAACGAATTCGTGACCATCAAAATGTTCGCCGCGCAACGCGACGAACAATGCGCCCGACTTAAATTTACGGCTATCGGTGGCGACAGAATCGAAAATTCTCGATTCACCGTCTGCCTCAACGCCGACCAACCGTGCACCGATGCTTGCCGCGAGATCGCGAAGCGTCATCATCGCGACCATCCTTGCAGCGCCAGGGTGGCTTCGGCGGCATCGGAAAACGCCACGCGCTGCCCGGCGATTTCCTGATAAGCCTCGTGACCTTTTCCCGCCAGCAGCACTACATCACTTGCACCGGCCTCTCGGACTGCGACGCCTATGGCCGCGCGCCGATCAGCAATACATTGGTGCGCGAGGGAGATTCCCTTGGAAATCTCCGCGATGATCGCGCCTGGATCTTCGCCGCGCGGATTGTCACTGGTCACGACGATGCGATCAGCGTGGCGCGAGGCCACCACCCCCATCAAAGCGCGCTTGCCTCGATCGCGCTCGCCACCGCAACCGAACATCACGGTCAGTTGACCATCGCGCGAGCGCGCGACCTCTTTCAACACCTGCAAGGTCTGTTCAAGACTATCGGGCGAATGCGCGTAATCGACAATGACCAAAGGTCTGTCGATACCGCCCAAACGCTGCATGCGGCCCACCACCGGCTGCATGCGTTGCAATGCATCGATCGCCCGATCAAATGGCACGCCCGAGCCCAACATCGTTCCCAATACGCCGGCTAAATTGGCCACATTGAACCGGCCAAGCAATACGCTTTGCATGTTCGCTTCGCCCCAGGAGGTGGTCACGGAGAATTCCGTGCCTTGCGAGGTAGCGCGAATCGAGTGTGCCTGCACATAGCACTCTAGACCCGCGTGCGCGGCAACCCCATCCACGCAACTGTAGCCAATGCGATTCACGCCACTACCGGCCAGCAAACGCGCGATGTGCACACCCTCCACATCGTCAAGATTGAGCACGGCGTGGCGCAATCCAGGCGTTAGAAATAATTTTTGTTTTGCGCGGGCGTAGCTCTGCATGTCGCCGTGATAATCGAGATGATCACGCGATAGATTGGTAAACAGCGCCGCACCAAACGCCACGCCATTCACACGCCCTTGATCCAAGCCGATCGAGGAGACCTCCATGGCCACGCCCTGCCCGCCTTGTTGCAAAAGTTGCGCGAAAGTACTGTGCAAACTCACCGGATCGGGCGTGGTATTTGCTACCGGCGTGAGCCTTTGCGTGGCGTCGCCACCCGGTTCGCCGGGGAATCCCAACCCTAAGGTGCCAATTACCGCGGTATGCGCGCCGGCCAACTCGCACGCCTGCGCGAGCCACTGGCTGCAGGATGTCTTGCCATTGGTACCGGTTACCCCCATGGTCCACAGTTTTTCCGAAGGACGCCCATAGATCTGGTGTGCGAGCGGCCCCGCCGCTTGACGCAGATTTGCAACGGGACGCTGGGGGAAATCGATGTCTGCCTGCCAGGCAAAATTTTCCGCATCCCACAACACCGCCGCGGCACCGCGCTCCAGTGCTTGGCCGATGTATCGGCGGCCGTCGCTTGACTCGCCAGGGTAGGCGAGGAACACGTCACCGGGACTAACACGACGGCTGTCGATGGAAAGGCTCTTCACCGCGAGCCCCTTTGCGTTGAACCAGTCGAGCAGTTCGTTGATGGGACTGGCCACGAGCGCATCACTCCCCGGCACCCGCGAGGAAAACCACCGATCCGCGGATAGTCCGACCGCGCATCAGATGCTCTCCTCAACGCGTTCACTCTCGGGCGGCAAATTCACTGGTTTCATCGGCGCATCGGGCGCGACACCTAAATTTCGCAACGCCCCCTCCATCAGCTTGGCGAATACCGGCGCGGCAACATCACCACCGTAATGCTTGCCAGCCGAGGGCTCGTCCACGGTCACCGCGATTACCAGGCGCGGATTGCTCACCGGCGCGAAACCGACGAACGACGCGCGATACTTATGGCTTGCGTAACCTGAGCCTTCAATTTTGTGCGCGGTTCCCGTTTTGCCGGCGACGCGGTAACCCATGATTTGCGCCTTGGGTGCGGTGCCGCCCGGCCCGGCCGCGGCTTCCAACATCGCGCGCACGGCACGTGCGGTGTCGGTGGAAATCACCCGTCGTCCGGCCACGATGCCAGTAGTTTTCAGAAACGACACGGGTACCAGTTCGCCATCGCGCGCGAAAATGGTATAGGACTGTGCAAGCTGAAACAATGAAACCGACAAACCATAGCCGTAGGACATGGTTACCTGCTCGATCGGACGCCAGGTTTTATGCGGACGCAATCGACCCGACACGGCGCCGGGAAACGGCACACTGGGAACAATCCCAAATCCGGATTTGCTGAACATCTCCCACATATCCTCGCGCGAGAGCGACATGGCGATTTTTGAGGTACCGACGTTGCTCGATTTCTGCAGCACCTGCGCAACACTCAACGCACCCAACGGGTGCGCATCGCTGACGGTGGCCTTGCCAATCGTCAATTTTCCCGGTGAGGTTTGAATGATGGTATCGGCGCGCACGCGCCCCTCCTCCAATGCCAAGGCAATGGTGAACGGTTTCATTGTTGAGCCGGGCTCGAAGGTGTCGGTCAACACACGATTGCGCAATTGCGCGCCCACCAACTTCGCCCGGTTGTTCGGGTTGTAGGTGGGCAGATTCACCATCGCGAGCACTTCACCGGTGGTTACATCGAGCACCAGCACGGCCGCGGCCTTGGCGCGATGCGCCTCAAGCGCCAAGCTCAATTGCGTGTAGGCCAGGCTTTGAATGCGCGCGTCGATTGCCAGCGTCAAATCGCGGCCATCACGCGCCGGTTTGATCGATTCCATATCCTCAACGATCTGCCCCTTGCGATCGCGTATCACGCGGCGCGCGCCGGCCTTGCCGGCAAGATCATCTTGAAACGCAAGCTCAATGCCTTCCTGGCCGGCGTCATCAGCGCCTGTGAAACCCAGTACATGCGCCATCACTTCGCCGCCCGGGTAATAGCGCCGGAATTCCCGATTCTGATAAAGACCGGGAATGCGCAGTTCCGCGATGCGATCAGCGATTTCGGGTGGAACCTGCCGTTTGAGATAAACGAAATCGCGCTCGGTGGATTGGATGCGTTTGCGAATATCTTCGCCGGGCATGCCCAACAGCGCGCCAAGGCGCGCGAGGCTATCGTCCTCGAACTTGATTTCATCGGGCTCAGCCCAAATGGATTTAACCGGCGTGGATATCGCCAGCAATTCGCCATTGCGATCGGTAATCCGCCCTCGATTGGCAGTGATCTCCATTACCCGGCTATAGCGCGACTCGCCCTTGGCACGAAGAAAATCGTTATTCCACCCTTGAAGAT
Source organism: Burkholderiales bacterium (assembly GCA_046153355.1). Classification (GTDB taxonomy): domain Bacteria; phylum Pseudomonadota; class Gammaproteobacteria; order Burkholderiales; family SG8-39; genus 2-02-FULL-62-17. The sequence continues at coordinate 15,059 of JBJXEY010000409.1, forward strand.
AGGCGGCCCGAATCACCAAGGCCAAGAACCCAAGGAGAAAAAATACCAGGAGGAGGCGCGAACGCCATGCCGGCAAGCGAAGTTCGAGCACTGGAC
>JBJXEY010000065.1:0-4746 GCA_046153355.1 Burkholderiales bacterium
GGCCTCGCGCTCACCGCGTTCCTGGCACAAACCGCGCTTTACCAGCGCGTGTCTTTCTGGGCGCACGACGCCGTGCAACACTGGTTGGGCCAGCCAGTGGATCTGTCGGGCGTGGTGGTGATCGATGTCGACGAGGAATCGATGGTTCGACTACGACCGCAATTGGGACCCTGGCCTTACGAGCGCGACATTTACGCATTGGCGACGCGCTATATGCTTTCCCAGGGTGCGCGATCCGTGGTGTTCGATATCCTATTTTCCGAAGCGCGCCGCGGCGACGCAGACCTGGCGCGCGAATTGTCGCCGCAGGTGGTGGTTGGCGCACATGCCCTGCCGATTTCGTTCGAGCGTACTGCGGGCTATCGGTTGCAGCTGGATAAGGTAGCCTTGCGCGATGGCGCATTGCTTCCCAGCCGCATTTGGAACGATATAACGCTGCCATTGGAGATGTTCACCAATGCTGGCGCGCGTGTCGGGGTGATGAGCGTGGTGCCCGATGACGACGGCGTGCTGCGGCGCGTATCACTCGCGCATCGTGCCTACGAGCGGCGCTTGCCGGCGCTTACCCTGGCAGCATTATTGGCGGCCGAACCCGAATCGACGCTCGCGGGTGAAGCGGGGTCAATACGTTTTGGCGAACGCCAATGGCAGGTCAACGACAAGGGCGAAGTCGCGATTCGTTTCCCCTCCAATACGCGTCAACTGGAAGTGCAGCCGTTCTACAAATTAGCGCTGGCGGCGGCCGGTGCCCCCGGCTATGAATCGATGCGTGATGCGATACGCGGCAAGGTGGTGTTCGTCGGCAGCTCCAGCGCGATTCTGGGCGATTTCGCCCATACGCCGGTGGGGCGTATGTCCGGCTTGTACCTCAATGCCTATGCGTTCGCCGCGTTAACCCAAGGCGCAGTGATGCGGCCTGGCGGCAATGGGCTCGACGTGCTTTTGTTCGTGATATTTATCTTGCCCGCCTTGGTGTTACGCGCACGGTTGGCGCAAATACAGCCACGCCAGTTTTTGGCCGGAGCATCGATCCTCCTGCTATTGGCGGTGGGCAGCGGTGCGGCGCTGGGCTTGGCGGGGATCGAATCGGCATGGCTCGCGGCGCTCTTGGCCGGGGTGCTGACGTTGCTCATTGCGTCATTTGAGTGGCTGGCGCGCTTGTACCGCGAGCGTCAACGCCTGGATCTGGCCAGGCGCGCCGCTCTGGAAGCAGCACGCATGAAAACCGAGTTTCTCAACTACATGACGCATGAATTGCGCACGCCGATAGCCTCCATCAAGGGTTTCAATCGCGTCAATCAAGACAATATTGGCGCCGATGCGCGCATGAAAAACGCTTCCATCATCGCGCGCAATTGCGACCACTTGCTCTCCTTGGTGAACAACAACCTCGATCTGGCGAAGATGGAGGCAGGGCAAATGTTGATCGAGGCGCATCCCGAGGACATGCAAATTTTCGCCAATGATGTCATCGCCACCTTGCAAACCCAGGCGAGCGACAAAGGTTTAAAGCTTAACCTCGAAGTGGTGGAGAAGACCCCGGCGTGTCTAGCGATCGACGCATTTCGCTTAAAACAAATATTGCTCAACCTCATGAGCAATGCCATCAAATACACCCCAATCGGCAAGGTGACTTTAAGCGTGGCGTGGGAATCCGGGCATCTGCGATGCGAAGTACGCGACACCGGTCCAGGCATGGATGCGGCCACGCTCACGCGAATTTTCGAGCCTTTCCGCCAGGATGGCAGCGCCGCTTCATCGCGCGCCGGTACTGGTCTGGGTTTGGCGATCACGCGTCGTCTGGCGAACCTCATGGGCGGCGAAATTGTAGCGAGCTCCACGCCAGGGCAGGGTTCATGCTTCTCGGTGCGCATTCGCGCGGCCGAGGCCCAACTCCCACGTGTGGAACTCGCGCCGGTGGTCCCCGCCACCAGTGTGCCGACTAAACTTTCCGGGCATGTGTTGCTCGCCGACGATGACGAGGATCTGCGCTCATTATTTGAGATGCATCTGGCCGCGTTGGGCCTCAAGGTAACCGCGGTGGTGAATGGCCACGAGGCGGTGGAGGCAATTCTCGCGCGCCATTACGCCTGTATCATCATGGATATGCAAATGCCGGTACTCGATGGTTATAGCGCTGCTAGCGCCATGCGTGCGGGGGGTTACGCGGGAGGAATCCTGGGCCTTACCGCCAATGACGCACCCGAGTTGCTGGCGCGCGCCCGCGACGCCGGTTGTAATCTGGTGCTCACCAAACCGGTGACGCGAACGCAGTTGCGCGATGCGTTGTTGCCGCTGCTCGCATTGGCGCCGCTACCCGAAGCCGAATCCAAGGAGACCATGGCGAATGTCTGATGCAACGCGACTAGAAGTCCGGGTGGATGCCGAAATGCAGGCCATCGTCCCCAAATACCTCGCCAATCGAGGCAAAGATTGCACCCTATTGCGCGAGCTTGCCAGCCGTGGCGCTCTGGAGGATGCCAAACGCCTGGGCCACAATATGAAAGGCACTGGTGGCGGCTACGGATTCGATGAAATCTCTCGCCTGGGAGATTTGATCGAAATCGCCGCGATGACGGGCGATGCGAAAGCGATTCATTCGCTCAGCGACGAATTGGACGTCTATCTTGCCAAGCTTTACGTGATCTACGAGTAGTCCATAATATGTGTCTCGGTCAATACGGGACATAGGTAGCGAATGAGAATTGCCCTCCTAGAGGATGATCGCGAGCAAATCGCGCTATTGCGTGGCTGGTTGGAAGGCGCGGGGCATGACCTGCACGCCTTTGAGCGCGGACGCGATTTTTTGCGCGAAGTCACACGCGAGTCCTACGACGTTTTTTTGCTCGATTGGATGATTCCTGACAAGAGCGGTACCGAAGTTCTAACCTGGATTCGCGCCAATTTAAAGGAGCGGGTGCCGGTATTGTTCGTGACCGCGCGCGACGCCGAGGAAGATATCGTTTCGGTGCTGCAAGCGGGTGCCGACGACTATTTGGTGAAACCGTTGCGAAAAATGGAATTGCTTGCTCGCATGCACGCCGTGGTGCGTCGTACCAGGACGGCTGACGCCGACCAAGAGGTGGTCGAACACGGTCAGTTTCGCATTGACGTGGCGCGGCGCAGCATTACGCGAGGTGGCGAGGAGATTGAACTTACGCAAAAAGATTTCGATCTGGCCGAGTTCCTGTTTCGCAATCAGGGCAGACTGCTGTCGCGAAATCATCTATTTGAGGCGGTGTGGGGTAAGTCGAGCGAAATCAATTCGCGCACCATCGATACACACATAAGTCGCCTGCGCACGCGACTGGGTCTCACGCCTGAAAGTGGGTGGCGCCTAGCTTCCGTTTATCAACATGGCTATCGGCTCGAGCGCTTGAGCTAGGCGCGAGAGAGCCAATAAGGAAACCCCGTGGCTAAAATTTTAATTGTCGATGATGATGAAGGCATGACGGACCTTCTCAAGATCCATCTTAGGCGCGAAGGACTGGAGATCGAATCTGCTCCCGACGCTGCAGTGGCCTTGCGCTCGATCATTAGCTCGCCACCCGATTTGATATTGCTTGATGTCGAGATGCCGTATATGGGCGGTTTGGAAGTGCTCAAGGCTTTGAAATCCGACCCTGTGACCGCGCGAAGGCCGGTTATCGTGCTTACTTCCCGTAAAGACGAGGAATGTTTCGCCGAAGCAAGGGCCCTGGGCGCCGACGCATTTCTCAATAAACCGGTGAGCAAGGAAAAGCTGCTGGGCGAAGTGGCATTGCGCCTGGCGCAAAGCTTATCCAGGCCGCGCTGAGGCGCGGAGAAATACGCAAAACCAATCGGCTAAATGGGCCGGTCATTATCGACTTGTGTCGTCTGAACGTCGCCAGCGAGCGAGCCCGCCGGTTTCAGAATGCGGTCGCGACGCTTTGCATCAGCCCATTGAGCACGATAATGGCGATTTGCGCGCCCAATAGAATAAATATCGGCGAGAGATCGATGTTGCCGATGGTGGGAATGAAACGGCGAAAAAACGCGTAAAACGGCCGTGTCAACGCATCCAACACCCCGGAGATCGGGTTGTAAGGCGATACCCATGACAAGATTACCTGGACAAAAATCACCCCGATCAACAAGTACATCGACAAACGCGCCAAGTCGACGATTGCAATGAGCGAAACCTTGAGTACCGCGGCGCCGGTGGTTGTGGCGCCAGTGAGCATTCGAAGCAACGCGAGCATGATGGTTTCCAGAAACCAGGCAAGCACCATGCAAGAAAGATCCACGCCATACAGGCCTGGAATAAACCGGCGAATCGGACGCACCATCCAGCCTGTCAACGTGGTGACCAACTCGCCCGCGGGGTTGCGAAACGGCGCACGAAACGCCTGCATATAAAACCGCAACAGCAACAAGAAAATAAAAAACCCAAAAACCGATTCGATAAGCAGGTTGCCGATTTGCTGAAACATAGAGGGTCCTTGACCTTTTAGTCCTTACCCAGTATGTCGCCAAGCTCGCCGGCGCGGGTATTGGCGGCATGAATGGCACGAACGATCGCCTCCACTACCTTGTCATCACGCATTGAAGCCAGCGCTCTTTCGGTGGTGCCGCCCTTGGAAGTTACCCGTTCGCGCAGAATGCCTACATCGTCGCTGGATTCGGCGGCGAGGCGCGCGGCGCCAGAAAATGTTTGGATGGATAGAGCGCGCGCCTGCTCCTGCGTCAAGCCCAACTCGGTGGCCGCGCGCTGCAAGGCTTCGA
>JBJXEY010000083.1:0-6246 GCA_046153355.1 Burkholderiales bacterium
TTCAAGGATTTCACGAATGGCATGCGCGTCTGTGCTTCGCGCGCCGCATTGATCGCACTGCCCAATTCGAGCGCATCGAAAAACGCCAGGCTCTCCATTAAATAGGGCAGCGGATCTTTATCGTCCAGGGATGAAGCCTTGCGAAAAGCCTCCTTGGCGCGAGTGAATTCGCCCAACTGGTAATAGGCCGCGCCAATAAATAGCCAGGCACGCGCGTAGCGCGGTTCGATCGCGCCGGCCTTGAGAAACGATTCCAATGCCGCCTCGGCATCCCGCTTTTTGAGTTGCAGCACGCCTAGACCGGTAATCGCGACATAGTCATCGGGGTGTTTCTCCAAGGTGGCGCGAAATAACTGCTCGGCCTCGGCAAACCCATTGGCAAACGTCTCCAGCGTGGCCAATTCACCTTGGTAGCCCGCGCCCTCGGGTTGCAACGCCAGCGCTCGCTTCAAGGCCTCGCGCGCCGCCTTGACATATTCGCGCTCGGTCTCGATGCGGCCAATGCCATACCAGGCTTCGGCGTTGCCGGGCTCAGCCTGTGTCACCGCCAGCAACGCGCTACGCGCGCCCGGTTCATCGCCCAGTAGACGGGCGGCTTCCGCGCGTGCGAGAAGTATCTCTACGTGGCTGCCGTGAGTTTGCGCCGCCTGATCGATCAGACGGCGCGCTTCGGCGAAGTTGCCAGCGATGAGTTGCGCGCGAATTTGTAATACCGCCGCGACAGGATCGCCCTTGCCACCGCCCGCGTGCGGCGCGAGCACCTCGATCGCGCGCCCAATTTCACCACTATAGATATGCAAATCGGCGCGCAACAACGCCGCGCGCAGCCGTGTCTGTGGCGAGTTCGATAATTTATCCAGAACAGTCAACGCCGCCGGAAAATCGCCATCCTCAATGCGCGCGATGGCCTCGGCTATGCCACCCGATTCATCCCTCACCCAGCGCCGTGGCACCGGACGCCAGGCATTGGTCCACTGGATGCGCTCGGCGGCGCTGGACAAAAGAATCTTCACCGGCGCCTTGCCCGGCACCGCGCGCGCTTGTTCGTTCGGCATCACCGACACGCTGCCGAAATCATTGGCGAATTCCACCTCGCCACTCATTACCGTGACCGTCGAGGTGCCGTCGTCATCGACCACCAGCTCCCAGTCGGTGCCGCGAATCTTGGCGGTACCCGCGGGCATGGTCACATCGAGTCGCGACGGGCGTAGGCCCACTGATGGACCTTCCGCTTTAGGTTTGGCTTGCGCCCAGGTTTTGCCGCGCTGCAACTCCACCTGGGTTGGCGGCGGCGGCGAGACCAGAGTGACCGTCTTAATCTGAAGAATGGTGGATTGATCCAACTGCATCTGCGTGCGGTCGCGCAGCAATAGCGACAACTTGCTCATTTCGCGCGTGCGCACCCAGGAGCCGGCGGGGAGCTTCTGCTTCACCGTGGCCGGCGCCCAATTGCGTTCTGCGGTTTCGCGCGCATCGCCGCGACCGATGAGCGAGACGATTTCGGCGTCGTTAGCGAATGCAGGGAAAGATGAGGTGGCGGCGATTATCAACAAAGAGATCAATACCGGCCGCGCTTGCTGCAGTGACCCGCGCATTGACTCAATCAGCCTGCCGTTGGAATGGCGCATCACGCTCAAGGGTTGCCTCGTAATGGTTTGCCTGGGGATCGCGACGATTCTACACGCCGCTTGGTGATGAAGTCAGCGAAAAGAGGCTTAAAAAATGTGTGAATAGTTCACACATTTTCAAGTCGGTTTCAGGGCGAAAGCTATCGATAACGCCCAGTAGAACTACGTCGCTCTATCCAGAAACTGCAGCCGCGCCAGATGCGCGTATTGCCCATCACCGCGCAGCAGCGAGACGTATGGCGCATCGCATGCGCCCGGTACCCGCCTCTATACTCGGCCACTTCGCGACGCTGCACGGATCGCAATATGCCAATGGGAAGGTCCTTGAAAACTTGTAGAGTTACTCGATGCCTGAGTATTCCAACCAAGGGGACTCCGGCCGGTGGTGCGGTTCTGCCTTCCCTGAAGCGGGGCGCGGCATGGGTCGCCATTTTGATACTTTCGGCCTGTGGCTTGGTCACGCAAGACGATGCGCAAGGGCCTTCTGGCATCGTCGAAGTCCGGTTGATCGGATTCAACGATTTTCACGGCAACCTCGAACCGATCAGCATCAACGTGCCCGATGCCAGCGGCACGCCGGTGGCCGTCCCCGCAGGCGGCGCGGCCTACTTTGCCAGTGCGATCGCATCGTTGAAAGCGGCGAATCCCAACCATGCCGTGATTTCCGCCGGCGACCTGATCAGCGCCTCGCCGCTGGTCTCGGCCTTGTTTCTCGATGAGCCCACCATCGAGGCCATGAATCTCATCGGCATCGATTTCAATGCCGTGGGCAATCACGAGTTTGATCGTGGTCAGGCGGAGTTGCTGCGCATGCAACACGGCGGATGTGCGAAACATACTGCACGCGAACCATGCCAGGGCAGCGGAAATTTCCCCGGCGCGAATTTCGCGTTTCTCGCCGCCAATACCGTCAAGAGCGACGGCCGCACCCTATTTCCCGCCACGGCGATGAAGAATTTCACGAGCGGCTCGCACACGGTGAAAATCGGCTTCATTGGCCTCACCTTGAAGGGCACACCCGCCAGCGTCACGCCAACCGGCGTGGCGGGGCTCACTTTTGCCGATGAAGCGCAAACGGCGAACGCGTTGATTCCGGGTCTGCGAGAGGCAGGCGCGCAAGCCATTGTGGTGGTGATTCACGAAGGCGGTTATCCCACAGGCGGATTCAACAACAGCGATTGCCGCGGCATGACGGGCGGAATCGTTCCTATCTTGGACAAACTCGATCCCTCGGTGGACGTGGTGATAACGGGCCACACGCATCGCGCCTATGTCTGCGATTACGCCGATGTGGATCCCGCCAAACCTTTTTTGCTCACCAGCGCCGGCCAGTATGGAACGCTGCTCACCGCCATTGACCTGAAAATCGATGCGGTGGCGGGGCGCGTGATCGACAAACGCGCGAGAAATATTATCGTCCAGGGTGCGCAGGGCGAGACGGGAAACGGTGCACCAAACACCGTGTTGCCAACGTTCGCGTCGCACCCCGGCGTGCAGGCGCTGGTGGCGCGCTATGTCAAGGCCGCCGCGCCTCTGGCCAATCGACCGGTTGGGCGCATCACCGCATCCATCCATCGCCGCTTCGCGCCCTCGCGGGAGCACGCCTTGGGTAACCTTATCGCCGATTCCCAGCTTGCGGCCACGCGCCGGCCCGACAAAGGCGGCGCGCAAATCGCGCTGATGAATCCCGGCGGCGTGCGCACCGACTTGAATTTCGTCGGCGAAGGCGCGATCAGTTACGGTCAAGTGTTCAGCGTGTTGCCGTTTGGCAATCACCTGGTGGTGAAATCGTTCTCCGGCGCGCAGATTCGCCGCCTGCTCGAAGCGCAATGGGCCAGCGGCGCGAACAGCCTCGCCACGCCAAGGGTGTTGCTGCCTTCGGCAGGTTTTCGCTATGCCTATGACCTGCGAAAGCCTGCGGGCCAACGCGTGTCTGACATCACCTTGAACGGCGTGCCATTGCAGGATGGCATTCGTTATCGCGTGGCGATGAACGACTTCCTTGCCTCGGGCGGCGACAATTTCAGCGTGTTCAATGAAGGTACTGACGTGGTGGGTGGGGAAAATTATGTCGATGCGTTAATTGAGTACCTTGCCTCGAACAGCCCCGTCGCTCCGCCAGCACTTGACCGGATCACGCGTATTGACAGGTGATTTTGAACCGCAGTACCGAAGCCTATATATCCAAAAGCTTGAGCAACGTCTCGATTTCGGTTTTTAATTTCGGGATATCTTCGAACACGGCGTTCCAAACTTGCTCGGGAATTATTTCGAAATAATCATGAACCAGTCGGTCGCGCATACCGGCAATCTGTTTCCACGGAACGTTGGGCGCGAGCAATTTCGTTTCCGGGCTGATGCGCTTAACCGCCTCGCCAATAACCGACAGTTGCCGCACCACGCCATTTAGCACCAATTTGCTTTCTTCGACCGCTCTGCGTCCTTCCGCCACGAATTCGCCGACATCCGCGCACGCATCCAACACATGCTGCAAATACGGCAAATCTCGATGGGTCATATCGGTCGCGCTTGCGCCAATACGGCGGGTCTAAAGCGGGGATGGAGTTGTCGCGGAGATATAACATCGACTCGCCTGCCAACCAAGGCCTGCAAGTCGGCTACCAATCCCCCGACATCAAACATGCTCGTTTGCGGCGTCCAGTCGACAAGCAAGTCCAAATCCGATTCCTCTCCGTCATCGCCGCGCGCGACGGAGCCAAACACACGCACATTTCTGGCGCCTGCTTTGGCGGCAAGCGCGAGAATCTCTTCGCGCTTGTTTTTGAGGATTTCCGAGGGACGCATGGCGGATTCTGATGCGGCATGTGAATCTCGGTATTCTAGTCTTTCAATTAGTCGATGCGAAGCGGCACGCGCGCGCTACCGAAACGACCGCGGACGGGTAGTTGGTGATATGGCGAACGTCGCTCGCCAACGGGGCATGCCGGTGAGCTTGCCCGTCACAATGACCGTTCAGCCAATCAACTTCAACGCGTCGCGCGCCAATGACATGTCGGCCACCTGCTCATAGGGCATAACCTTCGATTGCATTCCCATCGCAACGTTGAGTTCTTGCACGTAGCGGATGCGCTCCTCCGAGACCACCAAGTTCACCGCGAAGGGCTTCTGGGTCTGGTAGAAATCCCATTGGGCGCGCGCTTCGGCCGGGTTGTCCTGCTTGAGGGCGACCTTGCGCGCGGCGGCATAGGCATCCCAGGACTGCGGTTCCTGCATGTAGCGATACAGCTTCGCATGCGCCGCCAGCGTAGCGACTAAAGCCGGGCGCTTAGAGGTGATTGCCGCCATCGAGGCGTAGGACGCTTGGTTGGTGTAGGCGGGCACTGTCTCCCAGAGTTTTCCGTCGGTGAGCACATGCACATTGTTTTGCTTCTGCAGGTCAAGAAAGCCCGCTTCGGCCGGGCCCGCATCGACCTTGCCATCGACGATGGCGCGAAACACCTGCGTGGTGTTGCCGATGTCCACAAACGTCACCTTAGCGGGATCGGCGCCCCCCTTTTGCAGCGCCGCCACCATTAACTGATGCAGTAGCGCGCCGGAGACGCCGACGCCAATCCGCTTGCCTTCGAGATCCTTGAGCCGGGTTATGGATGGAGACTTGGCGAACACCGCCTGCGCGGGCAGCATATTCGCACCGGCGAGGATCTTCAGCGGCGCGCCTTTTTCGATGGCCGCGAGCACCGGACTGAAACCCGAATAAATGCACAGATCGGCATTGCCCTTGACCAGCGCCTCAACCAACAGCGGCGTGCCCAGGATGTAGCTGGTCTTTGCCTCGACGCCGAACTGATCCATATAACCGAGGCTACGCACTACTTCATGGAAGATGCGTGTGAATGGGCCTTCGGTATTGACCACGGTGAGTTGCGCTGGGGCCGCCGCGAACCCTAAGCGCGGCAACGCCGCCGCGCCGAGCGCTGCTGCAATCGCGCCCTTCAGCAAAAGCCTTCTATCCATTGAATCGATCATGACGTCTCCTCAAAAGGTCGATTGGACTGACACAGCACAACATACTCTTCGCCCCGAACGCGGGGGCATAAGAAGATTGACTGTCGTCCGCACATTTCGCGTTAGGTTGGGATTAGCCATGAGCTATTGACATCGCCCACGAGGATGCCAGTGACCGACGCCAATGTTGGCGCGGTGATCGAGGCGAGATTGAATTCGTCTTTGTAACTCACCGCCTGCTGCGTCATGGTCGCGAGATTCGGATTGTTCGCGGCATCGGTGGGGACGAACACCCACGAAGGTTGGATGGTGTTGATGCCAACCGATATCTTTAAAATTTCCAACGCATCGGCGGCGGTGACTTTTCCGTCTTTATTGATGTCCGCAGAAATCAACTCCTTCCAGGTGTCGCCTTTTGTAGCGGGTAATCCTACGGAGAGTTTCAGGGCATCCAGCGCGTCGGCGGCGGAGATGGGCTGGGAAGCGCTACCGGTCGCCAGATCGGCGGTACCGCGACTCAATGAAAGCGCAAGGTTGCTGTCGGGCAATGCAGCGCTGATTTGTCCTGCAACACCCATGTCGATTTGCGAAAAATTGAGTGAACGATTGGGAGAAGTAACGAGGTTGATGGTTGCGTCGGTGAGATCGAGCA
>JBJXEY010000087.1:0-7653 GCA_046153355.1 Burkholderiales bacterium
AAGGGCAGCGATGGGAGGTTCGGGATGAATCCCAGTGCGCCCCCACCGATCACCAGCGCGATCGGATAGGGAAAATGATAATGTCGCGCCAGCCATCCCAGCGCCACGGCGCATAAAAGCAAAAACAAAACTATCTCAAGCAATTCCATCTGCGGCACAATCCAGAATTCAATAACCTATTTTATGTGACCTAGGAGCGTTAACAATGATTCGTAGCACCGAGCGTTTTCTCACCACCCACGCAGGCGCCCTGCCGCGCAGCAAAGAACTCACCGATCTCATCCGCAAACGCGCTGCCAAACAACCAGTGGATGACGCCAAGATCGAATCCTTGCTCGACACGGAAGTGAGGCAGGTGTTGCGTCTGCAGGCCGAGCATGGGGTGGATAGCGTGAGCGATGGCGAATTTTCCAAGGCCAATTTCACGCATTATGCGGCGGAGCGTATCGGTGGCATCGAGCTACGCGAATACGATCATGGCCAGGGGCCTGACCCTCTGAGCATCGTGGCGCGCGATGACACCAAGTTTGCGGATTATTTCGCAGCCGGATTTGGCGGCTTCGCCAGTGGTGGCAAGGAAGCCAAACTACAAAAAATCCGCCAGCGCTTTTGCACCTCGGAACTTAAATACATCGGCCACGACACGGTAGGCCGCGACATTAAACGCCTGAAATCGGCCTTGGGTGAAGTCAAAGCCGCCGAGGCATTTTTGCCCTCAGTTACGCCCGGGGTGATCGAGCATTGGCTATACGATGAGCATTACGGCTCAGCGGAGAAGTTTGTATTCGCCATCGCCGATGTGCTTCGCGAGGAGTACCTCGCCATCGTCAATGGGGGGTTTCTGTTGCAATTGGACGACCCGGATGTGGCCGATGCCTGGCAGATGTACCCCGAGATGTCCGTGTCGCAATATCGCGACTACGCCGAGCTGCGCGTCGCAGCACTCAACCATGCGCTACGCGGTATCGACAAGGAAAAGGTGCGTCTGCACGTTTGTTGGGGCAGCTTCCACGGCCCGCACGAATTCGATCTGCCTTTGAAGGATTTTGTCGATATCCTTTTCAAGGTGAATGCCTCGAGCTACTCCATCGAAGCTTCCAACCCGCGCCACGAGCACGAATGGAATGTATTCGAGAAATTCAAGCTTCCCGCGGGCGCCACGGTGATTCCTGGCGTGGTCGGGCATTGCACCAACTTCATCGAACACCCGGAGTTGATCGCGCAACGCCTGGTGCGCTACGCGAAGCTGGTGGGTAAAGAGAATGTGATCGCCGGCACCGATTGCGGCCTGGGCCATCGCACCGCCACGCCTTCGGTGTGTTGGGCTAAGTTGAATGCCATGGCGCAGGGCGCGAAGCTCGCCTCGATGGAACTTTGGGGCAAGTAAGTACAGCGTGACAATGAGCCGGTTGCCGATACCGGCTCTACTTTTTAGGGGATTTTCATGACGTTCGTTTTGCGCGCCACCTTTACTACTGCCTTTGCCATCGCCGTTGCTGTGGGCACGGGGGCTAGCCTCACACTTACGCCCTCGGCCTTGGCGCAGCCGTATCCCAATAAGCCGATTCGCATCATCGTCAATAGCGGCCCCGGCGGCCCCTCGGATTTGATTTCGCGTGGCTTCGCGCAATTGATGCCGCAAACGCTTGGGCAGTCGATGGTGGTGGAGAATCGCATTGGCGCGGCGGGCATCATCGGCGCCGACGCCGTAGCCAAGGCCGCACCCGATGGATATACGATTCTGGTAACGGTGAGCGCGCCGATCACGTTGAACCCGTACTTCTATACCAAGCTGCCCTACGACCCGCACAAGGATTTTTCCCCGCTGTCGCTACTGTCGATGATCAATGCGGCGTTTTTCGCCCATCCCACCGTGCCGGCTTCCAACATGATTGAGTTGGTAAGCCTTGCGCGCTCCAAACCCGATGAGGTGTTGTTTGGCTCCTGGGGCATCGGCAGCTTTCCTGATTTGTACCGTGCCTGGATCGAGAACAAATACAACGTGCGCTTTCGCCACATCCCCTACAAAGAGGCCAATCAAGTGGCCGCGGCGCTGCTCTCTGGCGAAGTGCAGGTGTTGCAGAATCCGGTTGGTGCGTTGGCGCCGCATGTACGTTCCGGAAAATTAAAGGGCTTGGGCACCTTGGGTGAGAAGCGCGTCGCCGCCCTCCCCGATCTGCCTTCCTTCGCCGAAATGGGTTTCGATCTCAATTTCCTCGGCTGGGTGGGCGCCTTTGGCCCCGCCAACATGCCACGCGAAGTGTCACAGCGTTTGAATACCGAAATGCATCGACTGGTGAATGACAATGACTTCGCGGCAAAATTTCTGCGTACCCAATCGATGGAGGGGCGCGGCGGTTCGATCGAATCGTTCCAGGCGTTTCTCAAAACCGATCACGAAACCGCGGGGCGCCTGGCAAAACTCGCCGGCGTAAAACCTGAATAAATTGTGCGTTTTGCTCGCGCTGCTCGCCGCGGGCGGCGCGCTGGCGCAAGCGCCTTATGATCGAATCAATCGAGCGAGAGCCGCACCCAGCTGCGATGCGCAACCAGCGTCACCGGCGCTGCGCCGCAACGATCTGCTAGAACAGGCGGCTGCACTGTTGTCCAAGGGCTCGGATCTGGCTGCAAGTCTCAAACAAGCCGGATATCGGGCCAGTCGCAGTAGCGTGGCACGGCTGGCAAGCAATGTCTCCACTGATGAGTTGGTGACCATGTTCGTCGAACGGCAATGTTTGCAGATTACTGATGCCAATTTCATGGACCTTGGCATTCATCTGGAACCGGGCAGCATTACCGTTTTGCTAGCGGCCCCCTTCGCGCCTCAAGTGAGCGCCTCACAGGAAGAAGCCGGGCAGCAGGTACTGGCGCAAGTCAACCTTGCGCGCGCGGTAGCGCGTCAATGCGGCGAAAAATCCTTTGCCGCCGCCAAACCTTTGCGCTACAACAATCTGCTGGCGCTCGCATCGCTCCATCACGCCACGGACATGGCGCGCAACAATTATTTCAGTCATGACGGGCGCGACGGCGCCAATCCCGCGCAACGTGTGGAGCGCGCCGGTTATCGCTATCGAAGCACGGGAGAGAATATCGCTGCGGGCATGAGCACCGCACAAGCCGCAGTGGAAGGTTGGATCAAAAGCCCGCCACATTGCGCCAACCTGATGAATGCGGTATTCACCGAAATGGGCGTCGCCTATGCGATCAATCCCACAAGTGCAATGGGAATTTACTGGGCACAGGCGTTTGGATTGCCTCGTTAAGTAAATTTTTTAAAGATTAAAGCTTTGTACCCCGTCATACCTGCCAACCGCGTTTTACCCAATTGCGAATATTTAGCGCCACCATGAGCCCACCACGCCAAATGAAACTCATCGGCTTTCTGCATGCCGAGCATGGCTCCTTGCATTCGCCCTCCTGGCGGCACAAGGATGCCGCCACCGACTTTCGTTCCCCTGCCTACTTTCAGCGTATCGCGCGCACGCTGGAGGAGGGCAAATTCCACATGGCGTTTTTCGATGACCGTCTTGCCATGCCCGATATTTACGGGCACAGCCACGAAGCCACCATCGAGGCGGGAATTCGTCCGGTGAAGATGGACCCGGTGCCAATGCTTGCGCTCATGGCGGGCGTCACCAAACAGCTTGGCCTGGGCGCAACCGGCTCCACGACTTATTACGAACCGTTTCAAATCGCGCGCACCTTTCAAACCCTGGATATCTTGAGCGAAGGCCGCGCCGCGTGGAACGTAGTCACGTCGCTAAATGATTCCGAGGCCGCCAATTTTGGCCGCGAACATCATTTGGAGCACGATGCGCGTTACGACCGCGCCGACGAATTCATGCAGGTGGTGCTGGGTCTGTGGAACACCTGGGAAGATGACGCCATCATTCAAGACAAGGTCACGCGTCGCTTCGCCGATCCGAAAAAAGTGCATGCACTCAATCACCAGGGGAAGTTTTTTCGCTCGCGCGGGCCGTTACCGGTGCCGCGCTCGCGGCAAGGCCATCCGGTAATTATTCAGGCCGGCCAAAGCGGTCGTGGGCGCGCGTTCGCCGCGCGTTGGGGCGAAGTGATCTTCACCACGCTCTCAACCTTGGAAGTCGCGAGAAAAAACTACGCGGCCATGAAGGCCGCGATTGCCGCGGGCGGGCGCGACCCCAACAGTGTCACCATCGCGCCAATGACTTTCCCGGTGGTGGGCGAAAGTGACACCGAGGCCCGCGAGAAGCTGGAGTACATCTGGAGCCTGGGACGGCCGCTGGATGGGCCCATCATCATGTCGGAGCTGCTCAATTACGATTTCTCGCATAAACAGCCCAACGAGCCCTTGAGCGACACGGAGATGCAAGCCCTATCCGGCGGCCAAGCGTTCCTTGAACGCATCAAACTGCTCTCAGGCAAAGCCAATCCCACACTGGAAGATTGCATTCGCCACACACCGCCTTCCAGCCTGCGCGGTCCACCCATCATCGTGGGATCGGTCAAGACGGTGGCGGATACCTACGAGGAGTGGTTTGCCTCCGGCGTGTGCGACGGCTTTGTTGTCGCCGCGACGCACGTTCCTGGCGCCTATGAAGATTTCGTTCGACTGGTCGTGCCGGAGTTGCAACGGCGTGGGCTTTTCCAGCGCGATTACGCCGGGACCACCTTGCGCGAAAACCTTGGGCTGCCGCACCCGCTTCGACCTTGAGCAAACCCAGTCTTTGCGCCACAGATCAATGTGACCAACCGCTACCACCGATTGCATGACATGCTTGCCAACGTATTCACCAATGGATGGCCCAATGAAACCTCTACCTAAAGCCTCGCGAATGCTGGCCGCAGCAACACTCGGCACCGCCATGGCGGTTTTTGCCGTGACTGTGCAAGCGCAAACCGCGCCGCCAGGTTTGCCCCGCGAAGGCGGTCTAGAAGTACCTGCGTCGCTGCGTGTGACCATCGCGGGTGCCGCGAGGCTGGGCCGCGCCAACGCGCCCATCACCATTGTCGAATTCTCCAACTACCAATGCATCGCCTGCCAACGCGCCATCATCAATTTGTTTCCCCATATCAAGCGCGACTACATCGACACCGGTCGGGCACGTTATGTATTCCTCGATCTGCCTCTGCCCAAAGAGAACCCTCAGGCGCGTAAGGCTGCCGAAGCGGTGCACTGCTCAGCCGAGCAGGGAAAATTCCTGCCGATGCGCGATGCCTTGTTCGCCATGGAAGGCAAGCTCGACGCCGCCCAATTCGGTGCCGTGGCGCGCAAACTTGGGATGAATGGCGTGAACTTTGATCGCTGCCTGAGCAACAACAAATACGCGGCGCGCATCAATCGCAGTGAGGCTAGCGCTGCCGCCATCGATATCGACAGTGCGCCCAGCTTCATCATCGCGAAGACCGAGCGTGGCGACATTGTCAACGGCGGCATGATTATCAACGGCGTGGACCGCTATGACGAATTGCGCAAATTCATCGAAGAAGTGATCAAGGCGAAGTAGACCCCCTCCGCTACAATTGTTTATGCTTTTTGAAAACTTGAGGTAGCACGACATGTTGACCCCCGAACAAAACGACCTGGTTTGCCGCTCAGGTCCTGGCACGCCTCTGGGAAAATTGTTTCGCCAGTACTGGCTACCCGTTGCATTGGAGTCGGATGTGCTCGATGACCGGCCACTGCCATTCGCCGCCTTGCACCAGCAGTATGTTTTATTTCGCGATGAAAAACGGCGCCTAGGTCTACTCGACATGTTCTGCACCCATCGCGGCGCGGACTTAAGCTATGGGCGCCTGGAGGCCGGCGGCCTGCGCTGCCTGTATCACGGCTGGGTCTACGATGTGAACGGCAAATGCCTCGAACAACCGGCCGAGCCGCCGGGCAAGGATTTCTGTGATCGTATTCAACAACCCGCTTATCCAATCCAGATTCGCGGTGGCGTGGTATTCGCCTTCCTGGGCGAGGGCAAGCCGCCGGTGTTTCCGGAACTGGAGGCGTTGAACGCCCCCGATGCCCACCGCTTCATGGTGCGCTCACGCGAACGCTGCAACTGGCTGCAGGGCCTGGAGGGCGACATCGACCCCTATCACCTCTCCTTTCTTCACTTGGCGCTCGAGGGCGAGCGTAAAGCGCTCAACAATTCCAATGGCGGACGCAATTATGAATTTTTTCGCCACGGCAAAGCACGCATGGAAGTGGAGCGCACCGATTTTGGCGTACGCATTTACGCCATGCGTGATTTGAATGAAGAGAGTTATATCCGTCTATCGAACTTTGTTTGCCCGAATCTCGCGATTGTCGCCGCGGGCCAGGAGAACGACGGCTACATGGCGCTGTGGCATGTGCCCATCGACGATCATCATCATTTCAAGTACCAGCTTTTTTATCGTGCCTCAGGGCCCGTCGATCGCGAACGTGAAGAGCGCCTGGCCGAGATGCGATGGGACCCGCGAGAACCCGACAAATTACCCAAGCGCCATCGAGACAACCGCTGGCTGCAGGATCGCGAGCAGATGAAAAACGGTTGGTTTGCCGGCATCGGCCCCTCGTTTGGCCTGCACGACAACTGGGCCACCGAGGCCATGGGGCCGTTGTTTGATCGTTCCAAAGAGCACCTGGGCCATGGTGATCGCGCCGTTGTCGCGGCGCGCCGCACGTTACTTGAGGCGATGACCGAAATCGACAAGCCCTTGCCGTTTCATCACGACAATGAAAAAGCGATGCGCGAGACCATCACCGAAATCGTCGTGGCCTCGATGATCACGCCTGATAAAAACCGCTACAAGGAATTATTCCAAGAGCGCCAGGCCGAGGCGCGGGGGCGCGTGATGACCACCACATCGCAATCTCAGGAATCGGTCACCTGAATAACACGTTGCTATCGCCGTTAGTCCAAGATCATCCTTCGATTCTCTTGCCGGCGATGTAAAATCGCGCCCAGCTTTTGCCTCTCGAAACCATTCAATTCTTTCAACACCACTGGAACACCATGGCCCTCAAAAAAATGCCCTATCGCGCCGACCAGGTCGGCTCCCTACTTCGCCCCGCCGAACTGATGGCCGCGCGCGCCCAGAAAGCCAAAGGCGAAATTACGCCGGCGCAATTGCGCGAAGTTGAAGACAAACACATTCTTATCGCGGTGAAGAAGCAGGAAGAGACCGGCATTCAGGCGATTACCGACGGCGATTTTCGCCGCAACTCCTGGTCGGGCGATTTTTTGACCTCGATTGGCGGCGTGATTCAGGAAGCCCCCGCCACCGGCCATCAACAACAGGAAGTCACGCCGGTGGGCGGTGTGGTGAAAAACTGGCAACCGCCTACACCCAAGACCGTGGGCAAATTGCAGTGGCCCAAGGGCGGCATACAACACAATGATTTCGATTTTCTCAAAGAGGCCACGCTACGCACCCCCAAGGTGATGGTGCCCTCGCCCAGCATGCTGCACTTTCGTGGTGGTCGAGGCGGTGTGGATGCAAAAATCTACCCCGACATGGAAACCTTTTTCGCCGATCTCACCGCCGTGTGGCGCAATGAAATCATGGACCTGGCCGCGATCGGCTGCCGTTACCTGCAACTGGATGACACCAACTTAGCGTATCTGTGCGATCCGCAATTGCGCGAACGCGTGAAGAGCCTGGGCGAAGACCCGGACAAACTGCCGCATCTGTATG
>JBJXEY010000097.1:0-4345 GCA_046153355.1 Burkholderiales bacterium
GCTCCAGCATCAGCGCATGCCTTGAGATGACGGCCACCCCAAGGCCGCCCGCAACCGCCCATTTGATCGCTTCGTTGTTGCTGAGCTGCATGGTTTGCTTGGGACGAAAGCGCTGGTGACGGAACAATTCCTCTGCACTGATGCGCGTGCCCGACCCCTGTTCACGCACGATGAAACGTTCGTTCACGAGTTGCTTCAGTCCGATCTGGCGTGCGCCGGCCAACGGATGGTCGTGCGGTGCGATCATCACCAGTGGATTTTCGAGGAAGGTATGCTGCTCGACCGCCATGCCCTGCGGCGGAACGCCCATGATGTAAAGATCATCGGCGCTGCTTTCAAGGCGCTCGACAACCTGATCACGGTTTACGATCTCGAGTGCCACATCGATTTCAGGAAATCGGCGGCAGAACGGACCGAGCAGGCGCGGCACGAAATACTTGGCCGTGCTCACCATCGACACGCGAAGCGCGCCTTTCTTCATGCCCTGCAAATCCGCGATGGCAATTTCAAAGCGGTTCCAAGTTTCGAACAACTCGCGGTAGGTTTGCTGCAGCTCGCTGCCGGCCGCGGTCAGGTGGATTTTCTTGCCGATTTGCTCGAAAAGGGGCATGCCCACCGCGTTCGTGAGCAGTTTGATTTGCGCCGACACCGTAGGCTGCACCACATGCAGTTCCTCCGCCGCACGGGTAAAGGAAAGGCGGCGCCCGACCGCATCGAAAATCCGTAGTTGGTTCCACGTGAATCGCATCGGCTGTCCCTTAATTCGGGTTGAGGGCTATCGGCAGCGCATCGTAAGCGCTCGGCAATATCATAGAGGAACACTAATGAAAATAATAATAATACATCATTTTCAACTATGAACTCTATCCCCTAAAGTGCGCTCCAATCGCGCACAAATGACCCACTCTTCATCACGCGCCCGGAGATTCGACATGACCACCCTAGACACGATCGACACGATGCATACCGTACGGACAGAGGGTGGCTTGCGCCCGGTCGCGCGCGACGCGCGCGCTACGCAAACTCTCCCCCGGATCGCGGTCGCCCACGGCGACGGCGTCGGCGCGGAGGTCACCCAGGCGGTACTCGACATTCTCCTTGCGGCGGGAGCGCGCATCGACGTCGCGCCTATCGAGATCGGTGAGAAGGTCTACCGGGAGGGCATCCACTCGGGCATCAGCGCCGACGCGTGGCGCGTCATACGCGAATGCGGCGTTCTCCTGAAAGGCCCGATTGCCACGCCGCAGGGCGGTGGCTACAAGAGTCTCAATGTCACCTTGCGCAAGGCACTGGGGCTGTATGCCAATGTGCGGCCGTGCGTGTCGTACGCCCCCTTCATCGCACACGGCCCGGCAGGCATGGATGTCGTGATTATTCGCGAAAATGAAGAAGACGTTTACGCGGGCATCGAGCACCGGCAAACCGACGACGTTTACCAGTGCCTCAAGCTCATCACCCGGCCCGGTTGCGAGCGCATCGTTCGCTACGCGTTCGAGTTCGCCCGCGCAAACGGACGCACCAAAGTGAGCTGCTTCACCAAGGACAATATTATGAAGATGACCGATGGGCTGTTCCATCGGGTATTCACCGAAATCGCCGCCGAGTACGTCGACATTGAGGCGGAACATCTGATCGTAGACATCGGCGCCGCGCGCATGGTGACTCGCCCCGAAGCGTTTGACGTGATCGTCCTGCCTAACCTTTACGGCGATATCCTCTCCGACATCGCGGCGGAAATGACCGGCTCCATCGGCTTGGTCGGTAGCGCGAACGTCGGCGACCATGGCGCGCTGTTTGAGGCGATCCACGGCGGCGCGCCTGACATCGCCGGCCGCGGCGACGCCAACCCGTCGGGACTGCTGCTCGCGGGCGTCATGATGCTGAACTACCTGGGGCAGAGCGAAGCCGCGAATCGCGTGCACCAGGCGTGGCTTGCCACCATCGAGGAGGGCCTGCACACGGCCGACATCGCGGATGGTGAGACCAGTACTGTGATCGGTACACGTGCCTTCACTCACGAAATCGTGAAGCGCCTGGGTACCTGGCCGAAGGACATGGTGTCAACCCCGCTCGTGCTACCCAGGCCGCAACCCTGGTCGCGACCGCCGATGGCGTTGCCGGCGCAAAAGGAAATGGTAGGCGTGGATGTGTTCGTGCAATGGACCGGACGCGATCCGCAGACGCTCGCGGGCCTTTTACGTTGCGCCGGCACCAACGGTCTCGCGCTGCAGATGATTTCGAATCGCGGCGTCAAGGTCTGGCCGGACGGGTTGCCGGAGACCTTTTGCGTGGATCATTGGCGCTGCCGCTTTGTGTCGGATGCGGGAGGCATTATCAATCACGCACAGATATTGGGACTGCTCTACAACCTGGCGGGCGCCGATATCGATTTCATCAAGACCGAGCATCTATGCACTTTTGACGATGAGGCCGGATTTTCCTATGGCCATAGCCAGTAGCACGGACACCGCGCGCCGCGGGCAATCAGTGCATGCATATGACTATTGTCCGTGGCCTGCGGTCAGCGTGTCGGCAGTCATTGGACGGGTCACCGGCTTGCCGATCAACCGGCGATAGCATTTACAGCACGCACAGCGGTCGGGGCAGACGACAAAAAAACCCCAACCTCGGCAGGCGTGTGCGCAGTGTGGGCATGACGTTCTGGAGGGGAGCATGCAAATTCGCATACGGAGTCAGGAAGACTTTTGGGCCGGCATGCTGTTCGTGGTGATCGGCGCCGCCGCCGCGTACCTGGCGCGCGACTATCCTATGGGTAGCGCGATGCGCATGGGTCCCGGCTATTTTCCTATTGTGCTCAGTGGCCTGATGATCTTGTTAGGCGCCCTGCTGTCGTTACGCGCCCTGTACGTGGCGGGCGAAGGCGTCGGTCCATGGGCATGGCGGCCCCTGCTCGTGTTGGGTGCCGCGTTTGCCGCCTTCGGCTTTTTGATGGATAGCGCAGGTTTTGTGCCTGCACTGCTGATCCTGATCGCCGGCAGCTCGCTTGCGGGCCGCGAGTTTAGGCTGCGCGAGGTGTTGGTTTTATCGATTGTCCTGACGGCGCTTGCCGTGGGTCTTTTTGTGTATGGCATTAACCTTCCATACCGATTGTTCTGGTGGAGTTGAGCATGGACTTCAACCTGTTGGACAATCTGCTCCTCGGCTTCAGCGTCGCCGTCACGCCGCAACACCTGATGTACTGCTTCATCGGCGTGTTTATTGGCACGTTGATCGGCGTGCTGCCGGGCATTGGTCCGGTGGCCGCCATCGCGATGTTGCTGCCCGCCACCTTCACCCTGCCGCCGATCGCGGCCTTGATCATGCTGTCGGGCATCTACTACGGCAGCCAATATGGCGGCTCGACGACCGCGATATTGGTGAAACTGCCGGGCGAGTCCGCTTCGGTGGTGACCTGCCTTGACGGTCACGAAATGGCACGCCAGGGCCGGGCCGGGCCGGCGCTCGCCATCGCGGCGCTTGCTTCTTTCGCGGCGGGCACCGCGGGAACACTGCTGATTGCGCTTGCCGGACCACCGCTGGCGGAACTGGCGCTCAAGTTTGGCGCGGCCGAATATTTTTCGCTAATGGTGTTGGGACTGGTCGCGTCCGTGGTGCTTACGCAGGGCTCGCTGCTGAAGGGGCTTGCGATCATCGTGCTGGGACTTCTGCTCGGTATTGTGGGTACGGACGTGAATTCGGGCATGGCGCGATTTACCTTCGGCGTGTCAGGGCTGTCAGATGGAATCGGTTTCGTTGTGGTAGCAATGGGCGTCTTCGGGCTCGCGGAGATCATCTCCAACCTCGAGCAGGGCGGCGGCAAGCGCGATCTGTTGTTTCAGAAGATCCGCAATCTGTGGCCCACCGGCGAAGACTTCAGGCGTTCGTGGAAGCCTGTGCTGCGCGGTATAGGCTTGGGCTCTTTTTTCGGGCCGCTGCCGGGCACGGGGCCAACCATCAGCGCGTTTTCCTCCTACGCGCTCGAAAAGAAACTGGCGGATGATCCGTCGCGCTTCGGCAAGGGCGCGGTGGAGGGCGTGGCGGGTCCTGAGGCTGCCAACAACGCGGCCGCCCAGACATCGTTCATACCCGCACTCACGCTCGGCATTCCCGGAAGCGCAACCATGGCCCTGATGATCGGCGCGCTGACCATCCAGGGCATCGCACCCGGCCCGCAGGTGATGACACAACGCCCGGATTTGTTTTGGGGGCTGATTGCAAGCATGTGGATAGGCAACCTGTTCCTGGTGATCCTGAATCTGCCGCTGGTCGGTCTATGGGTGAAACTGCTCGCCATACCGTATCGTTTCCTGTTTCCGGCGATCATGATGTTCATGGCGATCGGTGT
>JBJXEY010000123.1:0-10045 GCA_046153355.1 Burkholderiales bacterium
GGGGTCCCCACCAATGTCGCTCAGCTTACATACGTAGTCGTTGGTCAATGTGGGGGGAACGTCTTTGATATCAAAGTACACTCCATGCGGGTCTTTGCCGGCCTGTACATCCTCGATACCGCGGCGAATATAACGGCGAAACATCACCACACCGCGATCATTGCCGCCCAAATGCTCGTGCCGATTGTCGTTCGCCGGCCCCTGCCCTTCCAAGGCCTCACAATCGCCAGGTAGGTACTGGCGCTCGTGGTAAGGCCGATCATTGAACTGAGCAAAGTTCACCAGCTTGCGCCGTTCCTCGAAGGGCATGGTCTCGTCAGGCGCGATGTGATTCACGTAGAAGCGCATGCTGTTTGCGTCATCGACCGGCAACAGGTACATGGTCATAAATGGCAAGGCCGCGCGTTTGGTGATTTTGCCGGTCTCGAATATCGAGGTGATGCCGCTGTAAGTGGGGCCAATACATTCGTTGGAGCGCACCCAAATGTTATCCCCCACGCGGCGCACCGCCATATAGAGATTGCCTCCTGGCGTTTCGAACCAATTCATAAGATCCGGGAAATTGCCGAACTCATCGGCGAATTGTTTGCCGCCGCGATACTGAGGAAGGGCATGCAACGTCGCGGTATGCGCTGGGTCCATGGTGTTTTCTCGAATCTGCAACCAGTTGCAGGCTACCGGCCAACGATCTCCCTCGGTTACCACGAGGCCAGGAACGGAAAATTTGTCGCATGCCGGAAATACGGGCTTGCGCTCGGGCGGCCCCATGTAGACAAACACCACGCCATGATCGACATGCGTGGGATAGGCCCCTTGGCGCGTAGTGCAATTGGCACGAAACTCATCGGACTCGCCGGGAATTTCCAGAATCGCACCATCCGCGGCGAACAGGCGCCCGTGATAGCAGCAGCGCACGCCGGTTTTCTCCACCACGGCAAATTCAAGCGAGGTATTGCGATGGCAGCAATTCAGATATAGACACCCGACCTCTCCCGAACCATCGCGATAGACAATCAGATCTTCACTTAGTGCGCGAACCCGTAGCGGCACATTGGTTAGTTCGCTTAGGTACGCTACCGGATGCCAGAAGCGCCTCAGATACTCCCCGCCTGGCGTGCCACGGGTCGTCTGACGCAAAGACATATCCGGGCTCTTATCTGGATGAGTCTGGTAATAACCGCCGAATGGCATTGGGGAATCGGAACGTTTGGTGGCTGTATCCATGGGTAGCCTCACTCACTTCAGAATTTGTATGCGTCAAATAACGGTCTTGGAAAAATGCGGCATGACTTCCATTTTCATTAATTCAATGCTGCGTTGCGCCTGCTGTAGACCTAAATCACCAAAAACGTATCTTCCTACGAAATAATTGCAGCCGCTGCCTTGCATATCTTCCTCGATACGCGCGCGAACCGTCTCGGGCGATCCGACGATGGCAACCTTATTACGGATTGCCTCGTCGTAGGTCTTGGCGAAGATCAGGCTTTCAGTCTGATAGCGTCGCCATAACTCGGCATTGGACTGATACCACACGGCGTAGGCCTGGCGGGCGCTGGCTTCGGCTTCGGCATCCGTATCGGCAACGTGAATATGCCGCGTGAGACCCAGCATCGGTAGCGGCGCATCGCCATGCGCCGATTTCCATTCCAATCGATACCGATCAGTGGCCGGTCGTATGCGCGCCACCGGTCCATTCATAATCATATTGACGCGATTGCGCGCCGCTTGCGCCGCGCCTTCAACGCGCGTCACGCCCTGCCACAAAGGTGGATGGGGACGTTGCACCGGTTGCAAAACCATCGGCACATCCGCATAGTTGTAAAGCGCTCCTTTGTGATTGAGCACCTCGCTCGTTAATCCCTGCTTAACGATTTCCAGCACTTCGTCGAATCGGGCGCGTGAGTGCAGGTGCCCAACGCCGAAATACGCCAACTCGAAGGGCGAGAAGCCACGCCCCACGCCCAGTTCGAATCGACCGCCACTCATTTGATCGAGCATGCAGATCTCTTCGATCAGTCTGAGCGGATCGTAGGTTGGCAATACATAAACAGCGGGACCAAAACGCAAACGCTTAGTGCGTTGCGCGACGGCAGATAAAAATATGCCCGGCGAGGGCGACATGCCCAAGGTCGTCGCATGGTGTTCGGCGACGTGATAGGCGCGAAAGCCCGCCTCGTCATAGGCCTCGCACAGGGCAAGCCGCATGGCATACACCTCGGCGATGGGCCGACCGCCTTGATCCATGTGATCGAAAACGCCAAATTGAATACTCATTTTCTACTCTGCATTTCAGATGCGCCCCAAGTTTTCTCGAGGCAACAGTCTAGCAGCCGAAAATTGAACGCGTTAACTTTGCAGCGAATTCCGGCATGCGCTACAGTGAGGCATCAGTTTCTCTTTTTGCTGAACCTCACGGAAGGAGCCTCATGAGTCGGGAACGCGTGGAAGCTTTTGTTGCAGCCTATGGCGCGTTGCGCTCGGAGGTGGAAAAAGTAATCGTCGGCCATGCCGAAATTATTGATGGCGTGTTGACGGCGATGTTTGCCGGTGGTCACGTGTTGCTCGAGGGCGCACCTGGGCTTGGCAAAACCTTGTTGGTGAAGACGCTTGCCGACAGTTTGGATTTGACTTTTTCCCGTGTTCAATTCACCCCCGATTTGATGCCTTCGGACATCATCGGTACTCAGGTTCTAGTGGATGACGCCGCGGGCGGCAAGCACCTGCGGTTTCAAACCGGCCCTATCTTCGCGCATATTCTGCTTGCCGATGAGGTGAACCGCGCCACGCCTAAAACGCAATCGGCCTTGTTGGAGGGCATGCAGGAACAGTCGGTCACCGCTGGCGGAACATCGCGCCCGTTGCCGCGTCCGTTCTTCGTGTTGGCAACGCAAAACCCCATCGAAATGGAGGGGACTTATCCGTTGCCCGAAGCACAGCTTGATCGTTTTTTATTCAAACTGCGTGTTAGATATCCGGCCATCGCCGAACTCAATGCGATTCTGGATCGCACTACCCAAACGCACGCGCAGGCAATTCAACGCGTCATGGATGGGCCGGCGGTGCTTGCCTATCGCGACCTGATACGCGAAGTGCCAATCGCCACGCATGTGCGCGACTTCGCGGCGCGCATCATCATGGGCACCCATCCGGATTGGGAAGGCGCGCCTGAGATCACGCGGCGTGTGGTGCGCTATGGCGCTAGCCCGCGTGGGGCGCAATCTTTGGTTTTGGGCGCCAAGGTTCGCGCGCTCACGCAGGGGCGCTTCAACGTAAGCGCCGAAGATATCAAGGCCTTGGCCGCGCCCGCCTTGCGCCATCGCGTGATTCTGAATTTCGCCGGCGAGTCCGAAGGTATCGACAACGACAAATTAATCGCGCAAGTAGTCGACGCAGTACAGGGAGATGTGTTCCACAACGTCGAGAAAATGGCGGTATAACCAGGGGGTTTTAGCATGAATCTTCCGCCGCCTATTTCCCGGCTGCTCGCCGAGGTCGCGTCGCAAATACGTCGTCGCCGCGTGGAATCCGGCGCCCTGCGTGGCGCTTTCTGGGGCGGTATCGCGGCCGCATTGGTTCTCATCCCCAAAGGGGGGTACGAGGAATATTCACTCCTCATCGCTGTAATTATTTGGCTGCTCGCGATCATGGCGGGCGCAGTGCTTGGCGCTACGAGGCGTACCAGCGAACTTAATTTGGCACGCATCGCGGATCGAGCGTTCGATCTGCATGATCGCATCGCCACCAGTCTCGAATACGCGAAGAGCAATCGCGCTGAGCCTTTTGCGGTTGCCTTGATTGCCGACACCGAGTCAAAAATCGGTAGTCTGCCGGCGCGTAGCATCATTCCTCGTCACATACCGCGCGAAGCACGTTATATGTTGGTGCCGGTCTTGGCGGTTGTAGCGCTTGCCATCGCGCCCCCCATCCCAGGAGCCGACGAATGGCTTCCCGAAGCCTTGACCGGCAAATCGCCGCGCGACGTGTACGCCTCCAGCACGCGCGAAGAGCGAGCCCGCTTGCTCGGTTGGGATCTCAAGCAAAATGAGGCACTCGCCAAACAGGATGCGATGCAGCGCGTGGCCGCGGAAAAACAGGCCATAGCCGAAGACAACAATACCTACAAGGACAAATCGACCAATAAGCCGAAATCCGATTTCGCAAGCTTCGTGCAAAAAGGCGATGATCGATTAAAGTTGCTGGAACGAACCGACCGGCTGCCCGATTTGCAATCCGATTTCGCCAGTTCCAAGTACCGCATGATGATGCAAAAAACCCAGGAGCTTTCCGCGGGAAAAGGCGGTCAGATCTCGCAGAAACGCCTAGAGCAGGTGTTGCGCGAAATGCAACGCATGGGTAAAAAAGGCGGTGACTTCAGCGATGATGTCAACGAGGGTTTGCAAGCGTTGGAGGAAGGGCAAACCGAAGAGGCGATGAATTCCATGCAAACGGCTCTGTCAAAACTTCGCGCGCAAGAAGACCGCGAGCGCAATAGTCGTCGCATCGCGGGCAACCGCGAGCGCAATCAGGATGAGGCTGATGAGAGCCGTGGTAGCCGCGGTTCGCAGTCAAACGACATGGACCGCATGGGTTATGCCTCGGGCGCGCAAAAAAGCACCCCATCCAGCGGCAAGGCCAGCGCCCGGCTGCGCTCCACCCCTTACGATGCCGGCATAGAAGGTCAACGGCGCGGACGTATGCCGGCGGTGGAAACCGGCCAAACCAACCGGCCGCAGAGCATGGCCATGCAGTTGCAGGTGATGGGCGACATGATTCAATACCGCCGCGCCATGGAAGACGCGATTACCCGCGAGCAGGTGCCACGCGATTATCACGATCAAATACGCGACTACTTTAAGTCGTTGCAGCAGTAGCAATTCCCATGGCAGACCCACGCGCAGCTTTGCTCGATAACGATTTTTTGGCGCAATTGGAACGCCTCTCGCTCAAGGCGCGCCGCCCGGTACAGGGCTGGGGCGCTGGGCAACGGCGCAGCCGGCGCACCGGTCATAGCGTTGAATTCGCCGATTACCGCGCGTATGGCAGCGGCGACGATATGCGTTATGTGGATTGGGCCATTTACGGACGCACCGATCGCATGCATGTCAAATTATTCGTCGACGATGAAGATCTTTGCCTGCATCTTCTACTCGATGCCTCGGCCTCCATGGATAGTGGCACGCCGCAGAAACTGCGCTGGGCCGCGCGCCTCGCCGCGGCTTTGGGTTTTATTGGCCTTGCCAATCAGGAACGTGTGGGTCTGGGCGTGTTGCGTGGTTCGGTGGGGGAAACACTACCGCCGACACGCGGCCGCAGCCGAATTCCGCCGTTATTCGAGATGCTCTCTTCGCTGCAAGGCCGGGGTAATACCAGCCTTAACCAGTCGCTTACCGCCTATGCGCAACACGCCAAAGGTGCCGGCCTGGCGGTGCTGGTATCGGATCTGCTCGATCCGGCGGGGTACGAATCGGGCCTGCAAGCACTACTAGAACATGGCTTCGAAGTCCATGTGATTCATGTTTTGAGCGAAGAGGAATTGAATCCCTCGATCCAAGGCGATCTGCGTTTGGTGGATCAAGAGTCTGGGGAGATGCTGGTGTTGCGCATGGATGCGGAGACGCGTCGTGCCTACGCCGAAAGATTGCAGCAATTCGTTGCGCAAGCAGAACGCTTCTGCGCCGAACATGCGATTGGATATTCGCGCGTCAGCAGCGCCGACACGGTCGAGAAATTGGTTCTCGGACCATTGCGCGGGAAGCTATTGTCATGAGCCTATTGGCACCGGCGGCACTGTGGCTTTTGGCACTGACGGTGCCATTGATTCTTTTGTATTTCATTCGCGTGCGCCGCCGCGAGCAAAAGGTGTCGAGCCTGCTTCTTTGGCGTGCAGCGCCAAAATTTCAAGGTTCCTCCTCTTTCTTTCAGCGCATGCAGCGTGACCCATTGCTCTTACTGCAGTTGCTGTGCTTGTTGTTGTTGGCGCTGGCCCTCGCCCGCCCTTCGGTCACGGTGATGGGCGAGAGCGAACGCAAAGTGGTGGTGGTGTTGGATACCTCGGCCTCGATGAAGGCGCGCGATGTATCGCCATCGCGTTTCGATGCCGCCAAAGCGCGCGCCCATGCACTTGTAGATGAACTGGTTGCGGGCACCAAGGTAATGGTGATCGAAGCAGGCATTCAGCCACGCGTGACCGCGCCCATGAGCGGCGATCGAAGCCGCGCGCTCGATGCAATCGACAATGCCAACGCACGCGATTTGCCCAATAAAATCGAGGATGCCTTGCGCACGGCACGTGCCTTGATTGGCGATGACAAGCACGCCGAAATTCACATATTCACCGACGGCGCTTTTGCCGAACCGCCCAAGGAAACCGATACGCGCGTTCACTGGATTGGCGTGGGAAGAAGCGACAACAACGCAGGCATCACGCATCTTGCGGTCAGAAAAACCTACCAAGGGGCAGGTGGCTACGAGGCGCTCCTGTCGGTGGCCAATTACTCGGCGCAGGCTAGAACTGTGGCATTTTCCGTCAAGGTCGAGGACCGCACCATCGCCGAGCGGGAACTCAAGCTCGGCCCACACCTGCATCGCACCTTGATTCTGCCGTTTCGTAATAATGGTGCCGCGCGTGTAACCGCACGGCTACGCGTCACTGATGATCTCGATGCGGACAACGTAGCCTACGCCATTGTGCCGCCACCGAACAAGATGCTGGTTACCCTGGTTAGCGAAGGCAATCTGTTTCTGGAAAAAGTATTGCGTGCCGATCCGGAAATTGCCTTGGACGTGAAACGCCCTAGCCAATATCCAGGAGGCATGGGCAATGCTGATGTGGTGATTTTGGATTCAGTGACACCTGCCAAGGTTGGCGCGGGACGATTCATTTTCGTCAATACCGTGCCCCCAGATGTCCCCATCGATATCTTGGGCACCATGGAGAAGCCACAGGTGAGCGACTGGGATCGCTCGCATCCAATCATGCGTCACGTCGATTTTTCCAAAATCGCAATCGAATCGGCGATGCGAATCCGACCTTTGACGCCAGGCCGCCCTTTGGTCGAAGCGGCGTTGGGTGGCCCCTTGGTGTATTCCATCGAAGAAGCGCACCGCAAGGCTATTTTGATTGGCTTCGATTTGTTTAAGGCGGATCTTCCCTTACGTGTGGCGTTTCCGCTACTTATCGGCAATGGCATTCGTTGGTTGCACCAAGGCGGCATCGATCAACAGATGGGCCAGATCGCGGCCGGTCAACCACTGCTCGCCCCAGTGCCAGTCGGCGTGGAAAGCGTGACCATCACAACGCCGTCAGGAAAAACAGTCTCCCAGAAAGTTGCCAACGGCGCGGTTAGTTTTACCGATACTGATGAGGTTGGCATTTATTCGCTGCAGGCGGGAAAAGCCGAAATGCTGGTGGCCGCCAATCTCATGGATAGCGAAGAGTCCGACATTGCGCCGCGCCCTTTGCCTGCGGGCAGCACAGCTTCATTAAGTAATTTGGCACCCGTGGACGAGGAATATTGGAAGGTTCTCGTGGTGTTGGCGCTGTTGGTATTGGCGGTCGAGGGTCTTTTATATGTACGACGACAATCCGGCGGGCGCATCATATGGCCCAGCGACCCGAATGATCGCCTAGTGCTCAGCGTGCGCACGGCGACGATGGCGATGTTATGCGTGGTGTTTTTCGGTCCCAGTTTTCCGCAATGGGTGGACCGCATGAACGTGATTTTTCTTCTGGATCACTCCGACAGCATTAACGCCAGCGCCAAATCGCGAACGCTTCAATTTGTCCAGCAAGCAGTACGCGAAGCCAACCCGGAGGACCAACACGGCATTGTGGTATTTGGGGCGAACGCAGCGGTAGAGCGCCCAGTTGGCGCGCATACCGAGGTCGAGGCGCCACAAAAAAACATTAACGGACGCGGCACCAATATCTTTCAAGCGCTGCAGTTGGGCCTGGCCATGTTGCCGGCGGAACAATCCAATCGGATTGTTCTATTGAGCGATGGAAGGCAAACCAGCGGCAATGCCTTGGACGGCGCGCAAGCGGCACGCAGCGCGGGAACCGAGATTCACTACATCACCGCACCGTTGACACTCGCTCAGGAAGTGGTGGCGGAATCCTTATTGGTGCCTCGGGAGGTGAAATTTGGCGAGCCCTTCTTCGCCAAGCTGGTTGCATGGAGTTATAAAGAAACGCCTGCGCGTGTTTCGCTATTTCGCAATGGCCAATTTGTCGGATCGCAGCAGGTCAGGCTCACAGCCGGAAAAAATGTATTTAGCTACCGGCAAAGCTTGGACCGAGATGGGATTCATGTCTATCAAGCGGCGATCGATGTGGATGGCGACACTATCGAGGAAAATAATCGCGCCGTGGGAACGGTTCTGGTGCGCGGGCGGCCGCAAATATTAATCGCTGATCGTGACCGAAACCACGCGCAATCGCTGGCCTCGGCATTACGCGCGCAGCAGTTGGAAGTAACCCTGGTCGACCCATCACGCATACCCAACGATATCGCGTCGTTAAAGAAATACGACGGCATCATTTTGTCGAATGTTTCCGCGATCAATTTAAATCGCAATCAAATGGTCAATATTCGCGATTACGTGCGCGACCACGGTGGCGGTTTAATCATGGTGGGTGGGGATCAAAGCTTTGGACTTGGAGGTTATTACCAAACGCCCATTGAAGAAGCACTGCCAGTGACGATGGAGGTCAAACAGCGGGTGGACGTACCCAATCTATCGATTGTCCTGTCCATCGATCGTTCTGATTCGATGACCACCATCGCGACTGGAAAGGTGACTTATCTCGATTTGGCCAAGGAAGCCGCGCATCTGGTGATCGATCTGATTGATGAAAACAGCGAAGTGGGCATCATGAGCTGGGATCACGAATGGAAATGGGAAATGACCCTGCGTCAGGCGAAAAACAAAGATCAGTTGCATAACGCCATCGCCTCGATCGTTTCGGGCGGCGGGACGGAGGGCTTTCCCGCGCTACGCGAAGCACATGCCGCGTTAATGGGACGCCCGGCCCTGCTCAAACACGTGATTTTTCTGACCGATGGTCAAATGCGCCGGGATCAATTTCAGGATCTGGTGGAACGCATGGCGCGCGATCAAATCACCGTGTCATCTGTCGCAGTGGGTAAGTACTCCGACGAACGGTTGTTGCTGAACATTTCCCAATGGGGCAAGGGGCGTTTTTATCGTACCGAGGATTCACAGTCCCTGCCTAGGATCTTCGCGGTGGAGACGCAGTTGGCGTCAAATTCGACGGTTGTCGAACAGCCGTTTAAACCTATATTGACCGATCCGTCGCACGAAACGGCGCAAGAGATCGATTGGAAAAACGTTCCGCAGTTAAACGGATACGTAGCCACCACCGCTAAAGCGGGCGCGGAGCAAGTGCTGCTTAGTCATTGGGAGGATCCGATTCTGGCCACCTGGCGTTATGGGTTGGGTCGCGCGGCGGCGTTTACCTCGGATACCAATCCGCGCTGGGCGCAACAGTGGTTGAATTGGCGCGATTTCAATAAGTTCTGGTCGCAATTAGCCAGGTGGACTTTGCGCAGCGGCTCGAACGAAAATTTTTCCGCAAGCGTTGGCCGCCGCGATGGGTTTGGTGAGGTCACTATCGAGGCAATCGACAGCAAAGGGGCATTTATCAATCTATTGGATACACAAGTCGGCGTGGTATCTCCGAATAGAGATAGAACGGTGATCGATTTGGAACAAATTGCTCCTGGCCGTTACCGCGGTCGCTTTCCGGCTACACAGGAAGGTGTCTATCTGGTTGGCATGGCGCAACGCCTGGATAACAGTGAATTGGGCTCGCAATTGTCAGGCTTGGTGGTGCCATACGCCGAGGAACTCAGGGAACTTGGTGTTAATGAGACGGCGTTAAAGGAATTGACCGGCCTGACTGGTGGTGCGGCAATCGAAAATCCCAAGGAAGTATTTCAAAAGGATAGAAAGCCGTACCGTATATCAGTTCAAATATGGCCTTGGATCGTGATTCTCGCGGCGATTTTCATGTTATTGGAGA
>JBJXEY010000124.1:0-14902 GCA_046153355.1 Burkholderiales bacterium
ATGTTTGCAACGATCAAATGTACGAGTCCCTAAAAGCCGATTTGGCGGCGCGTAACGGTGTTGCCCAACACACGCAAATCGATAGCTTGGACGCCACCTTGATCGAGGTGGTCACTGAAGGCGAGCAGCATTTCGCCAGCCTGAGTTTCTGCGGCAGTTCGCGCGATGGCAGCAATGCCGTTGCACAAGCTTTTCAGGAAATCTGGCATCTGCAAAAACCGGTCTCAGGCGATACCGGCTGGCAATTGGCCGGGATTCAGCAAGTATCCTGACACTCGCGATCGTCCCGAACAAAGCCGCCTCCGGGCGGCTTTGTTATTTGCTGCGGTGATTCGGCAGCCTGGTTGCGCGGTTTTTTATTTCTCCGTCTTACTATTTCGCCGCTGTGTTATTTTGACTATGCTAGATGGCAAGATGATCGCAAAAGCCTTTTCTTCCTTCGTTAATCACTTGTTGATCCAGCAGTCATGGGCAAGCGAGCGGCTGGCCACCCACGCAGGCGGGCGCATCCGCGTGCAGATGCCGCCAATATTCGACGCCAGCGATTTTGCGATATTGGATTCGGGATTGTTGCAGGCCGAGCCCACCCAAACGGCACCAGACCTCACCATCTCCATGAAAATCGCAGCATTACCCATGCTCTTGACACATCATCCTGACACCTTGAAACACGTGGAGCTTTCGGGCAATGCCGCGCTGGCCTCAAGCGTTCAGGCATTGTTTGCGCGTTTGCAGTGGGATGTGGAAGAAGATCTTTCGCGCGTCGTGGGCGACATCGCCGCGCATCGCATGGCCGGGATTGGGCGCGCCTTATTCGCCTGGCAGCGCGATGCGTTTTCGCGCATGGCCACAAACTTCGCCGAGTATTGGACCGAAGAAAAACCCATGCTCGCGCGGCGCGCCGAATTCGAGCGATTCGCGAATGAAGTGCGGGACCTCGAATTGAATCTAGCGCGTATCGAAGCGCGGCTCCTGGCCTTGCGCCAAACCATCGAATAAACCTTCCCATGGGCCGCTTGCTTCGTCTGTTAAAAATCATTCGCGTCGCCCTGCGCTTCGGTCTTGACGAATACGCTTTTTTTGGCGATGCCGCCGCGGAGCGCGGTGGGCGTCTGGCATTGCTGGTGGCGAGGCTGCTTCCCTACCGCGATCTTTCGGCGCCACGCGCGCAGCGCTTGCGTCTGGCGCTGGAAACCTTAGGGCCGATTTTCGTCAAGTTTGGCCAAGTGCTTTCCACGCGCCGCGATCTATTGCCGACCGATATCGCCGACGAACTGGCCAAATTACAGGATCAAGTCCCGCCGTTTCCCAACGCCCTGGCGCGCGCCGAGATCGAGCGGTCTTTTGGCCGGCCCATCACCGAAATTTATTCCAGTTTCGACGCTCAACCGGTGGCCAGCGCCTCCATCGCGCAAGTGCATTTCGCGATTCTGCCCAATGGCACCGAAGCTGCCGTCAAAATCCTTCGGCCCGGCATGCTGCCGGTGATTCGCCGCGATCTGGGCCTTATGGATAGCGCCGCGTGGCTAATCGAACGGGTATTCGCCGATGGCAAACGCCTGCGACCACGCGCGGTGGTGGCCGAATTCGCCAGGCATCTTCACGATGAACTCGATCTGATGCGCGAGGCCGCCAATGCCAATCAGTTGCGGCGCAATTTCGCCGGCAACCCCGCCATCGCCATTCCCGAAATATATTGGGACTTCTGCTCGCCTTCGGTGATGACCATGCAGCGCATGTTTGGCACACCGATATCGCAAGTAGAGAAACTGCGCGAACAGGGCGTCGATATACCCACGCTTGCGCGCGCCGGCGTGGAGATATTTTTCGCGCAGGTATTTCGCGATGGATATTTTCACGCCGACATGCATCCGGGCAATATTTTGGTCTCCGACACCGGCCAATATATAGCGCTTGATTTCGGCATCATGGGTACGCTTACCGACGTCGATAAAAATTATTTGGCGACCAATTTCCTCGCCTTTTTTCGGCGCGACTACAAGCGAGTGGCTGAGGCGCATTTGGAAGCCGGCTGGGTGCCCGCAGCCACGCGGATTGATGAATTGGAATCCGCCATTCGCGCGGTG
This sequence comes from Burkholderiales bacterium, assembly GCA_046153355.1. Lineage (GTDB taxonomy): Bacteria > Pseudomonadota > Gammaproteobacteria > Burkholderiales > SG8-39 > 2-02-FULL-62-17. The sequence goes on from JBJXEY010000124.1 coordinate 2,088, forward strand.
TGCGAACCGATTTTCGATAGGCCATTAAAGGAAATTCAGTTTGGCCATGTGCTGTTGCGGTTGTTTCAGACGTCGCGCCGTTTCGGCGTGGAAATTCAACCGCAATTGGTGATGCTACAAAAGACCTTATTGAATATTGAGGGTCTGGGGCGTGATCTGGATCCAGATCTGGATTTGTGGAAGACGGCGAAACCCTATCTTGAGCGCTGGATGAGCGAGCAGATCGGTTGGCGCGGCCTGGTTCATTCACTAAAAGCCGAGGCGCCGCGCTGGGCGACGCTGATGCCACAACTGCCGCGCCTTTTGCACAAGTTGCTTGCCGCAGATCGCATGGACGATTTCGATTTGATGCTGCGCGGCTTATATGCGGAGGAACGCCGCCGCAATTCGCTGCTTGCCGTGGCGGTGGGTTTGCTTGCCGCGCTGCTTGCCTGGCAGATTGCCCTCGTCCTGCTGCGCTGATGGCCTACGCCGATCGCCCCTCACCGCTTGCCCGTTATCTTCTTGTTGCCTATGCACTGCTAATCGCTTACGCGAGCTTGAATCCTTTCGCAGGATGGCGCGAACCCGGTATATCGTTGTTCGCATTCCTGGTCGCGCCAATGCCGCGATACATCGATAGCATCGACATCATCGCCAATATCGCGGCGTATTTCCCCATGGGACTATTGCTGATACTTGCCTTGCATCCACGATGGCGTGGTTTGCATGCGTTGGTCATCGCAATGCTCGCCACAGTTGCAATGTCGTTCAGTTTGGAGGCGTTGCAACATTATTTGCCCAGCCGAATACCCTCCAATCTCGATCTTCTGGCCAATTCGTTGGGTGGGCTAATTGGCGCTGTAGCCGGCAGCGGGTTGGCCAATCGATTGCTGCGCGACAACGGCCTACAGGCGGTGTGTTACCGGTTGTTTCGCGATGGGGCACGTATCGATTTCGGCATGATGTTGCTTGGCCTGTGGCTGGTATCGCTCCTTTATCCGGGAACATCGTTATTCGGCAATGGCGATCTGCGCGCGGTGTTTTCCGAGCCCGGCGCTGAGCTGCACCCAACTGAACTGTTCATTCGTTTCGAGGCGTTGATAGTCGGCGCCAATACCGTCGCAGTGGGATTGCTTCTGGCTTTGCTGATCGAACGCAATCAGCCGGTGCGCGGATTGTTTCTGGCGTTACTCGTGGCGGCGCTATGCGTGCGCAGCATTTCTTATGGCCTGCTTTTCAGTTCGCAACGCTTCTTCGACTGGCTAACACCCGGCGCATCGCTTGGTCTAGTAGGCGGCGTATTGCTGGTGATGGTGATGGTGATGTTTTCTCGCGGGGCGTTGGTGGTGCTGTGCGGCGTAGCGCTGATGACGGCCACCGCCTTAGTGAATTACGCACCGGTGAACCCGTATTTCCTCGCGGCACTGTCGATATGGAACCAAGGTCACTTTCTTAACTTCAACGGATTTACGCGGGTGTTGTCTGCAGCTTGGCCGTTCGCGGCGTTGATTTACATCCTCGCCTTGTCGGTGTCGAGAAATCGCGATCGCGACTGAGGATCAGATGGATCCCTTCACTTTGGCGGCGGGATCGGCACCGAGTCGTCCCCTATCGAGGTGATCGAGTACCCGCGCGAAGCGCTCGGCATCTTGGTAACCAATAACACGCAGGTCCGCGATTTCGCGCCCGACGCTATCGAAAAAAATAATCCCCGGCGGGCCGAACAAACGAAACCGTTGCAATAGCGCCTTGTCCTCTTGCGTATTCGCCGTCACATCCACTTGCAAAAGCGTAATCGTGGCTAGCCGCTCGCGCACGCGCGCGTCGCTAAAGGTGAAGCGCTCCATCTCCTTGCAGCTCACGCACCAGTCGGCATAGAAGTCCAGCATCACCGGGCGACCCGGCGCGGCGAGCCGCGTATCTAGCTCCGCCAGGGATTTAATGCGCTCAAAGCTTATTCCCCCGGCCGCACTGCCGGCATCTGCCGACAAGCCCGAGAGCGGACGCAAAGGATCGCGGCTTCCCGCCAACGCCCCCACCACCATCGCCGCCCCCGCCAAGAGCGCAATCAAGCCCACACCTTTCCACAGCCGTGCCCAGCCATTCACGTTGGCAGGCAAGGGGTCGATGGCGCGCAAATACATGGCAGAGATGATGAGCAACGCGCCCCAGGCCAGCATCTGCGCCGCCACCGGAATCACCGGCGACACGATCCACACCGCCACGCCCAAAAGCAACGTGCCAAAAATCTGCTTCACGGTTTTCATCCATGGCCCCGACTTGGGTAACAAGGCGCCTTCCGAGACACCCACCACCATCAAGGGCACGCCCATCCCTAAGGCCATTGCCATCAACGCCGAGCCGCCCAACCACACATCGCGCGTCTGGCTGATGTAGAGCAACGCGCCCGCCAAAGGGGCGGCCACACAGGGACTCACAATCGCCGCCGACAACATGCCCATGATGGCCACGCCGCCGTAGTGGCCACCGGGTAGTTTATGGCTCGCCGTGGCAATTCGCGCGTGAATGCCCGAGGGGAGATTGAGTTCGTAAAAACCGAACATTGACAGCGCAAGCAATACGAAAACCAAGGCGAAGGTCCACAACACCCAGGCGTTTTGCAAGGTCGCCGCGAGCAGTTGACCAGAGAGCGCGGCGGCAATGCCAATCGCGGTGTAGGTCACCGCCATGCCCAGCACATAACAAAGTGACAACAGCACCGCACGTTTGCGCGTCGCGCGACCACCTTCGCCAACGATGATGCCCGACAGAATCGGCACCATCGGCAGAACGCAGGGCGTGAACGCGAGGGCGATGCCAGCTAAAAAGAAAAAACCCAGCGCCGCCCAAACACGGCCCGATTCCAGCACCTGCACGAAGCTGCTTTCATCGCCACCCAAGGACCCTGCGCGATCACTATTGGGGAAACTCGCATCCCGCCCCTCGCGCGACGAATCTCCCTGCCGGCGCGAATCAATGCCCAGCCTGGACAAAGGATCGACATCGCCCCCGCCCTTGGCCATGTCGATGGACAAGGCTGCGAGCTTAATTTCAGAACTTTGCTCGTGTGGAACGTAGCACACACCTACATCAGCGCAACCTTGCGATACCACTTTTAGTTTAAATTTGCTTAGCCCTGCGGCGTCCTCCACGGGCAGACGAAAGCGCAGCTCGCGACGGTAGGTTTCAGTTTTGCCGAAAAATTGATCGTTGTGAACCTCGCCTTTGGGAAATTCGGCTGCGCCTAGTTTCACCAAACCCGGTTCGGTGCTGAACTTGAAGCGTTCGCGATAAAGGTAGTAGCCCTTCTCAATGCGATAAGAGACCTCGATGGTGTTCGCATCGATCGAACGCGCCGCGAAGCGAAACGCCTTGTCGGGCTCCAACAGGTCGTCGGTGCCCGCCGCGTGGCAGATGCCCGCAGGAACAAGGCAAAGGAGCAGTAGGAGGCGAATCAATCGTTTCATTGGGCCGTTATCGATATGTAAACTTGCGTGGTGAATTCAACGGGAGTCGGGCTGGGTTTCAGCACGGGTTTCCCCTACCACCCAATTCAAATACTCCGGCAACCCTGCTGTAATTGGGACCGCGATAATCTCCGGAAGTTCATAGGGATGCCCAGCATGAATCGCCGCCTCCAACGCCGCATAACGCTCGCGCGTGGTTTTGATCAACAAGGGATGTTCCTCATCCTGGGAAAGCTTACCCTCCCAACGGTACACCGAGCGGCAGGGCGCGAGCCGATTGACACACGCTGCCAGGCGCCCTTCGACGAGATTGATGGCGAGCTTTTCCGCCGCCTCGGCTGAAGGAAGGTTGGTTATCACCAGTAGTACATCGTTATTCACCGCACCTCCACCAAAGTGGGAACGCCTTCGCTTACAGTCGGATAACGCAACGTCACGCCTAGCCGGGTCTTCATCCGAGCATTTACCAGGCGTCGCGATTCATTCCAAAACGACAACAATTCAGGCGAAACCTCGCGCGCCGCATCGGCTCGCGAGATACGTGGCGGACGGGATAGCCCATGGCGATCGGCCACCAAATCGAAGTAATCCCCCATTTTCATTTCGGTATCGTCGCTCGTGTTGAAAATACCCTCGGTGTTCTCCGCTTGACATGCGATCGCGATAATGGAAGCAAGATCCTCGGCATGAATGTGGTTGCTGTAGACATCATCTTTCGCACGCAGCACTGGTGTGCCGCCACGCAATCGCTCCAAGGGCAGGCGATCCGCCGCGTAGATACCCGGTACGCGCAGAATCACAAGACTCAACCCGGATTCTTGTGTGAAGTACTGCAACTGCCGCTCCGCATCCACGCGGCGCGCGGCACGTGGCGTCATCGGATTGACCGCGCGTGTTTCATCCACCCACTCGCCTTTGCAATCGCCATAGACACCACTGGTGCTCAGGTAGACGATGCGCCGCTTGGGTTGGGCACCACTATCGTCTCTGGCAGTGGCCCCGGCAGCGTCCGCCGCACGCAGCAACGCTTCGATCAAATGCCGGGTACGAACATCGCCGACACCCGCCCCAGGCGGCGGCACGCTATGCAGCACGCAGTCCGCGTTAAAATCCACCGCGCTCAAGGATTTCGGATAATCGAGATCAGCGAGCGAAGCCTCAACGCCCAAGCCCCGCAACCGCGCCACCTCCGAAGTGGATCGCGCCAAGGCGCAGAGTCGATAGGTTTTAGCCAACAGCGGCAGGGCACGCGTGGCGACGTCGCCGCATCCTGCAATCAGCAATCGTTTCATCACCGGATTTTACCGCGCAACCATGGCCCACCAAGTCACCATTCGCAACACCAAACACCAATTCAAAATCGAAGATGACGAATCCATCCTGCAAGCCGCGCTCGCTGCGGGCCTGGTTATCCCCTATGGTTGCCGCGACGGTGCCTGCGGCAGTTGCAAGGGCAAGTTGATCGAAGGCAGCATCGACTACGGCACTTATTCGCAGAAAGCCTTGTCCGATGAGGAGCGCGCCGCCGGCCACGCGCTTTTTTGCCAAGCCAAGGCCAAAAGCGATGTGGTCATCGAAGCGCGCAGCGTGCGTGCCGCCGGCGACATTCAAGTGCGCATCCTGCCCTCGCGCCTGCAAAAAATGGAGCGCCTCACCGACGACGTGATGATTCTTTATTTAAAACTGCCTGCCACGGAACGTTTTCAATTCATCGCCGGACAGTACCTGGACATCATGCTGCGCGATGGCACACGACGCAGCTTTTCCATGGGCAATGCGCCGCATGACGACGAATTCGTACAACTGCACGTCCGCCATGTGCCCGGCGGCAGTTTCACCGATCACGTATTTCTCAAGATGAAAGAGCGTGAAATTCTGCGCTTCGAGGCCCCCTTGGGCACCTTTGCGTTACAGGAAGAATCCACCAAGCCCATTGTGTTCGTCGCCAGCGGCACCGGCTTCGCGCCAATCAAATCGATCATCGAAACCGCGTTTCGCGCCGGCAACACCCGACCCATGGTGCTCTATTGGGGCGGACGCCGCCCCAAGGATTTGTACATGAACGACCTGCCCGAGAAATGGGCCGCGGATCACGCCAATTTCAAATACGTGCCAGTAATCTCTGACGGCCTGCCCGAGGATAACTGGAGCGGGCGCTCAGGCTTCGTTCACCGTGCCGTGATGCAGGATTTCCCCGACCTCTCAGGCCATCAGGTGTATGCCTGTGGCGTGCCGGTGATGGTGGACGCGGCGAAGAAAGACTTCACCACGGTATGCCATCTGCCTGAGGAAGAGTTTTACTGCGATTCGTTTACCACTGCGGCAGATAAAGCCGCTTGAAATAACTGGACTCTGCTATGACTCGAACAATCAGATTGATTGCATCAATATTCGGTCTCACCATATGCATTTTCAGCGCGCAGTTTGCCATCGCGCAGACTTGGCCCGACAAACCGATCCGCATCATCATGCCCTACACGCCGGGCAGCGTGCCCGAAGCATTGTTTCGCGCCGTCTCCGCTGGATTGGAGGCGAGACTCGGGCAACGCTTCATCGTCGACGCCCGGCCCGGTGGGGATGGCGCCATCGGCGGCGGTGCGGTGACGCGCGCCGCGCCCGATGGCTACACCTTGTTGCTTGCCGGCACCGGACTTTACGTGGTGACCCCGCATATCAACAAGAATTTAGGTTTCGATCCGGCCGTCGCGCTCGATGCCATGTCGATGTTCGCCGACGCGCCGCTACTGGCGGTGGTGAGCCCGGCAGTGCCTTCGCGCAATCTGGCCGAATTGGTGGAGTACATCCGCGCCAACCCCGGTAAGTTCAACTTCGGTGCACCCAACGCGGGATCAGTCACCCATCTCACCGGCGTTGCCCTATCGCAACTCGCGGGCAATGCGATGGTGTTCGTCCCCTATAAAGGCGTCGCGCCAATGGTGCAGGCGCTGATGGTGAACGATCTTCAAGTTGCCTTTCCGGCGTTGACCGGCGCCGTGTCGCAAATTAGAGCAGGCAAGGTGAAAGTCCTTGCGGTGATGGCGCGACAACGCATGGCCGAGCTTCCCGATGTGCCGACCACGGTAGAAGCGGGCTTTCCCCAATTGGTAGGAACCAACTGGTGGGCGCTGTCGGCACCGCGCGGCACCGCGCGCGCCATCATCGACCGCATGGCGCAGGATCTGCGTGTCATTCTTCTTGAACCGGAAACGAAAAAACGCTTCTCCGATCTGGGTCATTCGCCCATGCCCATGACGCCTGCGGACACCACAGCGTTCCTGAAGACGGAGTCGGCGCGTTACAAGGAGTTAGTAGAGCGAGGCAGTATCAAGGCGGAATAGACGATATTTTTCGCATCGTCTCAACGTTGCGGTTCGCGCATTCAGATATAAAGCTGCGTTTTGGAGGAGAGTCGCATGCAACATCATCCGGCAAAAATTGTTTGTCTCGCGCTGACGGCCATGGTGCTGTGGCTGCCTAGTCACAGCAATGCCCAATCGTCCTTTCCGCAACGGCCGATACGCCTGGTCACCGCACTGCCGGCCGGGAACGATGCCTATGTGCGCGTCCTGGCGGCGCGGTTCTCCGAGCAGATGGGCCAGTCAGTGGTGGTGGACAACCGCACCGGCGGAAGCTTCGTACCCCCGGTTCAAGCCGTTGCCAGCGCCGCGCCCGATGGCTACACCTTGCTCCTTTATTCACCGGTCATGCAGATCGCCAAACAACTTCAACCGAGTCTGCCCTTTGACCCGATCGGCGAATTCGCCGCCATCGCAAAAATCTACGAGGGCAGCGGCGGGATGTTACTGGTGCGCCCCGACTCGACGTTCAAGACAATGCAAGACCTCATCGCCGGCGCCAAGGCCGCGCCGGGAAAGTTGAGCTACGGCGGACAAATCGGCGGATTTGGACACCTCAATATGGCGTCGTTCCTGGCGATCGCCGGCGTGCAAGCGTTTCACGTCCCATACAAAGCTCCCGGCGACGAAATGCCGCCGCTATTGCGTGGCGACATCGACTTCTCATTCGTGGCAACCACGCTGGCCATGCCACAGGTGGCTGGCGGCAAATTCCGCGTCCTTGGTGTCACCAGCGCCACGCGCATGCGCAGCGTGCCCAACGCACCAACCTTGGTGGAAGTATTCAAAAACGAACTCCTCGCCCAAGAGAATTGGAGCGGCCTCGCGGCGCCCGCAAAAACGCCGGGGGAGATCACTGCCCGTCTCCATGCCGAAACCTTAAAAGCGCTCACCGACCCCACCATGCGCAAAGTCATACAAGCCGGCGGCAACGAACCTGCCGCCGGGGGCGACGCGCCCGAGCAATTCGGCGCGTTTATGCGTCGCGAGTTTGAAAAGTGGGGTGAAATTGTGAGGATTTCGGGGGCGAAGGCAAACTAGGCGCTCGAAGAATCGCTGCTAGAGTTTTCCCCGTCGTTTCACCGTCGTTTCTGGAGCGTTTTCTGAGTTTAGGCCGAAATGCAGATCGCCAATCGAGATGATCTCCATGCGGTTGTCGTAGATAGCGACATTCACCGACCCGCCACCAATAGCGTAGTCGCGATGCACGAATGCGTTGGCTAGGAGCAGCTTCAACGCTGGAATAAGGAGTTGAACGTCTCTGTCCTAGGTGGACACGTTAGTCCTGGACTTGTACAATTAACTGTACATATTTGGAGAATTGCCATGGATGCCATTACCTACTCTTTCGCTCGCGCAAACCTTGCTCGCACCATGGATCGCGTTTGCGAGGACCACGAGGCAATGATCATTACGCGCAACGGTGAGCAGGCGGTTGTAATGTTGTCGTTGGAGGACTACCAGTCGCTTGAAGAAACCGCCTATTTGTTGCGCAACCCCGCAAATGCCAAGCGGCTGCTTTCTGCTACGGCGCAACTGAGCGCAGGCAAGGGGGTCGAGCGAAAGCTGACCAAGTGAAGCTGATCTTCGCTGACGAGGCATGGGAAGACTATCTATATTGGCAAAAGCAAGACAGGAAGATTGTCGAGAAAATTAACAAACTGATTGCCGAAGTGAAGCGCGAACCGTTTGCAGGAGTTGGGAAGCCTGAGCCCCTCAAACACGCGCTATCTGGATATTGGTCGCGGCGCATTAACGATGAGCACCGAACGGTTTACAAAATAGAACGCGGTTCGCTTTTGCTTGCTCAGCTCCGCTATCACTACTGAGATGCCTATCAATAAGTGGTAGCTCGATTCAGCGCTTTACAAAATTTTGGGCGCCTATTTTTAATTTCGCTCAAGTCGCAACATTTTCCCCAAGATAGGCCTCGCGAACTTTCGGATCGTTCAGCAGCGAGCGCGCGTCTCCCTCCAACGTGATCAATCCACTTTCCATCACATAAGCGCGGTTCGCCAGTTCCAGAGCGGCTTTGGCGTTTTGTTCAACCAGCAGTACGGTGACCCCTTCGCGGTTGATGTCGCGAATGACTTCGAAGATTTTTCGCACCACCAAAGGCGCCAAGCCCATGCTGGGTTCATCGAGCATCAGGAGTTTTGGCCGGCTCATGAGCGCGCGGGCGAGGGCCAGCATTTGTTGTTCCCCGCCGGAGAGGGTGCCGCCGGTTTGGCTGCGGCGTTCTTTTAATCGCTGGAATAAGGCGAAGACTTTTTCGCGATCCGCGTCGATGTCGCGATCATCGCGAATGTAGGCGCCCATGCGCAGGTTTTCGTCAACCGACAGTTGCGGGAATACGCCGCGGCCTTCGGGCACCAACGATAGGCCGAACCGCGCGCGCTCGAAGGCGGGGAGTTTGGCGATGTCGCGGCCTTGGTAGTTCACTTCGCCTGAGGCGCTCGCGGCAAGCCCGGAGAGTGCGCGCAGGGTGCTTGATTTACCCGCGCCGTTGGCGCCGATTAGGCACACCAGTTCGCCTTCTTCAACGGTCAGGTTGATGCCTTTGACGGCGCGTATGCCGCCATAGCGAACTTGCAAACCTTTGACTTCGAGCATATTCATGCGGGGGCGCCAAGATAGGCTTCGATGACGCGCGCATCGCCTTGTATTTCAGCGGGGGCACCTTCGGCGATTTTTTCGCCGTGGTCGAGCACCAGGATGCGATCACAAACGCCCATCACCAGGCGCATGTCGTGCTCAATCAGCAACAGCGTGATGCCGCGCGCGCGAATGTTGGATAACAACAATCGCAGGCTTTGCGTTTCTGAGGCGTTCATGCCGGCGGCGGGCTCATCCAGTGCCAAGAGGCGCGGCTCGGTGGCCAGAGCGCGTGCGATTTCCAGCCGGCGTTGATCGCCGTAAGGCAGGTTGCCGGCGGCATGGTTGGCGCGCTCGCTAAGGCCGACAAATTGCAGCAAGGCATGCGCGCGTTCTTCGATATCGGCTTCTTCGCGTCGCGTACCGGCATCTCTGAGAATCGCGCCGATGACACCTGCGCGGGTTCGCGTGTGCCGGCCGATCATTACGTTCTCCAGCGCCGAGAGCTGCGCGAAGAGACGGATATTCTGGAAGGTTCTTGCAATGCCTTTTTTTACAATCTCATGCGATTTCAGTCCCGAGAGTTGTTCCCCTTGGAACAAGATTGACCCTGCATCGGGGGCGTAGATACCAGTGAGCAAATTGAATAAGGTGGTTTTGCCCGCGCCATTGGGGCCGATCAAGCCGTAGATTTCTCCCTCGCCGATCACGAAACCGACCTTTGCCAGCGCCTGAACGCCACCAAAGCTTTTCTCCAGATCGCGACATTCAAGCAGGGTACTCACGCACTCTCCTTGGCACTCGCCTCGCCCGCCCCAGGTTTATTCGCCACGCGCCGTCGCACCGCCGAGGGAAATAGCCCACCGGGGCGAAACGTCATCACCAGCACCAGCGCGAAGCCAAAGATCAGCATGCGGATCACTTCGGGCTCAATCAACATGCGGCCGAACAATTGCTCCTGCACTGGCTGCACCGTAAAGCGCAGGATCTCGGGAATGAAGGAGAGCAACAAAGCACCCACGATGACGCCCCAGATATTGCCCATCCCGCCCAGCACCACCATGGAGAGCACCATCACCGATTCCACCAGCACGAAGCTCTCCGGGCTGATAAATCCTTGAATCGCGGAGAACATGCCGCCCGCCACACCACCAAACGAAGCGCCCATGGCGAAGGCGAGCAATTTGATTTTGGTGGTATCGATGCCCATGGCGCGCGCGGCGATTTCGTCTTCACGAACCGCTTCCCAGGCGCGGCCGATGCGCGAATTCTGCAATCTAAGATTGATGAAAATTACCAACACCAACATGAGAAGCAGCAAAAAATAATATTTGATCGGGCCGCTGAAGGCGATGCCAAGCCAGGTGTCAGTGCGGGCAAAACTTATATCGCCAATGCTGATGGGGTCGATGCGACTAATGCCGCGCGGCCCGTTGGTGATATTCACGGGGGAACCCAGGTTGTTGAGGAAGATGCGTACGATCTCGCCGAACCCAAGCGTTACGATTGCCAGGTAATCGCCGCGAAGTTTCAACGTCGGCGCGCCCAGCAACACGCCGAACAACGCCGCCACCAGAGCGCCAAGGGGCAAGATCACCCAGAAGGGCAAATGAATGCCGAAATGCGGCGAGGCGAGCAACGCGTAGACATAGGCGCCGACCGCGTAGAAAGCGATGTAACCCAGATCAAGCAGCCCCGCGAAGCCCACCACGATGTTGAGGCCTAGCGACAGCAAAATAAAAAGAATTGACAGGTTGGTGATTCGCACCCAAACCGTGCAGACGCTCGCCAGCGCGAAGGGCAAAGCACGCAAGGCAATAACAATGAGCGCAATGCCAATGGAAGGCCTGCGCCAGCCAGCGCGCTTGGTGGCCGTAGTCGCGGTGGCGCTCATGCCCTATCCCCCACGCGTTCGCCCAAAATTCCCGACGGGCGAAATACCAAAACTAGAATTAAAACAATAAAAGCGAACACATCCTGATAGTTAGAACCAAACACATTGTTGGTGAAATCACCGATATAACCCGCGCCCAAGGCCTCCACCACCCCCAACAACACACCGCCCAGCATGGCGCCGGGAATATTGCCGATACCGCCCAGCACTGCGGCACAAAAGGCCTTCAAGCCCAGTGCTGAGCCCATGGTGTATTGGGCAATGCCGTAGTAACTGCCGACCATGACCCCCGCCACGGCCGCGAGCGCGGCACCCAGGATGAATGTCATGGCAATGACGCGATTGGCGTCCACGCCCAACAATGCCGCCATGTTCGGATTCTGCGCCGTGGCGCGCATGGCGGTGCCCATGCGGGTGCGATAGACGAGCCAGGCAAGGCCCACCATCATCGCGATTGAAATTAATAAAATTCCAATTTGGATATTAGTTATTGACGCGCCGCCAATAGCATAGGACTCTGCTTTTATAATTTGCGGAAAAGATAAGGGATTTCTGCTCCACACTAAGAGTGCCAAGTGTTGCAGGATGATCGACACACCGATGGCGCTGATCAAGGGGGCCAGGCGCGGTGCGCCACGCAAAGGGCGGTAGGCCAAGCGTTCCATGGCAAATCCCAGTGCTGCGCAAACTAACATTGCGCATAGTGTCGCCATCAGTGCTACGACAAGTACCGGCAAACCCAGCGGCGCGAGCACGCCGATTAAAGTGAAGGCCACCATCGCACCAATCATTACCAGCTCACCATGAGCGAAGTTGATTAACTGGATTATTCCGTAGACCATGGTGTAACCCAGCGCCACCACGGCGTACACCGCGCCCAATGTGATGCCGTTGATCAATTGTTGGATGAAGATATCCATCAAGGAAAACGGTGCGCTCGCGATGGGTACCGCTCACTGAATACCAGCACAAAAAAAACGGCACCCGAAGGTGCCGCGTTTTCAAGGTTCATCGCGCTTGATAAATAACGCAACGATTATTTCTTCGCCGCGTCGGCCGCCGCTTTTGGCGCATCTTTCGCCGGTTCCGCTGCTTTGGGCGCTTCGGCCGCGGGCGCGGCGGCAGGCGCCGCAGGGGCGCTGGCTTGCGCCATGAATTCATCGAAGCTCATGGTCTTGCCTTCTTTGATGATGGCAATGACTTCAAGCTTTCCCGCTTTCACTTGGAAGATCGACATTTCGGCGTTCTTACGATCACCTTTCTCATCGAAAGCGATTTTGCCGGTAGCGCCGTTGACTTCCATCTTTTGCATCACCGGCAGGTATTTGGCCGGATCAGCGGAGTTGGCGCTCTTCATCGCGCCGATCAAGGCCTGCATCGCGTCATAGGTAAATGGCGAATACAAAATCGGATCTACTTTGAAACGCGCCTTGTAGGCATCGAGAAATTTCTTCGACGCGGCCGAAGGTGGCAAACCAGCTTGCGAACACAACATACCCTCGGCCGCCGGGCCGGCAAGTT
>JBJXEY010000134.1:0-10470 GCA_046153355.1 Burkholderiales bacterium
TTGTTTCGCAATACCCCCAAACCGGTAATCTCCACTTCCACCAAATCCCCGTACTGCATGTGTTTGTCCGTTCCCGGCAACGACCCCGGCGTTCCGGTGGCGATGACATCGCCCGGTTGCAAAGTGATTCCCTCGGAGATGTAGGCAATCTGATTCTCGACGCTATTTAGCATTTCGATGAGCCCGCATTTTTGTTTTTCAACACCGTTCAGGCGTGTGATGACGGATTGCTTTTTGTAATCGCCGAATTCATCGGGAGTCATCAGCCATGGGCCAAAGGCGCCGGACTTCTCAAAGTTTTTACCCAGGCCAAACTGGCGGTTATGGCGTTGGTAGGCGCGCACAGTGCCTTCGTTGTAGCTGGAATAACCAGCAACGTAGGAAAGCGCGTGCTTTTCTTCGACGAAACGGGCAGGCTTTCCCATGATGACGGCGAGTTCGCCTTCGAAATCGTAAGCATTCATGTATTTCTGCGGCGGCGGCAGGAGTTCCTGACCGTGTCCGACAATACTGGTTGGGACGCGTAGGAACATCTCCGGATATTCAGAGCGTTTGAGACCAGTTTCTTCCTGATGCGCCTTGTAATTCAAGGCGACAGCCCAGGTCGCATGCGGCTCAATCACCACCGGATCGAAAGTTATGTCGTTGATCGAATAGTCGGCGGCCTTGCCCTTGATCGCCTGCTCGACGCGTTGCTGCCAGGCGCTGCCCAAGCCAATTAACGCGCGCATGTTGGTCGGCAGGTTCGGCGCGGCCTTGGATAAATCGATGAATTCGGTGTCGCTGGTCATCACGCCGACAGCGCGCCGGCCGCTGTGGTTGAAGGATATTAATCTCATGGTTTTTCCCTATTTAGACAAAATTTAAAATGAAGTCCAATAGCCGCATACTCCACACGTCAGTATCAATTCAATAATGGACTACGCTCGACGCCGCGGCGCGGGGCTCATGTCGATCGCGCCAATCGACGCGCGCACCATTTGCTCCAGCAACTCGGCGCGCTTTGCCAAGAAATCGGGATGGTTCCACAGGTTGTGATTTTCATCCGGATCGTTTTTCAAGTTGTACATTTCCGATAGCCCAGCCTTCTCATACAGCGTCACGCGCCATTCCGGCGTCACCATGCTGCGCACTTTGACTGGCGACTCGCAACCGAATAGAGGGAACTGCGATTCCTCGTCGATGAGGTGTACGTCGTTGCCGTGATTGCGACCGGTTTCAATTTCCGGCAATAACGAGCGGCCCTGCATGCCATGAAAGCCATTAAGACCGGCGCGTGCGAGAATCGTCGAGGAAATGTCGATGGTGCCGCTTAATGCGTCGCAGGTTTTTGCGCCCTGCTTGGCCGGGTCTGACCAGATGAAGGGCACGTTAATGATGGAATTCAGGTGCAGCGGCCCTTTCAAGAGGATGCTCTTGTCGCCGAGAAAATCGCCGTGGTCCGCAGTGAAAAGAATCACGGTGTCCTCGTCCAGCCCCAAGGTTTTTAATTTCGCCAATACCGCCGCGATGGCATCGTCGATCATGGTGATCATGCCGCAACTGAGCGCAATGGCCTCCTTCGCCTGACGCTCATTGACGCGCATGAAGGTCATCACCTTTTGCACGTCATAGTCTTTACTTTCGTGAAAATGGATCGCCTGATCCACTGGGCCGCCGGTGTCGTCGGGGCGAGAATAGAAGTTGGGCGGCAGCTTCACCTGATCGGGGGAATACATATTCCAGTACTTACCCGGCGGCGTGAAGGGATGATGCGGATCGGGAAAGGACATCATCAGGAAAAAGGGATCGTCCTTGCGCGCTTTAGCGTGATCATCAAGAACTTTTAGCGAATGCTCGCGAATGTAACTGGTGGGATAGAGTTCCTCGGGCACCGCAGTCCGCCAGGCCTGAGGAACTGTTACATCCGAGGATTGCGCATTTTTTGGACCGGTCAATTTCGCCGGATCGTGCCCATTTCTCTTCAACCAATGCAGGTATTCGCCACCGACCTCGTCGCCATGGCCAGTGCACAAGTGAACCTTTTCGAATCCATAGAACGGCAGTTCCAACTTCCAGTTCATGTCGCGCGCCCAATTGACCGGATTCTCCTGGTCGTACTTGGCATCTGGCGCCCAAGGCTTCATCGCCTCCACATACTCTCCGGTGGGGGCTTGCAGACCTTCGCCGATCTTCGGCTTCCAGCGCGGTGCAAAATCGGTCATGGTCATGAGATGACTTTTCCCCACCAGCACGGTTTCGTAACCATTGGCGCGAAGCAAATCGACAAACGTATTGGCCTGCAGCGATAACGGCATGCCGTTACCACGCGCGCCGTGCACCGTGGGCAGGCGCCCGGTCATATAGGTGGCGCGATTGGGCATGCATACGGGGGACGAGACGTAGAAGCGTGTAAAGCGAGTACCACGCGCCGCCAAACTATCGATCGCCGGGGTCTTGAGAAAAGGATGACCCGCGCAACCGAGGTAATCGGCGCGCTGTTGGTCAGTCATGATGACAATGAAATTGGGTCGTTTTTTGGCTATGGTCATTGAATTTTTCGTCAGTGATTAAGATGTGCGAAGACTACTCGGCCTTAGTGGTGGTAACGGCGAAGTAACAACGCCGAATGGCGCCACAGTCGCCAAAATTTAACTACTCCGCCTTGGCCCCGGTGGCCGCCACCGCTTTGGCCCATTTCACGGCGTCCTCGGCGATGAGCTTGGCGAATTCCTCTGGGGTTCCACCTTCAGGTTCGAAACCCAGCCCCATCAAAGCATCGCGAAAATCTTTCTCCGCCAACGCTTTCTGAATACCGGCATTGATTACGCGAACCACCTCAGAGGGCGCGCCCACCGGTGCGAGCAAACCACCCCAGATATCGACTTCAACACCCGGCAGACCTGCCTCGGCGGTGGTGGGCGTGTTGGGAAAAAGAGAAATACGTTTGCGCGAGGCTGCGGCTAAGAGGCGCAGTTGACCACTGCGAATTTGGCCAAGAAAAGGCGGCGGCCCTGCGATGATCAAATGGGCCTCTAAATTAATAAGACCATTGGCGGCCAGCCCCAGGTTGCCAAATGGCACGTGCACCATCTTCACGCCTGCCGCCTGCATGAACATTTCCGCTGCCATGTGCGGCGGACTGCCGGTGGCAGGCGAAGTGATGTTGTACACGCCGGGTTTGGCGCGCACCGCGGCGATGAATTCCTGCAAGGTATTGGCGGGGAATTTCGCACCGGTCACGGCGATAAAAGGCGAACCGTAGATTTGTCCGATCGGCGCAAACGATTTGACTGGATCGAACCCTGCCTGCGGAAACAGCACAGGCCCAATGTTGAGCGAGGTTACGCTGCCCATGAATAGGGTGTATCCATCGGGTTTCGCTTTGAGGGCGAACTGCGCGCCCAGCGTCCCGCCTGCGCCACCGCGCGCAATAACGATGAACGGCTGCCCCAGACTCATCTGAATCTTTTGCGACAGCGCACGCACCGCGATCTCGGGTGGCGAACCCGTGGCCAGGGGCACCACCACTTGCATGGGCCGTACGGGATAACTTTGCGCAACGGCGTTGCCGGCGAGGAGAACCGCAAGCCCAATTACGGTGCCAGCGATAACCTGCGCACGCGTTGCGGCGCCAGCGCCGCTTGGGCCGCGAACCGTCTCGCGGCTAAAACACGGGCCGATTCGCATCAGCCTTTAACCGGCTTCAGACGTACATCGAGCAACACCACCTTGCCCTCGCCTAATGCCTTCAGGCCACGCTCCAGCGCCGCGCGAACTTCGCTCGGCTTCTCCACCTTCTCGCCATAACCACCGTAGATCGGCGCTAGTTGAGAATATTCAGGATTGGGCTTGATGGCCGTGCCCGATGCGGCGAAATTACCCGAGGTGACGGTGTGGCCGCCCGGATAAAAATGCGGAATCTCACCCTGCTGCGATTGATAACCGAAGTTATTGAAGATGATGATCATGAACGGCAGATTGTGTTCCTGCGCGGCGCCCAATGCGCCTACCACCGGGTTGTAATTAAACGAACCGTCACCAATCATGCAAACCACCGGCCGATTGGGATGGCCCGCTTTGGCGCCAAGCGCCGTACCTAGGCCGGTACCCAAGCCACCTACCGCGCCTTGGATGTATCCATTGATACCTACTTTGTCCATCGCGGCCAGGAGATTGCCGTGTGTAGTGATGGTTTCATCCACATAGATCACATCGGCGGGCATGGTTTCGTTGATCACATGCGCCACATAACGCTCATCCAATGGCGCGGTGTCTTTCAGGGCCATGGCATCATCGCGCAGCTTCTGGCGGCGGGCATTGTTTTTCGCTGCCCATGACTCGGCATTCTTAGAACGGGCCGAATCGCCAGACTTGATGCGCTTCTTCAAAGCCTCAAGTAACGCCGCAAGGGAACCCTCGACTTCGCCAAACAGACACAAATCGGACTGGTAACCCCACACCGGTTTTTCCTGCCGCAGCGGGTTCTCATCCAACATCGCCACCTTGACGCCTGCCGCAGGCGCCGCGTTGGAGGGATGCCACGGTGCAATGGTGCTCAAGCAAAAAATTACATCCGCATCTTTTAACGTGGCAAGCGCATTGAACCCGGCATGCAGACCATGGGTACGCGGGAAATTGACGAACTTGGTGCCACGCGCTTCGGCCACGGGCGCGCCGAGCAACTCGGCAATCGCCACCAGATGCGGCACGGAGTTAGGATTCTCGCCGGATTTTTCCGTGACGATCACTGGGTGCTTGGCATTGGCCAGCATATCGGCCAGTTGTTCGACGCCTTGTGGCGCGGCGGTTGCGCGAATGGGTAACGCAGCCACCGCAGGTGGGTTGGTCTGAATGACATCGAACAGGTATTCGATAGGCAACGAGATGAACACCGGGCCGCGTGGCGCGGCGCTGGCGATCTGGCAGGCGCGCTGCACGGTGCCCGCCAGCGCCGATAGGGCATTCACGCCGAAACTCCATTTGACGACGGGCGCAAGCAAACGCGCTGGGCCGCCCACGTCGGCAAGACTGCCCTGCCACTGCGCTCCCGGATCGGGGCCTGGCTCATGCGCAAAGCCCACTGATTCGCCAGTGAAAACCACCATAGGCACGTTTTCATGCAATGCGCCGCGCAGAGCCATCGCACCATGCAGGCTGCCCACGGTAGTGTGAATCATTACTGCAGCCATCTTGCCAGTGGACTTGAAATAGCCGCTCGCCATGCCCAACGCCACTTCCTCATGGCGCGTCGAGGTGTATTGCGGAATCGTCCCCGGCGGATAGGTCTTGGCCAGGTGCTCCCAAACCGGTGCCCATTCGGAACCCGGCGACGCAAAAATTCTCTCGATACCCATGCTGGTGAGCATGCGAAGGAATGTCTCGGCACCTGTCAGTGTTCTAGCATCCATATTCGTTCTCCCAAAAATCCAAAAGTTGAAAGCAAAAAAACCGAAATATCAAAGACCAAGAATCTGACGGGTTTCAGCGACCGTTGCACAGCGTTCGCCAACCGCTTCGATGATCTGCACCGCACGCTCCACCAGGGGCGCATTGCCGGGGGAAAGCTTACCTTGAGAGATATAAAGATTATCTTCCAAGCCCACACGCACATGACCACCCAAAATCACTGCCTGCGCCGCCATCGGGAACTCGTGCCGCGAAATACCAAACGCCGCCCACACCGCGCCCTCGGGCAACTGGCTGCGCATCAGCGTCATGGTTTCGGTATCCGCCGGCGCGCCCCAGGCTATCCCTAAGCACAACTGGAACAGGGGTGGATCTTTAATCAACCCGCGCTTCACCATATCGGCCGCCAAACGCAGGTGACCGTGATCGAACACCTCCAATTCCGGCTTCACGCCCGCCGAGCGAATCATCTCCGCCATCTTGTCCAGATGCGGCGGCACGTTCATGAATACGGTGTTTGACATGTTCATGGTGGCCACATCAAGTGAACACACATCGGGCTTCAATTCCAGCACATGCGCGACGCGCGCCTCGGGGTGCGTGATGTTGCTATCGGGCGTGGCAACCTTGGGGTTCTCTTTCGAGGGCATGAACATGCCGCCGGTGCCCGTGGTGAGGTTGATCAACACCTCCACTTTGCTATTACGGATTCGGTCTACCACCTCGCGGTAATACTTCAACTCCATACTGCCGTTGCCGGTGCTGGGCTCGCGCACGTGGATGTGAACGATGTTGGCGCCAGCCTTGGCGGCGGCGATACATTCATTGGCGATCTGCTCGGGCGTGATCGGCACGTACTGGCTTTTCTTCGCCGCCGC
Source organism: Burkholderiales bacterium (assembly GCA_046153355.1). Classification (GTDB taxonomy): domain Bacteria; phylum Pseudomonadota; class Gammaproteobacteria; order Burkholderiales; family SG8-39; genus 2-02-FULL-62-17. The sequence continues at coordinate 6,267 of JBJXEY010000134.1, forward strand.
GCCAGAACCGCCGGTGACCGCGCAAGATATGATGACGGGTCTTGCCATGATGATTTCCTCGCTGCTAAATTTTGGAAGCGGCATTCTAATGGCGTGTGCGGAATTGCGTTCGCCACGTTGCACGAGGGCATGTGCGGTATCGCATGCGCCGTATTCCACCAGGGCATGTAGGGTGTTGCATTCACCGCGTTACCCGAGGCAATCGGGCTCGCCTCACAGGGTATTATTGCGCTACGCAAACACCCCCTCGCATAACGCTCGGGACAAAGGACATCGATAGTGAAACCTCGCATTCTGATTGCTGGCGCCGGCCTAGGCGGCCTTACCGCCGCCGCCTGCCTTCTCAAAAAAGGCTTCGACGTTCGGCTCTTCGAGCAAGCCCCACAATTGGGAGAAATCGGCGCCGGCATCCAGCAAAGCGCCAATTCGGTGAAGGTGTTGTTTGATCTGGGTCTGCGCGATGAATTAGAAAAAATTGCCGTCAAGCCGCTCGATTATGAATTTCGCCGCTTCGACACCGGCGAGTTGCTGCACAAAATTCCCTTTGCCGCCGCGCATGAAGCAGCCCACGGCGCGCCCTACTATCACCTGCATCGCGCCGACTTTCATCGCATCCTGGTTGACAAAGTGAGATCTCTTTCACCTGACTGCATCGCACTCAACAAGCGGGTGGCAGGATTCTCCGAGTCCGCAGACGGAGTCACCCTAAATTTCGTCGATGGTTCCTCGGCCAAAGGCGATTTACTCATCGGCGCCGACGGTTTCAAGTCGGTGATCCGCAATCAAATCGTCGGCCCCACGCCCATCGAGTACACCGGCTACGTCGCCTGGCGCTTCACCGTACCAAGATCACGCCTGCCCGAGAACGTCATGGGCCTGGTGGGCGCAGTGTGGTGCGGCCCGAATAACCACGCGGTGATGTACTGGATATCGCAGGGCTCGGTGTTGAATTTTGTCGGTTGCCCGCCGCGCAGCGAATGGGAAGAAGAGTCGTGGACCTTGAAACGCCCGTGGACCGAGATGAAAGCCGATTTCACCGGCTGGCATTCGAGCATGCAAACCATCATCGATGCCGCCGACCACGAGCAGTGTTTTAGATGGGCGCTCAACGTGCGCCAACCTTTAACCAACTGGTCAACCAAGCGCGCCACGCTGTTGGGCGATGCCGCCCACCCTACCCTGCCGTTCCTCGCGCAAGGCGCGGCCATCGCGGTGGAAGATGGCGCGGTGTTGGCACGTGCCCTGGAGGGTTCCGGGAGCGTCGCCGATGCGATCGCGTTGTATCAACGAAATCGAATCGAGCGAACCGCGAGGGTAGTGAACGAATCCAACAAGATGGGTGGGCTGTATCGGATCGTTGACGCCGCAGAAATGCGCCGCGCGTTCGCCGAGAACAATCCGGCGAAAGATCGCGCGCAGTGGTTGTTCAATTACGATCCGTTGACCGTTCCATTGGAGTAATTTTACAAAAGTTTCTCTTCAAGTTCATTAGCGGACGTTTGTTATCAGCACTTCCTCATTCCATAAATGGAATTTATTTCGTCAACGTAGCACGGCCAGATTGGTTTCAGATTGAATCAGTCTGTTGCCCTAAACCCATACAGCCGGGCCGGATTTTCAACCAACACTTTCTGCCGAATCGCCGCATCAGGCATGGTGAGCGGAATCATGTCCACCAGGTCGCCATCATTGGGCATGTATTTGCCCACATTCGGGTGCGGCCAATCGGTGCCCCAGAGAATGCGATCCGGTGCAACGTTGATCAGGGCCTGCGCGAAGGGAATCGCATCGTGAAAGGGCGGGCCGTTGGATGAAACCCGCTCCGAGCCGCAGATTTTGACCCACACCTTGTCGTCGCGCAGGAAATCGAGCAGCACCTTGAAAGGCTTTTGATCCAGACCTTCCTTGGCCGACACGCGCGCCATGTGGTCAATCACCATGGGCACGGGGAGTTTGCGGAACATGTCCTCGAACTCGACGATGTCGTTAGCATCCAGATGCAAAATTAAATGCCAACCTAATGCCTTCAAGCGATCCACGGTCTTGTGAAACAGACCAAAGTCGGGGCGGCCGCCAAGATGTTTGACGAAATTGAAGCGCACCCCGCGTATGCCACCCTCATGCATGCGATCGAAATCGGCGGTGGTGTAGGTGTCATCGATAATGGCGGTGCCGCGAAAACGACCGTTGGAGCGTGCGATGCCATCCAGCGTCGCGCGCATGTCGGCGCCATGGCAACTGGCATGCACAATCACCGCGCGCTCGATACCCAGGATCTTGTGCAGTTCGACAATCTGCTCAAAACCCGAATCCGGCGGATGGTAGGAAGCATCGGGGTCGTAGGGAAATTTATGCGCTGGCCCGAAAATGTGGCAATGCGCATCGCAGGTTTTGGGCGGTGGAACGAATGTCGGTTTCTTGGTATTCCTATCCGGTGCGGGGGTAGTGCCTGGTGGCATGTTGCTTCCTTTTACAGGTTGTAAGACTCATCGGCCGCATATGACGCCAACTGATCGCGCCAACCGCGTGCCATCGCGGTGAAAGGACAGCATTATATGCACCAGAAAAAGTGGCGATTGACTTTTGCGATGATCGAATCGCCACGCTGGTTACCCCCTGGCAAGCGAAACGTCACCTTACGTAAGTCGCGCGAGCCCTTCCTGCAATCCGCCGAACAAACGCATGCTCTGCGCTTCTGCGCCAAACCCCGGCGCGCCTATGCTGGACTGCGCGGAATCGATGCTCCCCGCTATGGAGTGCCTTGCGGAAACATCAAAGGTATCGCCAACACCCAGGGACGGGTCGAGCGCGGTAGAGAGATGAAAATTAAGCAATGCTTCGCTCAACGCCCACAAACTCGGCACGTTGCCTTGCTCGGGCGCGGCCACCGGCTGCACCGTGGTAACAGCAGATGCACTCGGGGAAACGGAAACCGTGGGCACATCTGCCTGCACCGGCGCGTCAATTGGCTGCGCATCCAATTGCAATTGCTGCGAATCGGCGCTACCACGCTCGCCATACCAGTCGGCTACGCCAGATCGAGCATTGCTCGCGGCAGACTGATCGCGCGTTGCCGCAGTCGGCGCAATGGTTGAGCGTATATCCGACGCGGGGGAATACTGGGTCGCATCCACTATGACAGGGGAGGACGCCGAGCCAGCGGCGCTTTCGTCAGCAAGTAGCGGGCTGGTACTGGTTATCGCCAGCAAATTGTCAAAATCCGGCACCGCGACAAGCGCGTTCGGTGCAACGGCGTCGTTTGCGCTACCTGTCTCGACGCTATCGCCTACTGGGGGATCGATGACAGGATTGCTCGTCGCAGGGGCGATTATTTCTGTCGGGGTAGGAGCCAACGCGACAGGTGGCTCCGTAGGTTGCGCGACGGGCGGTTGCACTACGGGCGGTTGCACTACGGGCGGTTGCACTACGGGCGGTTGCACGACGGGCGGAGCGGTAGGCTCCGCAGGTGCGATCACAGCCCTCGCCGCGATAGTCAAGCTGAAGTTCCCTGAAACAGATTCACCGCCTTGATCGATAGCCTTGATCTCAAGATTGAGATGACCCACACTCGAATCGTCCGGCACGCCGAAAAATAACAAGCTACGCTCATCGAAATTCAGCCAATCAGGAAGGCTCTCTCCATTGGCACGCCGCGCCTGATAGGTTAAGTGATCTGTCTCATCGACATCCCGAAAAACGTTCGCACCGAATTGAAAGTTCACCGCCTTGCCAACCTGGCCAAACTGATCAGCAAACGGAAATTGGAGTTCGGGGGCCTCATTGAGATCGGAAACAAGTACCTCGAACGGGGTGTCGGTATAAAGACCCGCGCCATCCGCTACCCGGACCATCAGCGTCCGCGTGCCTGCCGCTTCATGATCCAAACCCAACGCACCAACGCGTAAGGTCGCACCCGACAATTCGAAAAGCGCGCTGCCCTCGCCCGCCAACAAACTAAAGCTGACTGGATCGCCATCGGGATCGCTAGCCGACAGGGTGCCTACCAGAGCGCCCCGTTGATTCTCTGGGACGATCGCGGGGACAAGCATCGCGATGCCGGGTTTGCGGTTGACATTGGCGACATCAAGCGAGAATTGGCCCGTGGCGCTTGCTCCCGATCGATCAACACCGTGCACTTCGATATCGAACCTTCCCGCATCCTCGAACCCTGGCACCCCTGAGATGACGCCGGTGGCAGGTTCGA
>JBJXEY010000155.1:0-2974 GCA_046153355.1 Burkholderiales bacterium
GCATGCCCGAAATTATCGTGTCTTGCACGCCGGGAAGGGCGCGTTCCCTGGGTTTCCAGCCAATCACCGCGTAAATCATGAAGGCGAACAACAGGGCGCTGGCGAGAAACGCGCTGCCCGATCCCAGCGCGGCCGCGATGGCGCCGGCAATGGCGGGTCCGATGGCACGCGACAAATTGAACGACACCGAACCCAAGGAGAGCGCACGCGGCAACTCCGCGCGCGGAACCAAGTCGTTGACATTGGCCTGTTGCGCGGGGATGTAGAAGGTGAAACAAAAGCCGATGAGGAAGGTGCCCGCGAGCAGAGCGATGGGCCCCAAAACGCCGGCCAACTCCGCGATGCCGATCATCACCGTCATGGCGATCAGCGCGCATTGCGTCACCAACATGATGCGACGCCGGTCAACAATATCGGCGAGGGCGCCCGCAGCCAGACCGAATAAGAGCGTAGGGAGGGTGCTTGCGGTCTGCACCAGGGCCACCATCAAGGTGGAGGGCGTCAAGGTGGCCATCAGCCAGGCGGCGATGGTGGCTTGAATCGTGTAGCCCGTCGATACCGCGATCGACCCTGTGTAGTAGAGGCGAAACTGAGCATGGCGCAGCGGCGAGTTTTTGAAAACCCGGCTGAAGAAACGTTCGAGGAATGGGGTGGTGGAGGGCGTCAAGGGGCGATTTTATCGCGTCACCCGTGGCACAAGGCACTTCGAACACAAGGCCTGATGCGGAACTTCTGCCGAAACGAGATTCTCCGAACACAAGGTCTTATTGTGGGACTTCCCCCAACACCACACAGCGCCGCAGGAGCCTACGTTCCGAGGCATCAAAATCGGTGCGCGCATGGGTAGAACAGCGGTTGTCCCAGGCAAGCAGGTCTCCGGGTTTCCAGACATGTTCGTAGATCCAGGCGGGGTTCTCAGCGTGATCGAAGAGTTCGCTCAAGATTTGGTCGGATTCTGCACGCGGCATATCAATGATCGATTCTGTCATCAGGCGATTGAGATACAGAGCCTTTCGCCCGGTGACAGGGTGCGTGCGAACAATTGGGTGCGCAAAACGCGGCGCATCGGCCCTCACCGCCGCGCGCAGGTTGGGCGAGTTGTCGTAGTCATAGACATTGAGCCCTCGCTTGCCTTCAAGCAACTGCTTCATCTTTGGGGCAAGCGCGTCGTAGGCTGCATACATATTGGCGAACAAGGTGTTGCCGCCTTTGCTCGGGATCTCAATGGCATACAACATGGTGATCGCTGTGGGCCGCTCGGTGTAACACTGATCGGAATGAAAATGCATCTCGCCATCGGGCAGGGCGCCAATCAATTCGCCGTTCTCGCGGATGTTGGAGATGAACATCACGCTTGGGTGATGTTTCGAGCCACCTTGGTGATTGTGCAACACGCGACCGAGGTCCCCCAAGCGCGAGGCGAATCCAACCTGATGGTCCTCGGTGATTGTTTGGCCGCGCAGCAAAACAATGCAGTTTGAGAACAATGCGTCGCGAATCGCATTGAAGTCAACATCTGCCAATGGCGTGGAAAGATCCACACCGCAAACCTCCGCGCCGATCTGCGCTGTAAGTGGTATCACGGACACGCCCTGGCTCGTGCCGTTAGAACTCATGTGGATTTTAAAATTGGCCGTCATTTCAATCTCGACTAACGCGGTCAATCGCCGCCGCCGCATCCTCCGCCACCGCACGAACCGCCACTATTGCCCCCACCGCCTGCCTCGCCGGCGCTACTACTGTCAACACCGCTGCCAGACGAAGAACTCGAATCGCCAAACCCATCGGTCGAACCATCAATACCGGCGCTACTGAAATCGCCACCACAATACACCGCGCTGCTACCCTCGGCTGCATTGCGTCGCACTGGACTGCAATTGGGCAGGTAGTGAAAGCCATCGGCGATTTTGAGCTTTGCATCCAGTGCAAACAATAACGGCAGGCGCAAGGGTTTGGCCGGGTTGATGTTTTCCTCGCGACAGGCATACCACCAGCAACGGCGCAGGCCTACGTTGGCTTGGCCGGCGGTGCCCGCCTGGTTTGCTATTTCCGCCTGGTTGTCCATTTTCATTACGACTGCCGGCGTGTGGTGCATGAAGCGCCCAAACGCGTTGCGGCAAAAGTCGTCATAGTTTTTGGTATACAAAATGAATTCGTGCCACAGCTCATCCACCACCTGCGAGGGCATGGCAACAAATTTACGGCCACTTTTAAGATAGGTCATAAAAAATTGCCGTAGGGCATTGCCTACCAATTGGCAGTCTTTCGCGGTCAACTCGGGCCGGCGTTTGCGCAGCTTCTCATACAGACCCATGGGCAGCGAGAAGCTGCGAATGTAATCGGCGCGCCGCGCCGCACGCAGCTTGCCAAAGATCACCGCCGCGATGATGATAAAAATTATTATCGACAGACTGACTGCAATTGGCATGCGTATCCCTTTGGTGGGGTCATATGGGGGCGGTGGAGAGAATACCCCGCCCAGCGAAACCGGTTCTAAGGCTGCGCCTGCGCGCGTTCGGCGTCGAGCATCCTTTGCAACATGCGGCGCATGCGGGTGGGGCCTTCGTCGATCGCGATCCAGGTTTGTTGCACCACGCCGGTGACGGCTTGCTCGCGTTGGATTGCAGACAGCACCACGTTGTCTTCCTGGAAGGTGGTGTCTTGCGCGTTAATGTAATCGGCCATTTTGTACTCGGGTACGTCGAAATTGCGCAGTTGCAGCCAAAAGAAATGCGTGCGGTATTCGCTCTCCGGAGTGAGAAACTTATAACCGGCGGTACGAATGCCTTTTGAAATCGCCGCGTCGTTGTGTTCTTGTCCGGTGGGGATGGTCACGGCGTCGACGCGCGAAATACCCGGCGGAAAGTAGTTGTAAGACTGGCGCCGGTCCACGCGGCCGGTGAATTGCGCGATTTTGCGATCCGAGGGAATCGGATCGATGTTGTTCGACCAGCGATGCGCGCAGACGTGGACC
>JBJXEY010000167.1:0-10524 GCA_046153355.1 Burkholderiales bacterium
GGCACGAAATCCGGGCCGAGCACGGCCTCCGCGACGGCAAGCAACCCTGGGTGGCCATAGAGCCGAAGTGCCGCATCCATCAGGTGCAGATTGCCATGGAGAAGCTCGACCGTATATGCGGGGGCACCCTCGGGCGGGGTGGCCTCGTGCATTTTGACCGGATGGCGGCCTTTATTTTTTGCGGTGCCCCCCAGAGGATCGCTGAGCGGTTTGGCAAAGCGGTAGGGCGGTCGTACAAACTCGGAACCGAACGCCGGGCGGCCCTTGGCATCGAATTGGGTATCGGGGCTCACTGGTGCGTGATCGAGCATCCATTCGACATCCGCACGCAGTTCGGCGAGTTCTTCCGCGCCGGTGACCCCTTCGAATACGTAGAACCCGAGGTCCCAATAGGCGTCGAGAATATCGCGGTGCAGTTTTCCATCGGGCCCCAGGCGAATGGGCCCACGGTTGCCCAGAGACCGCGCGCGCTCGATTCCGTCCGCGAAGTATGTTCTCATCGCCCCGGCATGCTCTGCCGCGGATAGGACTGCGTGGGATGTCACGTCGTTCATCGCTCCTCCGTGAAGATGAAGACTGGGGATGCTGCCGGTTGCGACAAGATTCTACTGCCACACAGAGAATGACATATTCAACTAACACGTAGACCGTACCCCCCTTTTCCCTCATCCCCACCCTTCCCCCGGAGGGAGAAGGGCATTTCACATCTCGCCCGCCGGGAGATGGGCCGGGGGTGAGGGAAGATAGCAGCATGATTTCGCGCGTCACGAGGTTACGTTTCTCTCAACCGTAGGCTTAGATCCCCGCTGCGCTAACATCACGGCTAGGAGGGCAGAAGATGAGCGATATTGAACAGGCGCGGTCGCTGTTGCGCGAACAGGGGTACCAACGTTTGGCAGAGGATGATTGCGAGGCCGCCGCCGCAGCGTTGCGGGACGCGCGCGAGTTGGCCGCGAAAATTCCCCGGGACATCCTGCCGGCAGAGGAACCCGCGCCGGCATCCCGGCCCGAGCCATGAACGAGGAACTGCACTGGCTTAGCGCTACCGAGGCCGCAGCGCGTATCCGCGCGAAACAGATCTCGCCGGTTGAACTGACCCAGGCGCTGCTGCAACGCATTGCGCGTCACGATGCGCGCTACAACACATTTATCGAAGTGACGGCGGTGCGCGCGCTGGCCGCGGCACGCCATGCCGAAGCCGCGGTGATGGCTGGCGAAGCGCTGGGCCCGCTGCACGGGGTGCCTTACGGACTCAAGGACATCATCGATGCCGCCGGACTGGTTACGACCTGTCACTCGCGGATACTGTCCAGCAACAAGGCCGTGGCCGATGCCGAAGTTACGCGCCGCCTCGCCGGTGCCGGCGCTATCCTACTAGGCAAGCTCGCAACCCACGAGTTCGCCTTCGGCGGGCCAGCCTTCGACCTGCCCTACCCTCCCGCCCGCAACCCGTGGAACCCGCGCATGGGGCCGGGTGGTTCCTCCAGCGGCTCGGGTGCGGCGGTTGGCGCCGGCTTTCTGCCGGCGGCCATCGGTAGCGATACAGGCGGTTCCGTGCGCAATCCGGCCTCCATGTGTGGGGTCGTGGGCATGAAGGCGACCTATGAGCGGGTCAGCCGGCGCGGCGTGTTTCCGTTGTCGTACTCGCTCGATCACGTGGGGCCGCTCACCCGCACCGTGGCGGATAACGCGCTGCTGCTCAATGTGATGGCCGGCGTGCCGGCGCCGGGCATGGCCGCTCTGCTCGAAGCCGGCGTGAAGGGTCTGCGCGTGGGGGTGTTGCGGCATTTCTACATGCGCGACATGGAGGCAAGCGCCGAAGTGCGCGATTCGCTTGAGGCGGCACTCGATGTGCTGCGCCGTTGCGGTGCCCGCATCGTGGAAATCTCCGCCGCCCCATTGCAGGACTACGCCGCCTGCAACCGTGTCATTCTGATATCCGAGGCCTGCGCCGTGCATGCCCGCTGGCTGCGAGAGCGCCCGCAAGACTATAGCGCGCTCACTCGTAACCGCTTGCTGCCCGGCCTCTTCCTTTGCGCAACCGACTACGTACAGGCCCTGCGCTGGCGCGCTCGCTTGAACGAGAGGATGGAAGAGGCGCTCGCCAAGGTGGACGTGGCCATTACCGCCTCGTCGATGGACGCGCCCTATCCGATCGACGATGTGGCAGAGATGGAGAGGTGCTATCCCCGGCAAGCGCGCACACCTTTCAACGTGACCGGCCATCCGGCTCTTGGGGTGCCAGTGGGTTTTACTGCCAGCGGCCTGCCATTGGGCATACAGATCATCGGCAAGCATTGGGACGAGGCAACGGTCTACCGCGCCGCCCGCGCCTATGAGCGCGAGACTGCTTGGCACACCATGCATCCTACCTTGGAGCATTGAGATGCTGCGCACCCACGGCCGTTATGCCTACTCCAATATCACCAAGCGCCCGGATTATTCCTGGCCGGGCGGCAAGCGGCTCGCCGTCTACATTGCGCTCAACATCGAGGCTTTCAGCTTTGGTACGGGCAAGGGCGCGGCGATTGCCCCGCCGGACCAGGCAACGGGCCACTCGGTTTTCACTTGGCGCGACTATGGCAACCGTGTTGGCATGTGGCGCCTGTTCGAGATGTTCGATGAACTGGGTATCCCCATCGAAGCGCAGATGAACACCGCGATCTACGACATGGCGCCGGACATCCCGCAGAAACTGCGCGAGCGCGGCGATGAGATCCTTGGCCATGGACGACCAGCCGGTGTGGATGAAAACGCGCGCGGGCCGCATCCTCGCAATGCCCTATCCAGTGGAGGTGAACGACAATCGCAGCATCGTCTGGTACCACCATACCTCGGAGCAGTTCGCGGACACGATCACGGACCAGTTCGACGAGATGCGGCAACAGTCCCGGCACCAGCCCCTCGTGTGCCCGGTCTCCCTGCACCCCTTCATCGTGGGCCGCCCCTACCGCCTACGCCGTCTACGCCGCGCGCTAGAGCATATCCTTCAACACCGCGACGAGATATGGCTTGCCCGCCCGCGCGACATCTGCGCGCACATCGAGAACCTAGCTGCTGGGGTGGTACCAGGGAGATGAATCAACGGACTGCGCCACACTGGATTTCCAGAGGGAGAAGGGCTTTGCACCCCTCGCCCACCGGGAGAGGGGCCGGGGGTGAGGGAAAGGAGCACCGTGATTCGGTACCTCAAAAGGTTACGTAACTCCCAATAATTTAGTAATTCCCGTAACTCACTAAAAGAGGAAAACATGGACTACAAATCGATGAGGTTCGAAATACGCGATAGCGTAGCCTGGATCACGATCAACCGGCCACAGGCCTACAACGCAATCGATAGCCAGGCCACCAGCGAGTTCTACGATATCGCGAATCGTTGCAGCGTGGATCGTTCGGTGCGCGCTGTCGTATTGACGGGCGCTGGTGAACGAGCGTTTTGCGCGGGGGGCGATGTCGCCGAATTCGCGAGGAGCGACAACATGGAATTGCTGGTTCGCAAAATGACCGGGGACTTGCATACCGCCATTTCGCGGCTCGCGTGGCTGCGTGCACCGGTCATCGCGGCGGTCAACGGCGTGGCGGCGGGTGCGGGCTTGAGCTTGGCGGCCTGTGCCGATCTCGTCATTGCATCGGACACAGCCAAATTCACCAGCGCCTATACGCACATTGGCCTCACGCCGGACGGCAGCTCCACATTCTTCCTCACCCGGCTGCTGGGCCGGCGGCGCGTGCTGGAGTTGTATATGACCAACCGGGTTCTTAGCGCGCAGGAGGCGCTCGATTGGGGGCTTGTCAACCGCGTCGTGCCCGCGGCTGATCTGATGGCGGAAGTCACCAAACTCGCAACGCAACTCGCCAAGGGTCCGACACAGGCCTTTGGGGGCATCAAGAAACTTGTCATGATGGCGCCCAACGATACCCTCGAATCGCAAATGGAACGCGAAACCCGCATCATCGCCGAAATGAGCACCACCCAGGATGCGCGCGAAGGAATCAAGGCGTTCACCGAAAAACGTAAGCCCAATTTCATTGGGGAGTGACGGGCGCCGAACTCCGTCAGTGGAGATCTACGGATTCTCACATTATCGAGAATTCCTAAATTCACGACACGGATTTGATTCAAGGCCATCTCCCTCATCCCCACCCTTCGCCCGGAGGGAGAAGGGCTTCTCCGCCCTCGCCCTCCGGGGGAGGGAACGAAGGTGAGGGAAATGACAGCAATGATCAGTAAATCTTACGCCGCCGTATAACCCCCATCCACCGGCAGCGAGATGCCGGTGACGAAGGCGGCCTCATCGCTCGCCAAATACAAAATCGCAGCCGCGATCTCTTCGGGCTTGCCGAAGCGGCCGAGGGGATAACGCTGTAATACCCGCTGCGACCATGTGGGATCTTGGCGCAAGCCCGCGGTCATGGGCGTCTCGATCACTCCCGGGCACACGCAATTCACGCGGACGGCAGGTGCGAGTTCCAGCGCCATTTGGCGGGTGTAGTTGACGATGGCGCCTTTCGATGCGGCGTAGGCAGAACCCGTTGATCCCCCCACCAAGCCATAGATGGAAGCCAAATTGGTGATGGAGCCCGCACCGCTCGCCGTGAGCGCCGGCATGGCCGCGCGCGATGCCAGAAAAGTCCCGGTGAGGTTGATGTCGATGACGCGCTTCCAATCCAAAAGCGTGGGAGTGGCGCCCGGCTGCGCAGGCCGCACCCCCGCGGAATTGACCAGTGTCGTGAGCTTTCCAAATCGCGAGAGCGTCTCCGCCACGATGCGAGCGCAAGCGGCCTCATCCGTAACGTCCGCCACAAGAGCCAGCGCCTCCCCGCCCCCTGCCATGATCGCCTTCGCCGCCAGCGCGACAGCATCGGCCGACGCATCGACGCACACCACTTGCGCCCCTTCCGCGCCGAAGCGCAATGCGGTTGCGTGCCCAAGCCCTGAAGCCGCGCCGGTGACCAGCGCTACTTTGTTCTTCATACGCATCGTTATTTCCCCCTCCCTAGCCCTCCCCCGCGCGGTGCGCAAGGGAGGGAATCATTTCGTGCATGCGCGCTACATTCGCGACTTGCCATACACCCGCGAGATAACTGTCGGGACGAAGCAATGCGACATCACCCTGCCCGCACCCAAGCTCTGCCGCCAGCTTACCTTCCGGATCCTGAATGCCAGATTCTCCCAGATACCCACAGCGGTAAACAGCAACAAGAGGATGCTCGATTACCGGCACGGCGTCCCGGCTAAAGACGATGGCGGCAAACCGAGGCGCACCCATCAGTAAATCCGCCACTCCTCCACGATCTCCCGAGGGTAGTATCACGGGGATGTTGGAAATGGAACGCGCCCCCGAAGGTAGAAAGGACGACGCAGGATAATCATTGGCCACCGACATACGGCCCGTATCCACCAGCGTGCGTGCGAACGCGTGGCCGCGAGCAAGATCCAGCGCCGCTTGCCGAAATAATTTTTCCGCCGGGCTAAGGGATGCGAGAAAACGCGCCGTGCGGCGTGCGACCTTCAAGTTTTCCACCGCCGCCGCGTGCCGCTCCCCGTGATAAGAATCGAGCAGGCTCTCATGGGCTTGGCCCTTCCGCACGAGCGCTAGTTTCCACGCCAAGTTCGCCGCATCCTGCACCCCGCTGTTGCCCCCGCGCGCGCCGAAGGGGCTCACCACATGAGCGCTATCGCCGACGAAGAACACCCGCCCCACCTTGAACTCGTCCAGCAAGTGATCGCGGTACTGGTAGGGGCCGATCCACACGAACTCGAACTCGACGTCCTCCCCCAGATAAGCGCGCAATCTTTGCGCCGCCACGCCAGGCCGGCTCACGTACTCCGGGTCAGCATCCGGCCCCATCTGAAAATCCACGCGCCAGACATCGTCGGCCATCAAGTGCTGCCACACAGCCCGGCCATCGTTGAAGGGTGCTCGCACCCAAGTCCAGCGCTCGGCGGGAAAGGATTTGTTGAAGCGCACGTCCGTGATGCACCAGCGGTCTGGCGAGCGCGAAGCATGGGCGTCCAATCCCAACCCCTCTCGAATCGTGCTGTTGGCACCGGTGGCATCGATCAACCACTGCGCTTCCATTTCGTAGACGCCTGCCGGAGTCTCCACCGTGAGCTTCACGCAATCGTCGTGTTGCTCCACGTTCGTAACCTTGTTGCGCCAGCGCAAATCCGCGCAACCCAGCGCCTGAATCCGCTCCACCAAGAACGATTCGATATAGAACTGCTGGATATTGATGAATGGCGGCTGGAGCGAAGTGCTGGCCGATTGCCGGTTGAAGGAATAGACCTCGCTATCGCCATCGAAAGTGCGCCCCACGGACCACGTAACGCCCTTCGCCCGGATCTGCTCGTAGACGCCTAATCGCGCGAATATCTCCAGCGACTTCCGCGCATAGACAATCCCGCGCGAGGACGCCCAGCGCGCGCCCACCGTATCGTCCTCATCCAATAAGACACTGGCCACCCCGCGCGAAGCCAAGTCGCAAGCCAGCGTTAGCCCCGCCAAGCCACCACCCGCGATCACGATGGGGTAGCGGCGCACCGAGCCATCCGCCAACTCAGGCGGCGGGACGAAAGGGTATTGAGGAAGGGTGTACCCGCTCGCGGTCCACTGGACTTGCGTCATGCGTCCTCAGTCAGGATAGCCCCATGAACTAGCGATCCTACGCAGACCAGGAATCGCACCCATAAGCCATATCCTTGGAGTTTTCCACGAAGCGGTCACGCCGAAGCCGAATGCGTGCAGTGTGAGTGCGTCATGATGCCTATTTGCCATGCACTCATCTCAAATCGTGCCGAAACTCTTCATCGAACGGGTAAGGTCCGGGAAAATGTTGCGTAACCGCCGGTCTTCGGTGACACATACGGTTTGAAGCTGCCGCGCCAGCGTGATGTATTGCGCGTCATACGCGCCGATCCCATTCTCGGCAGCCAGAACAAGGGCAAACTCCATATCGACGCTCTGTTCACGTTGGCCGAATAATTCAAGACTCCCTTGCCAAAGAGCACGGGACTCAGCGGTCGTGGCACCGCCTTGCCGAGCAAATGTCGCTAGCACATTCAAAAATTCATGCCGCCAGAGTGTAGGCAGCCGCCAGTCGGGATCGCGCTGGAGGAGTTCCCGCGCCCCCACTGTCTTTTCCCCTTCGATCATGAAGTATGCGACGACATTGACATCAACGACGATCACTCGCGTCCCTCTCGCTTGGCTTGCATGATGAATTCATCGGTTAGCGCGAAACGCCCCCTAAACGGCGGAGGCAATTCCTGCGGCGGCTTTTCCTCGCTTAGTGCCCGTTCGAGCACCACGAGCACCTCTTTGGTCATGCTGCGGTGGTGCCGGGCCGCCTGTTCTTTCAATTTTCGGTGCAATTTTTCCGGCAAATCCTTGATGACAAGTCCTGGCATAGAAATACCCCCATGTACTGGCAAATAACTAGCATTATGCTAGCACGCGAGGGGCGTCTCGAATTCGCACATGCCGGTGCGCCAATCCGTGCGCTTAGTGACAGGGACGGCTTGAAGGAACACGACGATCAGGAGAGCTTCCACGCTAAATTCGCCGCATCCTGCACCCCCCCGCTGTTGCCACCGCGCGGCCAAAAGGGCTCAGCGCTATCGCCAATGAAGAAAGCTCTCCCCTCAGTAGATAGGGCATACTCTGCCCACCTATCCGCAGGCCGCTCAGATGAGAACCCTCCTACCCGTTGTATTCCTTGCAATCGCCGCAACGCTCGCGTTGCAATGGTCCGCAATGGCTCAGGAGAAGCTGGACGAACCGCCCGATGTAATAATCGTCGAGCCGATCATCATCGAAGGCGAGCGCATCAAAGACCAGTTAACCCCGGAAGAGATCCGGAAGAAATTTCGCGATGCCCTGGGCGATCCCACTAAAGAGATACTGAGCGAGCGCTGGGTGTCCAATGACACGCTCCTCATCACCTCGAAGGGCGTGAAGTATTGCGTGAAGTTCGTTCCACCCCATTTACGGTCGTCCATCGACCCCGTGGCGGGATTCGCGGGGATCTGCAAGGGCTACTGAGTCCGCTTCGCCGCGGCGCCCCTACACCGGCGCCGCTCTTGGCCCAGTTCGCCGCCCCCGGCTCACCCTCAGGCGGGCAGGACACCCGCCTTTGCCAGAGCAGTCCTGAGCGGGCCATCCCGGCAGGCGAGCGGGATGCGAAGGCGCATCGCTAATTCAAGATAGCTGGCATTGTATGCGCCGAGATTGAAACGCCGCGCAAGTTGCGCCAGCACCTCAAGACCCACCACCTCCCGGTCAGCCAAAATATTCAGTTCCGTGACGTCTCGAAATGCCTGCGTAGCATCAGCGGACTTCAGCCGCTTGCGCCGCTCCAGCACAACCATCGCGTTCACAAATTCCTGGCGCCACAACAGTGGAACGTGGATCGCCTCTCCAGACGCCGCGCGATCGAGCATAGTCCAACTGTAGGGTGTAGCTTGGCTCTTCACGAACCAAGCCAATACCACGGAATTATCCGCGACGAAAGCCATCAGTCGCGGCCTTCCTCGATTAACTTTCGAATATCCACCTTCCCCAGATCCAACCGCTCGCATAGGGCGCGAATGCGCCGCGCGGCCCGAGCAGGTCCGCTTTTCCGCGGTGGCTCGGCAGGGACCAGGCGCGCGACAGCCTTTCCCCGCCGGGTAATCACCACCTCGCCGCCTTTCGCAACCTCGGCGATGAGCTCGGAGAGTCTCGCCTTGGCGTCGTAAATTCCAACCCGGTCCATTACCCATCCTTTCTGACTAACTGGTCAGGAACACAATACTACGCCTCCCTCGGGGCATTCAAAACACGCGTTCCTTGTCCATCTCCGCGTGAGCGG
Organism: Burkholderiales bacterium; assembly: GCA_046153355.1. GTDB lineage: Bacteria > Pseudomonadota > Gammaproteobacteria > Burkholderiales > SG8-39 > 2-02-FULL-62-17. The sequence continues at coordinate 8,854 of JBJXEY010000167.1, forward strand.
GGAACAGCATGCTGATTCCATCAAGAAACTCCGAAGAGCCGGTTCATCCCCGCGTGTGCGGGGAACACTGCTTGTTGCTCAGGTTTTCCGGGATTCGCTGCGGCAATTCGGAAAGCCAAAGGAACCACGGTCTCGAATTTATAGACATCCGCGACGTCGTACACAAACGAAAGTGGCTTTCCGGAGTGGATAAAACCGATTGCCGGGGCGTATCCAGCGGCAAGGACTGCGGCTTCCGTTACACCGTAAAGACATGAGGTCGCCGACGAAAGGCAACGATTCGGCAGATCTCCCTTGTCCCACTCCGATGTGTCGTAATTCCTGGCCTTCCATTCGACCCCGTACTTCTGCGCGATACGTTTATACATCTCTCGTACTCGTGCACCCTCTATGCCTCTCAATTGGTCGACGCTGCGACGTTGTGGCGGTTCTTCCCCAAATCGCAGGCTATACATCTTGCGCACCACTTTGAGGCGAAGCTCAGGGTCCAGTGCGAGCTTAGCTTGATACAACAGCCGGTCCGCCCGCGCGCCCCCGGGTTGCCCCGCGGAATAAAGCCGAACGCCGCCTTCTCCTATCCAGACGAGTAACGTTCCCACTCGCGCCGCCAATGCGCAAGCCGCATGCGAAACCCGCGAACCCGGCTCCAACATCAAACACACCACGCCTCCCACTGGGATATGCGTTCGTACCCCGTTCTTATCGACCTCGACGAATGCACCATCGAGCACGTCCAAGTTGCCCCGTTCCAGATACAGAATCGACATACGATCCTTAATCGGTATTGGCTTAAGAGGCGGGAGCAGATCAGCCACGGGTGGCGCTACTCCCCGACCGCTGATAGTGCTTGGATAACGAGATCATTCCGCAAGAAGTACCCTGTTGCTTGCAGGCGCTCGATCAACGGTCGCAGTTTCGGTAGAAATCCCTCTTCTCGGGCACGAATCAACAGACCCAGTGTACCGATCACGGGTAGTTTCGACTCCATGGCAACTCTCCGCGCGCGGCGATCATCGATGAGCAGGCTTGCCCCTAATTCGAGCCCTAGAACGATGGCCGTGCGTTCACCCAGATCAATGGCTGCGCGCATGATTGTTGTTGGAATCGATTCGGGGTCCGGGACCGCCTTTACAAGGCCAGCCTTATTCGCGGCCGCCAAGCGTGCCACCTCATCCTTACCCGGCTTGCGCGTGATCTCCTCCCAAACCGATGCGGTTACGAGGACGGAATCGAAATACCGGTGTGGCAGCTCCAGGAGATCAAGCCTGGCAAGCGCAATGAGCGGGCCGCTATCCGCGACCAGTAAGGCCGCGGGCATACTTCAACTCATCGGCCAGCTCTTCCGGGGAGTAACGAACCACCGGGATTTGGCGCTTACCAAGCTCGTCGATCATATCGCTGATAGAAAGCCCCGCGATGCGTGCCGCGACCCCGATACTTACCTGCTCCCTATCGAATAACGATATCGCGATCTCCAAGCGGACCTTCTGAGCCTCCAGACTTGCACCCATCGGGACCGCCATAAACACGGGCTCTCCATCCTGAGTCACAAACGCGATCTCTCCGCCTTGTGCCACGGACAGAAGCTTGTCGGGATGCTCTAGAAATTGCTCAACCGATATGGAACCCATGATGCCTCCAGGCGTACGCGTCTATATAAATCCATCGTAG
>JBJXEY010000169.1:0-10289 GCA_046153355.1 Burkholderiales bacterium
CTGGGATCGGGCAGCGCGTTTCTCGCCAGCGCCCTGTTGTTCGCCTTCATGATTTACGCGGTGATTGGCTGGAAACCCAGGGAACGCGCCCTTCCCGGCGTGCAAGACACGATAATTTCGGGCATGCGAAGCGGGCTGCGCTTCGCGCGCCATTCGCCGCCGATGCGTGCGCTGATTGGGCGAACTTTCTTTTTTAGCCTATGCGGGAGCGCGCTGTGGGCCCTGCTACCGGTAATCGCGCGCGATCAATTGCATATGGATGCCAGCGGATTTGGCATGTTGTCGGCGAGCTTCGGTATCGGCGCGGTGGTGTGGGTGCTGGGGCTGCAACGCCACCTGCCGGCCATGTCCCTCAACACTCTGGTGAACGGGGGTCATTTGCTATGGATGATTGCCACCGTGTTGCTGGCATTTGCTTCAAGCACGCCACTTGCCTTGATCGGTTGCTTCGCCGCCGGCGCGGCCTGGGTGGCGGTGCTCCCCGCCTTATCCGCCGGCATCCAAAGCACCGCGCCAGCATGGGTGCGCGCGCGTGCCGTGGCGATGAACATGGTGGCCATGCAGGCAAGTCTCGCGATCGGCAGCGTAATCTGGGGATGGGTGGCCTCGTTTGCCGGAATCGGCAATTCGCTCGCGGCATCTTCCGTGATTATGTTTTTGATGCTGCTCGCGAGCTACAGGGTCAAGGTGCGCTTAGGCGATGAAGCCGAGGTCACCCCCGGCTCGCAATTACCGGAGTTCTCCATCGCCGTGGAACCGATGCCCGACGATGGTCCGGTTTTGATCCAGGTGCAATATCAAATCGCCCCCAAAGATAGCGACGCCTTCCTGCACGCCATACACGCCAACGAACCGGCGCGCCGCCGCAATGGCGCCAGCGACTGGCGCGTGTTTCGCGACCTGGGCGTAGAGGGGCGGTTCGTCGAGCGCTTCATCGTCACCTCCTGGGCGGAATATGTGCGCTTGCGCAGCCGCATGACCGTGGCCGATCAACAGGCGCAGGCGCGGGTGGAGGCGTTTCTGGTGCCGGGGGTGGAGATTGTGGTGACGCGGTTGTTAAGTACGCGGCCGGGTGAAAGCAGGGAAGAGATCAGTTAATACGGATGTCGGGCCGCTGATTCGGTTGCAGCTTTGATCCGACCGGAGTCGATTTGTGCGGCTCCGGATATTCGTATGTCCCGGTTCTATTCGGACGCCGCTACTTGCCGTTCAACTCTCGCACTAACGATTGCCAACCGCCCTAGCGATCATATTTTCCACATCGGGCATGGCATTGCTGCGCAACAATTCGATGCCCGTATTTTGTTTCGCGAACACCCTAAAAATCTCATCGGCGAATGACTGCCCTATCGCGTCGATGCCTTCGAAATCGAGAATCACCGTTTTGAATTTTTCCACGCGCGTAAGTAATCTTTTTGCTTGCGATCTTGAAACCAAATTTTCGGTGCCATAACGCGCGAGCTTGACTGGCACGATGGTTTTGGTGAAGCCGTAGTCATCTCCGGAAGTAAATTGATCGAAGACCTGTTTCGCGGTCTTCGTCGTGTGATTGCTCAGCTTCATCGACACCGCAGTGCCTGGCAGTGGCTCCTCGGGTTCCACGATCCAATCTTCTTTCTTTTCGGACTGATGAGAAAAATGCACGCCACCGGAATCGATCATGAATTCATCGAACATTCGCGAGGTAAAGAAAATTCCCTCTCCCGTGTGCCGATCAGGGTCGGTGGTCAGTTTTCCCTTGGCCAATTCGAGCACCGCATGGCGTTCGTCGCTTAAACCCAGGGCGGCCTGAATTTTCCGAAAAATGCCGACGCCGTTATCGTGCAACGTAATCCGCGCGGATTCGGCGTTTCGTTGCAATTGAATGCGCAATGATGTCCCGGCGGCATGATCTTTGGCGTTATTGAGCATTTCAGTAAAACCGTAGTTCCAGATGCCGACGGCATTTTTTGGAAGATCCGTGAGAATCGGTGCGATGTCATCGCGCCAGACACGGTCTTCTTCCAGATCCTCCGAAAGAGGAAACGATTTCTCCCAGTTTTGCAGCGATGGCATCGCATAAATGCGCGCTCGCGTATTCCCCGTGTGCGTAACGGCGCCTCGCGCGACCAGTGCTTTGAGATGTTGGTTGGCCGCCTGGCGGGAAATACCGAATTGAGTCGCGACGACGCGGGCGATGTCGTTCGGATGTTCATTCAAGTTTTGCAGAATGAAGGTTTGGATCGTCTCGCCACCAGTTCGGAGCTTGATCATGGATTGACAATCCTCAAAACAAATATTATCAATTGTCAATTATATTAATGTCAATAACTTTATATTTATTGTCAATATAATTGGCTGCGTGGAGATCTATTGTCAATTTCGAAGCCTTCTTCCGCTAAAACCAAGCCTCCCGGTGCAGCCGCCCACCATCGATATTGATTACCTCGCCGCACACCCAACTAGCGCGGTCCGAGCATAGAAACACCGTCACTTCGGCGATTTCTTCCGGCGCGGCGGCGCGTCTTAGGGGCTGATCATGCAACACCTCGCGCCAGCGCGACGCATCGCCCAATAGTTTCTCGGCGCGACCCTTGTGAATAGCGCGCCAGCGTTCGGTTTCCACGGCACCTGGGTTCACCGCCAGCACACGAATGCCATCGTCGAGACTGCGCCCTCCTAGCGAATAAGTCACGCCATTCAACGCAATGTTGGAGGCATTACCGCATACATAGCGCCACATCGGTTTCTCGGCGCCGGTACCAATTACGTTCATGATGACTTTCGGCGGCTTGCCCTTCATGTGGCGATACATGGCGCGGGTGAGGTTGATGTAGCCGAATACCTTGAGATCCCAGCTCTCGCGCCAGCGCTTTTCATCCACTTCGAAAATATCGCCAATCGGGATCGCGCCGGCGTTGTTCACCAAAATGTCGGTGTCGGGGTATTCGTCGGCCAGCGTCTCCGCCGCGCCTTGCACCGACAAGTCGATGGAGATGGAGCGTGCGCTGATCTTGCCTTTGCCGACTTGTTTCAACTCCGCAACCGCCGCGTCGAGTTTGCCCTGATTGCGCGCGGCGATCACTACCTCGCATTCTTCGGCGAGGAACGATTTGGCAACCGCCAAGCCAATGCCTTCCGAACCGCCGGTGATGAGAACACGGCGGTTTTTCAATCCTAGATCCACAGTCTGACTCCTTGGTGTGCGCTGCCTTACCGCGCGAAAAATGTTATTGAAATGTACTCTATTTGAATCCGGACAGTGCCTGAAGATGCCCATGGATAGGGCATCTTCAGGCTACTGATGCGTAATTTCATGGATATCCTTTTCGATCCATGAGAATTCGATGCGCTCCTGCTCGAGCCGGATGCCCTGGCCTAGCCGATCAAAGCGCAGATCGTCGAATAACTCGCCTTCTTCGCGGTTCAAACGCTGCAGGTCGCGACGCGTGGCTTGCTCTTCATTCACCCAATGCCGCTCATGCGCCATTAGGGTGGCGCGGTCCATCAAGAACGACGCCGCATCGGGTAGGTAGTCACGCAATTGATCGAGGATGGCGAAGCCGTGTGTGTCGATGTCGCCCCAATAGCGGATCTTGCATTGTTTCAACCACGAAGCCTCCGCCAGCATCCCGAAGCCATATCCCGCGCCGAATATCAGCAAACTATCGGGCACCTCGGGCAACGCAAGATAGTTGATTTCGTTCTCGGTGATGAATACTCGCCTGACCTGCGGATTCAACTCGGCGAAGGCCTGGTGACTGACGGTGAAGTCCTGATCGGCGCCACCAGGGCGCATGGCGTATTGGCCATCGAGCATGCGAAAGCGGATGCGTAGCGGCTTATCGCGAAAGCCGAAACGTCGGCAAAAATTGGCGACCCCCGCGGCCTGCGTTTCCACCTGCGAGGGAGGCAAGGCAAGATCTAGAAGTTCGATCAACACTGCACGCTGCATTTCGATAAATTTGCTATGCACGCCCGGAACGTCGATTTGCCGAAGGTAAATACCCGGCCGAGGGTGGGCTTGCATCCAGGCAATGATGTCGAGCAACAACGGCCATTCATCGGCGAGCTCCAGCACACGCAGGGCACGTTTAGCCATCCACGGCAGAAGCAATGGCTGGCGCGTTCTCGTGAGTTCCAGCAATTCGCCGAAACGCTTGTATTCTCGTTGTTTGCCGATAAGGTCCAGCGCCTCATCCACGCTATCGATCCAGACCGCGTCGGGTATCGCATTCGCGCCGTGGATGCGATGCCGCCATTCACGCATTTCAATGCGGCAAGGCGTTGCTTGGCGCAAGTCGGCAATCCACTTTCGTACCGCGTCGAATTGATCTGCGATTTCTGTCGACGAAGGAGCGCGCAGCACCAAGCGACGCGGAAAAATTGCTTGGCCTTCAACAAGGCTTGAGAGCACCAGCCCCTTATCCCAAAACTTTTGTACCTGCTCACGCAAGTCCGCCGGGGTAGTCCAGCTCATGCAAGCAGCCTCGCCTTTTCTTCGCGATACTCCTCAATGGAAAGGTTGCGCAGTTTCGAGTCGCGGCCATCCAAGTTGTTGACGAATCCGACGTTGGCCACGTAAGGCTCGATGATGTGTATTTTTTGCAGCGGGGTGACGATCAACAATTGAAGGTTTAATTGTTCGAAGAGTTTCAACCCATATTGCGCCGACTCATCCGACCCTCTGCCAAAGGCTTCGTCGATGACCACGAAGCGAAACGAGCGCGAGCGCGCCGTTCCCCATTCCATGCCGAACTGATAGGCAAGACTCGCGGCAAGTATGGTGTAGGCGAGTTTCTCCTTTTGGCCGCCCGACTTGCCCGAGGAATCCGAATAGTGTTCGTACTCGGTGCCATCTTCGCGCCAACGCTCCGAGGCGGCGAATCCAAACCACGCACGCACGTCAGTGACCTTCTCCCGCCAGCGTTTATCCAATTCCGACTGCCCTTCGCGACCGCGAAAACGCTCAATAATTCGTTTGACCTGCAAGAATTTTGCCTCGGAATATTGCTCGTCCTCCGAGCCCGTCAAACTGCCTTCGGTGCAGGCGCGCAGATCGCCTTGAAAATCGCGAATCTCGGCATCTTGCGTGGCTTGCGCTTCGAGAACGATGTAACGCCCCAGGTTGTAATCGATGCGTGTCAACGAATCGTTAATGCGCTCGATGCGATCGCGAATGGTTTCGCGCTCGCGATTCAATTGCGATTGAAAATTGGCCACCTCGCGTATGGTGTTTTCGTTCAGCAACTCTTTAAAACGGGACTCGAAGCGCGGCAGATCGTCGGCGCGCAGGCGCTCGCACATCGCCGCATATTCTCCGGCGGCTTCGATGCCGATATCGACTTCCTGGGTTTCGAGGCGGAACTCCTCGTGATATTCGGTCATGGCTTTAATGATGCGCCCATGCACCGTTCTGAGGTGGCCAGCATCTTTTTCGATACGCAATTGCAGCCAAGTGCGCATGTCGTGTTCGTGGGTGTCGCAGTTCTCGATGCTCAGTTTGCGCTCGGCCGGCGCCTCGCCCGGTGTATCGCTCTTTGCTTCATTGATTGCTTCGCTTCTCAAGCCTTGCAACTGCGCAAAGCGCGCCGCATGCTCCGCGTTGGCTGGTTCATCGAGTAACGCCCTCGCCCGAATGCGCGCTTCCTCCGCGATGGAAATTCGCTCAGTGGTCTTGGATCGCTCGTCCCTGCCTTTTAACAGTTGCCCCTCCACTTTGGCGAGTTCACCTGCCAATTTGACGAGGCGCTCGCTCAGATCTTTCAAAACATTGGAGGAAGCTTCGAGGCGTTGTTTTTCCTCGGTAAGGCGCGCGACTTCCTTCGCCAAGCTCTGCCAATCAATCTCGTTGTAATCGCTGCAAGCATCCAGTTTGGAAAGTGCATCCTGGCGCGCCTTGAGCGACTCCTGCTCGGTTTGGAGGGCTGCGATGCGCGCGCCCAATTTCGCCAGATCGTCTTCCATGCGTCGCGCATCCGCTTCCAACGTCTGGATCTTGGCCTCGTTGGTCCAACCCAAAACATAGCGAGCGCGATTGTCGATAGCGTAACGATCATCCTTTTCATGCCGTTCGCCAGGTGCCTTAATTTGTCCCGCTCGCGTAATGGCGCGAACCTCGCGCCGGAACTGCTCCTGCGTTTGGCAACAGGCGACATCGAAACGATGGGCGATCTCGCGATCCAGCCAGTCGTAACAAGGGGAATCCGGCTTTACCGCGACTTTGCGCGCCAAGGAATCGCGATGCAGGCTGGGCGGCTCGCCCTGGGTTTTCGCGCGCACGCGAAAGTACACCAGACGCCCTTTGAGATGCGTTTCATCCACCCAGTCACTCACCCGCGCGTAATAGGTATCGGGCACGAGTAGCGATAGGCCAAAGTTGCGCATCAGCCTCTCTGCGGCGCCCTCCCAGGCACGCTCTTCCTCGCGAATTTGCAGGTGCTCGCCGGCGTAAGGTAGGTCGGCGGCGGCGAGGCCCAAGGCGGCGCACAGGGCCTCGCGCATGGCGACTTGTTCGCTGGGGATATTGCTGCGGCGCTTTTTTAAACTATCGATTTCCTCGCGCAGCGCGGCATGTTCTTGCCGGCCTTTGGCGAACGCCACCTTGGTTTCGACGATTTGATTTTGCAGCGTCGCGTCGCGCTCGGCGACTTTCGCGGCAAGGGTCGAGAACGCCTTGCGGCGCGCGTCGAACGCCTCTTGCCCTTCGACCAGCGGGAAACCCAAGGCGCGCGTCCAGTTTGCGTAACGCTCGGCGCGGCGCAAGCGCTCTTCGCGCTCGCGCTCCAGACGCAGGATCTGTGCGGCAAGGTTTTCGATACGATCGCCACCGTTGTCGGCGATGCTGCGGCGCAGTTCCCGCTCCTCGATCAGGTAACGGTTGCGCCGCTCTTCCTGGCCGCGAACTTGAGTCTCCTGCCGCGCCAGATCTTGCGTTAATGATTCGATGCGTTGGATCAATAGCTCGAGCTTTAAGCTCGCAAACCAGGTTTTCAGTGCTTCGCGGCAAGCACGCTGATCGTCGATTTTTACGGTGGTTTGTATATGCTGTTCGCAATCGGCCACTAAGGGAGTGAGCAGATCCATTTGCCGCTTGGCCTTCTGCACCGCTTCATGCGCGCGATTCAGGTCATCGAAATGCGCGATCAGGGCGGCGACGCGCGGCGCGACATCGAAGGGTTCGAGCATGTGGCCGCGCACGAATTCGGTCAGATTGCCCACCGATTTTAACGACACCGTCTGGTGAAACAATTCCAACGCCTGCTCGTTTTCGATCTCGAAACGGCGCCGAAACCAAGCGCCATAAGGCGGAAAGCTATCGAAAATTTCCACACGCGTGCCGCGCAGCTTCTTGCGTAGGCCCGCGATGTCGGCACCGAACGAAGCAAAGTCTTGCGCAATCGAGAGATCTTTCTCCGCACAGACAAAGAACCGCGCCGGAGGCCCCGCGGGGTCTTTCATCCAAAACACCTGGGCGAGCGTGACGGTTCGATCGAAGCCCGCGTTGTAGAACACGCCAAGGATCACGGAATAGGAATTGGCATCGCGCAAGGCCACCGGTTTGCCGGTGCCACTCGTTTCATTGCGCTCCGACTTGTAGTGCCCGAGCACGTAGGTGCGTAGGCTGCGTTCGCGCGCATCGGCGCCAGCGGCTTTGTTGTAGGCGACGCGATGCGCGGGAACCAGGAGCGTGGTTACCGCATCCACCAAGGTGGATTTTCCCGAGCCGATATCGCCCGTTAACAGCGCATTAGCGCCATCCAGTTGCAAGGTCCAGACGCGCTCGTGAAATGTTCCCCAGTTAAAAACTTCCAGACGGCGTAGGCGAAACCCCGGTTGCGTGTTCTCCGAGGGCAATTGGGGGTCGAATAGGTCATTCATCGCGTCCGCCCCGTTCTCCGCGTGCACCGTCGGAAGCGTTTTCCTTGGCCAGTTCCAGGTAGGTTGTCAACCGCGTGTCGAACTCGGCCAGCCATTGAGCATCGACAAATGCCTTGAGAATGCGGCGCACTTCGAACATCTCCGGTTGCGCGGCGCCCGACCCTGCCGTAGTGGATTTCAGCCGACGCAAAAACCCCAAATCGACAATTCGATTCAGAAGCGAATCCACTTGGTCGATGAGTTTTGCTTCGTTGCCGCCATCGGGCAGGAACACGCGCATGATCTCCACCACTTGGTCGCGCGACAATACCAACCGCGTGTCGGCGCCACCGGCGTCGAATTCGGCAAGCTTCCTTCTCAACAACGCGAGCAACAAGCTCACCGGGAACGACAAGGGGCGCCGCACGACCAGGCGCGGGATTTTAGGCGCGTCCTCGTCGTCAGCGCGGGTTCTCGCACGAAGAAAGGCGTAACCCTCGGCTTCGTCAAGCACCAATTCCAGGCCCAATATGGCGACGTAATCGCGCACGCGCGCTTGTAGCGTTAATAGCGCGCTCCATAAATCAAGATCACCCTCACGATATATCACGCCACGCAGCAAGCTCACGGCGAGGATCGATAAATCCGGGCCCGTGGTGTTGGGCGGCTCGATGCTTTGATCGGTTGTGCTCATCGGCTAAACACCACGCGCGGCACGCGCGCCTGGCGCGAATGTTCTTCGCCATCGGGGGAGTCAATTTTCCAGGCAATCGTATCCACCGTGTCCTCATCGACCTCGGCATTGAACGATTCGCCGGCCATTTGCAGATAGGCAATGAGTTCGGCCAGGCCCTGTTCCAGCGGGCGCATTTCGCACAGCTCGCTCAAGGTGATGCTGGGCCGCTCCTGCAGGGCATGACGGATATGACGAACCAGCGCGGCTTTATCCACAACGATCTGCGAATACAAGGCGCTGGCATCGAGCGCCGAATCACCTGCCTCTAAACCACTACTGGTGAGTGACGGCTTATGCGTGGGGGTGAAAAGCGGGCGCTCCATAGGCAGCTCGATGCTCGCCGCGGTATCGGCGATGTGCATGACTTCGGCGAGGTCTTTCCGCGCCTCGGGCATCTCACGCAGGGTAAGCGCTTTGGTCTCGATGCCACGCAGGATATCCATGATGCGCCGGTTCTCGAGCCACGTTTGATCGTCGAGAAAGCGCCGTAATTGCTGCGACAGTTGCGCGACGGTGCGTTGCGTATGTTCACCGGCCTCCAGCCAATCGTAATGCACGCGGCGAGTGCGGCTGTCCGGCTGTAAGGCGATCACAGGTGGCAGGGCAAGCACGCCCTCCAACATGCGCGTGAGCTCCTCCTGCCTCGTGCTCGACATCAGGAAATCCCAAAAGGCACGGAAACTTTTACCTTGATCAGAATCGGCAATGCTGTCGCGCTCACCCATAATTTCATCGAGCAGGTCGCCTTTGGAACCGTCCCACATGGCGATGCGCTCGCGCACCCGCCTATCCAGACCGCGAAAATTGTGCTCGACCTCGCGAAAGTCGGTGAGTAGATCGCGCGCGAGGGTAACGAATTGCTGGAAGCGGTCTTTCAGCGCGGTGTCATCCAAGAGGGGTAGGTCTCCCGAGCGCACCCGCGCGATTTCCGCGTCGATTTCGTCGCGGCGTTTGCTCAACTCGGCAATGCGCACCTTCGGATCGGTTTGGCTGCCGTCGGTCATTTGTTTTAACAAATCGAACAACATCAGTAGCCGCGACTCCGTACCAACGAAGGAACGCTCGCCCAGCGAACCTAGCCACGTAATGGCTTTTTCCGTGGAGGGCGTCAGGTCAAAATAAGGTTCGTCGCTATCGTTACGGTAGAACTTGCGCAGCCAACCCTTGTCATTGTGGGTCCAATCGTTTAGGTAATCGATGGCACGCTTGGGGAACACATCCGCTCCCAACCGTTCACGAATGCCGAACAACTCGTCCTCCAGCGATTCGGCCAGATTCGATTGCGACACGATGCGCACATTGGGTGCGATAAAGACATTGTGCAGGAAACTTGCCACCAGCGGCGCATGATCGGAACACAACAACCGCCATGCCGGATGACTTTGGCGCAGGCGTTCCAGAGTGCCGAAGTCGAGTTTCACGGTGGGGCTTGCCTCAATTCAACGATGTGGGGATTTGACTCTACCGTAGGCGCGAGGCCTGCGGGGCAAGGGATGGAAATTCCCCGCACCCCTTTGTAGATCAAGCATTGGCGCGGCTTTTCGGGCATCGCCTCAGCAAGAAACCTCTGTAAATTAATCACTGGTGCGGTACTTCGGGCATCGCCCCAGAAGAAATCCTTGTAGATCAAGCACTGGTGCGGCTCTTCGGGCATCTCCCCAGTCAAAATCAGGCGATGGAAACGCTTTCAATAGGAGCGCGGCAACCCCAACAC
>JBJXEY010000176.1:0-11774 GCA_046153355.1 Burkholderiales bacterium
AGATAGCTCTCGAAATGCTTCACCCAGCGCAATTTACAGGTTTGATCGCTTAGCTTCGTCAACATTGAGACGCAAGCATTGCAACTCTCAAGAAAGGCCACACCATGACACCGCAAGAACGCGAACTTCTCACCACTTTCCTGCAACAAATGACGCAAGCGCAGGCCGGGCAAAAAGATCCGGAAGCGGAAAACCTGATACGCGATGCCGCCGCGCGTCAGCCCGATGCGCTGTATCTCCTGACACAACGCGCCCTGGGCCTGGATTTCGCCATGCAAAATGCACAGGCGCAAATTGCTCAACTTCAATCCGAGCTGGATCAATTGCGTCAGCCCGCGCGTCCGTCGTTCCTCGCCGATGCCAATGCCTGGGGCCGTTCAGCGCAAAGCGCAACGCCAAGGCCGGCAAGCAACATGGTTCCAAACGCCGATCTCGCCCCGCTTGCGCCCCTGGGCACAAACACTTTGCAGCGCAACGCGCCGCAAGGCATGCAAGCCGCGCAGACCATGCAACCCGCGCAAGCGATGCGCCCGGCCGCCAGTTCATGGGGCGGCGCAGGCATTCTCGGCACTGTGGCAGCCACGGCAGCCGGCGTGGCCGGTGGCGCGCTCCTGTATCAAGGCATCAGCAGCATGATGCATCGCAATGATCAACCCCAGGCTAGCGCCTCACCACCGCCCGAGGCTTCGCATCTGGCCTCGAATGACGCTGCGCAATACCAGTCTTTCGACGACACCTCGGACAGCATGTCCTCAGATAGTGGCGGCGATTTCGACGGCGGTGATTCCGCCTGATATCAAGGTAATGAAAAACTCGCTTATCGCCGCGGCCTGCCTCGTATCGAGTGGCGCGCTCGCACAAGATTTCCCAACGCGGCCCATTACCGTGGTGGTGCCTTTCGGTCCCGGTGGCCCGACTGACATCATCTCTCGCGTCCTTGCACAGAAAATAAGCACATCGCTTGGACAGACGTTGATCGTCTCGAACGTCCCCGGAGGCGGTGGATCCGTGGGCACGATGCGTGTTGCCGCCGCCAAGCCCGACGGCTACACCCTCTTGATGGGCAATATGGGTACACATGTGCTGGCCCTGGCCACCAGCGAGAAGCTCGCGTAAATCGATTTCAGTTGCTCCACGCCGCCCGCGGCGCGCCCGTTTGTTGAGAGCGGCGCGATCACCGCCATCGCCATCGGCGGGGAAAATCGCTCGGCCTTGTTACCCAATGTGCCCACCGCCTCGGAGGCCAAACTCGCGGGCTTCGATCTCAACGCCTGGCAAGGCCTGTTCGCGCCCAAGGGAACACCGCCTGCGATCATTGCGAAAATCAATGCCGCAGTCGCCGAAGCCCAACAGGATGCGGCAGTTCAAAAACAATATATCGATCTGGGCTTCGCCATCCCCGCGGAGCGCAGCGCCGAGGGTTTCGCGCGCCTGATGGCGGCCAATACGGCGCGCTGGGTGCCTATCTTGAAGGCAATGGATCTGCCCAGGGAATAGCGTTAAGTGCTACGCAAGCACCTCCACCTATTATTATTTATCGAAATTTGTCGGCCACACCCACGCGCCGCGAAATTCGGGCAGGTCTTCAGCCAATCCAATGCCTGCGAAACGAGCGCTAATGCGCGATCCTAGACCCGATTTGGATTTCACCCGATTCTTGACCACGCTATCGAGGGTCTGTCGCGCATCTTCCTCCATGCTCCCGCCATGCCGTAGCACGCGCTTTCTCAAGTGCGTCTTGACGCTGTCTCTAGTTTTTCGATCGGAAATTTGAACCATTGTGAATCTTCCGAAAATATTGATACGCCGCGTTTTTGAACATCGATCAATTTAGCGGCAACGCCGCATCGCTATACACAAACCGCCCACCCACCATGGTCCCCAACGCCTTGAGCGATTCGATTTGCTTCTCGGGCACGGTGAGGAAATCGCCCGACATGATCACCAGATCGGCGAGTTTTCCCGGTTCGATCGAACCCTTGATGTTCTCCTCGAAAGTGAGCTTGGCGTTGTTGATGGTGAACATTCTTAACGCCTCTTCGCGCGTGATGCGCTGATTGGCGCCATAGACACCATCGGAAATGGTTTCACGCGAGATGAAGTGGTACATCGCCCAGAAGGGGCTGTAGGGAATAACCGGCGAATCGGTGCCACCGGCAACGATGAAACCTTGATCGAGAAACGCGCGCACCGGAGTCACCTGCTGCGCGCGATTGCGGCCCCAATATTTCACCAGGCTCGGTCCGGCAAGGTACAAATGGTTCTGCGCCGAGATCACCAGATCAAGTTGCCGTGCGCGCGGAAACTGCTCGGGTCGCGCGACGAAAAAATGTTCGATCGACCAGCGCTTGCCTTTGATCGATAAATCTTTATCGGCGGCGGTGTAGGCCTCCAACACCTGATCCACCGCCGCATCGCCCACGGCGTGCGCGGCCACGCGCCAGCCTTGCCGGTTCAACTCGCGCACCACGGCGGTGTAACGATCCTGCGGCACGGTGCGTATGCCTTTGAAGGTACCGCCCTTGCCGTGCGGCTCTTCATAGGCATCGTGCATGTGTCCCCCTTCAAAGCCGCCATCCACACCGGTCTTCATTCCACCGATGCGCAGCCACTCGTCACCCTCGTCAGGCTTGATGGCCCACTTGGTCAAGGTTTCACGGACTCTATCCACACTTGAATAATCCAGAATGCGTAAAAGGTAATTCACGCGCACCGAAAGCTGATTGTTCGCCTTCAACTCCTTCAACATGTTCCAGGTTTCGATCGGGTCGCTGCCAAAAATGAACGAACCCGGAATACGAATGCTGGTGATACCCGACGCATTGAGAATGCGGATCTGCTGCTGCACGGTTTGTGGTGTCAGGCGCGGCGGTGGAGGAAGGGTAACCAGGCGGCGCGCGTTATCGATCAATTCACCGTTCAAACTGCCATCCGCATCGTGACCAATCTCGCCACCATCGGGCGATTTGGTGGCACGCGTAATTTTCCAGCGCTGCAAAGCGGCGGTATTGAGGATGAACTCGTGCCCGCCGCGCACCAGCACCACCGGGTTATTGGGCGCCACGCGATCCAGATCGCGCAGATGCGGCAGGCGCTTTTCCTTCAACTGCGCCTCGTGCCAATCGTTGTTCGAGACCACCAGATCACCGGGTTTGCTCGACTTTACCCGCGCGGCCACCGCTGCGAGCAGTTCATCCATCGAACGAACACGCGATAGATCCACGCCTGGGCCGCCGCCGGCATTATGCAGATGACCATCCATGAGACCCGGGAGCACAGTCCGTCCGCGAAGATCGATTGACCGGGTGGAAGCAGCCGCCAACCGACGCACCTGGTTGTTACTGCCCACCGCGACAAATTTTCCGTCGCGAATGGCTACCGCTTCGGCGATCGAAAATTTGCCATCGACCGTGACGACCTTGCCGTTGTACAGAATCGTATCTGGCGGCGGCCCGCCGTCACTTGAGCCGGGAAACCCAGAGCAGGCGGCAAGCAAAAGTCCGGACAGCAAGGCAGTCAAACAAGGCATTGAAACTCGCATGGTATTTCCGTGCTCTAGGCGATGAGGGACACGAAGGATACCAGCAGCGAATCGCCAACCCAAAGCAAGGTTCCGCCGACACAAGCACCAATTGGGTCTAGGCGAGCACCAGGCGTAACAATGAAATTTCCGACGGCGCGCCGATGCGCAACGGCGGCCCCCAGTAACCCGCGCCGCGGCTCACATACACCCACATGCGATCCAAGCGGTGCAGCCCCGAGGTAAAGGGTTGCTGCAGGCGAACGAAAAACATCCATGGGGCGAATTGACCGCCATGGGTGTGACCGGAGAGTTGCAAATCAAAACCGGCCTGCGCGGCGGCGAAGCCTGAGCGCGGCTGATGCGCGAGTAACATCTTCATGGCCGCATTTTCTGGTACGCCGACCAATGCCAGCTCTGGATCGCTCTTATGCGCCGAGTCGTAGTGTTCGGCGTGAAAGTCGGTGACCCCGGCAACGATCAGTTGCGCCGATTCATCGCCGCGACGGCAATCAATGACAACGTGTTGGTTCATCAGCACCGTGAGCCCCAGGCGCCTAAATTCAGCCACCCACGCATGAACCCCGGAGTAATACTCGTGATTGCCAGTAACGCAATAAACACCGTGGCGCGCACGCAGGTTCGCCAAGGGTGCAATGTGATCGGTCAGCTCGCCGACACCGCCATCGACCATGTCGCCAGTGATGGCGATGAGGTCTGCGCCAAGTGCATTGGTGGCCAGAACAATGGCATTCAAGTAATCGCGTTTCACTGTTGGACCGACATGCACATCCGTGATCTGCGCGATGGTAAAACCCCGCAGCGCAGGCGGCAGCCCGGTTATCGGTACATCGACGGCTTTTACCGCCGCGCGCCGCCGCGCGGCGAAAAATCCCACGATGCTAAGCAGCGTCGCGATCAAAGGCACGCCGCGCGCGCTCCACGTCATGGCGCTTTGTAATGCGAGATCAATATCGATCAGCCAAATGAGCGTTGCAGCCAGAAGCAACGCGGCATCACGCATGAGCGTCAACACCAGAATGGAGGAAAACCATCCCATGGCGAGAAACCCCGCCCAGGCGATTTTGTCGGCGCGGCGCCGCTCAGGCATCCGGCGCGACAACATTGCCATGGGAATCAGGATGGTGGAAACAATTAGCGCCACGATGCCCAACAGCCAAACCACTTCGCCCAGGAACAGATCCGGCAACAGGCGCAGCCCGATATATAAATGCAGCAACGGAATAAGGCCAAAAAGTCGTCGAATCAAAGCCTGTTTTCCTTGGGGATTTCATCTCCGGTTGAAAAGCAGCATTGGTGCGCATTTCCCGTTGATCGCCTTATGATACCGCAGCACTTTTTGCCACAACTCAAGCACACAAGATTGAACCATCCATGACCGACACTTCCCATCTACCGCGAATTCTGATTCTCGGCTGCGGCTTTGGCGGCCTCGAAGCTGCCAAGGTTTTGGCGGGCGCGCCGGTCGCGATCACGGTGATCGACCGTTGCAACCACCATCTTTTCCAGCCCTTGTTGTATCAGGTCGCGACTGCCGGCCTATCCGCACCTTCGGTGGCGGCGCCGATTCGCCATATTTTCAGGCGACAGACAAACCTCACTGTGCTGATGGGTGAAGTCATAGGAATCGATGTCGAGAACCGACAGGTGTCGCTCGACGACGAAACCAAGCTTGACTACGACTATTTGATCGTCGCCACCGGCGCAACACACAGCTATTTCGGCAACGATGCCTGGTCCGCGCATGCGCCGGGGTTAAAGACCATGGAGGATGCCTTCGAGATTCGCCGTCGCATCCTTTTGGCCTTCGAACATGCCGAACGCGAAACGAACATCGAAGCGCGCCGCGCGTGGTTGAATTTCGTGGTGATAGGCGCGGGCGCAACGGGAGTTGAGCTGGCCGGCACCCTGGCCGAAATCGCGCGCCACACCTTGGCCGATGAGTTTCGCCATTTCGAGTCGCGTGACGCCAAAGTAATGCTCCTGGAAGGCGGGCCACGGGTGTTGTCGGCGTTTCCTGAGTCACTGTCAACCAAGGCTCGTTTGCAATTGCAAAAGCTGGGGGTCGAGGTGCATACCGGTGCGCGGGTGATCGGTATCGACGGCGATGGCGTCACGCTGGAGGAACGAATCACTCCGCACGCTTCGGTCGATGACTCATCGCCAATCCGGCCTGCCTCACGCCTTGCCGCGCGTACCGTGATGTGGGCCGCGGGCGTCGCCGCCTCGCCTTTGGGGCGAATGCTTGGAAACGACGTAGACCGCGCCGGTCGCGTGCGCGTCAACGCGGATCTCTCACTTCCCGGGCACAACAACGTATTTGTGATTGGTGATCTGGCGAGCGTAACGTGTGACGGCAAACCGGTACCCAGTGTCAGTCCCGCGGCAAAACAAATGGGGCGATGCGCGGCGAAAAACATCCTTGCACGACTCGCCGGCCGGGCGCCGCAAGTTTTTCGCTACATCGATTACGGTTCGCTGGCGACGATCGGCCGAAAAGCCGCAGTGGTGCATATGGGATGGCTACGGCTATGGGGTTTGCCGGCGTGGCTCTTGTGGCTATTCGCTCACATCTATTTTCTGATTGGCTTTCGCAATCGCATCGTGGTGATGATCGATTGGGCGTGGGCTTACGTTTCATTTCAGCGTTATGCGCGCATTGTCATTGGGGCGTGGCGAAAGGCGGAACAGAAACGAGATGACTGAAGAGCCCGTAATGAAACACAGCGACTACATTATTTACGTTGATGAAAGTGGTGACCACAGCCTTGACGTAATTAATCCTCGCTATCCATTGTTTGTGCTGTCCTTCTGCATATTTCGCAAAACCATCTATAACGACTCGGTGGCTCCGGCTATTCGGCGACTGAAATTCGCGACCTTCGGGCATGACATGGTGGTCCTGCACGAAACGGATATTCGCAAAAGAACCGGCGCCTTTGCACGATTGAGCAAAATCGACAGGGAGGTTTTTCTTAACGCATTGACCGACATCATCGACCAAGCCGAATTTCACCTAGTCGCCACCGTTATCGATAAACCTAAGTTGGATTCGGACCCCGAACGGAAGGGCAACGCTTATCACATCGCGTTGGCCATGGGCTTGGAGACCATCTATCGCCTACTGAAGTCGCAAGCGCAGGAAACCCGCCTTACTTATCTAATCTGCGAGGCTCGAGGCAACAAGGAAGACGTCGAGCTGGAATTGGAGTTCCGTCGCATTTGCGATCATGCAAACTATGCGCAGAGAGGCATTCCGTTCGAAATCGTCATTGCGGATAAGAAGAACAATTCGGAAGGCTTGCAGTTGGCCGATTTAACAGCGCGACCCATCGGACTTTCCGTGTTGCGTCCCGAGCAGGAAAACCGCGCGTTTGCGGTACTGGAGAAAAAGTTTTATCGCGACGAAAGAGGCGAAAAACTAGGATTTGGCTTGAAGGTGTATCCCTCAAAAAGCAGAAGGGCCTCCGAGTAACCTCGGAAGCCCAGCGCCGGTAGGGTAGTCCCGACCCATTTGCATGAAGTATACCAGCGCTTTTGTCACACGAAAAGTTACGATTAAGACGCGACCGCGCTACTTCCACAACTCCACCGGCTGCCCGCCCGCGCGCATCACCTCCGCCTTGGATTGAATAAAGCGCTGTAGGCTGGGTTCCTTGCGATAGGCGCCCGAGGCCACGTATTCGAACGACGCGGCGAGGTGAAAGGGGCGCACATAGGATTCAAGACGAAATGCCTCACGGCCATCGTCGCCGAAAAACACGATGCTGGGGGTGTAGGCGATCTTCAGGTCTCGGGCCCAGGCATCGGCGGTGGTTTTTTTGCCATCGGGGCGAACCAGTTCCACGCGTTCACCCAACGCAAAACGTGCCACATCGAATCGCGCGATCTGTTTGACCACTTCCGGCCGGCGAAAACCTTCACGATGCAACGCATCGCAGCCTGAACAAAACTTGGATTCGAAAATCACCGCCAATGGTTTGCCACGGACCTTGCGTGTCAAGGCGTAAGGGGCTTTCATGAAAAACGCTTCGTCGTGCAGGGTTTCGCTCGCCGCTTCTTTCACCGAGGTTCGCATGTAATCGGCGAAGTTTTGTTTCTTCTCCCAGCGGCCCGCGGCAAAATCAAGCGCTGCTTCCATGCGGTGCGGCGGGTAATAACCATTCATACGCGCAGCGATGCCGCCTTTTTCATCGAGCAGCAATATCGTCGGCGTGAATTGGACCTTCAATCTTTTTGCGAAATCTTTTTCGCGCTCGGTCTTGCCATCGACCCAGGTGACTTCACGATCACCCCACACATTCAAGGCAATGGCAACAAAGTTCTTCCGCGTCTTATCGACGATGCGCGGCTGCGTGAAACTGGATTGCATCAGCTCGGTGCAATAAGGGCAGCCGTCCTGACCGAAGTACACAAGCAGGCGCTTGTTCTCCTTAGCGGCATCGCGCACGTCTTCGCGAAAATCAAGAAACGTCTCGGTGAACCACTTGGGGATATCGATGGCGTAGGGCGAGGCGACCTGAGCTTGTACGCCAGGGCCGAGGATCATCAGAAAGAAGAGCGCGATAGAACGAAGCATGTTCGGGCGGGAATCGAGTCAAGGCAGAATCAAATATAACGTAATGCGGCATCGAACCACTGCGCGGCGCCACTACTTGGCGCCCATCAACCCACAATGCCGACAAAATTTAGGGGTATTCCCTGGCGCCGCGATACTCAATTTAGGGTTTTACCTCAAGACGCAGCTATCAAAAACTTGATTTTTCATTTCTGGGAACCCATTTAGGGTCTGGATTGTCTAAATGACGCAATGCACTCGGCAACACCATTACAATCGCGCGCCACGTCGCTTTTTTGTCAAAGGGCAACACTATGAAACGGATTTTTCTGTTCCTCGTCACCAACATCGCCATCATGTTGGTGCTATCCATCGTCCTATCGGTTTTAGGGCTGGATCGATTCCTTACCGCCAACGGCATTGACTACACGCTACTCTTAGGCTTCTCACTGGTGGTGGGTTTTGGCGGCTCGATCTTTTCGCTCTTGATCTCCAAACCCATGGCCAAGTGGTCCACCGGGGCACGCGTAATCGATGGCTCGGAAGGTTCCACCGAGTATTGGCTGGTGCAAACGGTCAACAACTTCGCCGACAAAGCCGGTATTGGACATCCGCAGGTTGCAGTCTACGAGGGCGAGCCCAATGCGTTTGCCACCGGCGCGTTCAAGAACGACGCCTTGGTCGCGGTCTCCACCGGCCTATTGCAATCGATGAACCGCCAAGAAGTGGAGGCGGTGCTGGGTCATGAAATCGGCCACGTCGCCAATGGCGACATGATCACCCTTACTCTGATCCAAGGCGTGGTCAATACCTTCGTAATCTTCCTTTCCAAGATCATCGGTTATTTCGTCGATAGAGTGATTCTCAAGAACGACCGAGGCCCGGGCATCGGCTACTACATCACCTCCATCGTTGCGCAAATTGTGTTGGGTGTGCTGGCCTCGATGATCGTGGCTTGGTTTTCGCGGCGTCGCGAATTCCGTGCCGATGCGGCCTCGGCGCAATTAATGGGTTCGCCCACACCGATGGTCAATGCGCTGGCGCGTCTGGGTGGCCTGCAACCGGGCGAGTTGCCGCAATCGGTGGCCGCATCGGGCATCACCAATAAAGGCGGGTTCATGGCTTTGTTTTCCACCCATCCGCCTATTGAAGAGCGTATCGCCGCGTTGCAGAATCGCGCGCAATAGGCGCTTGCTTGCGATCAGCGGCGAACACCTTGCGCTCAATTTTGCCGTGCGCATCGCGCCCGGCTAGGCCCTAAAGCAGGACCTGCTTGGATACACTCACTCACGCCCTGTCGGGCGCGCTATTTGCGCGCGCCATAACGCCCGCCAAACTAAGGCCATCCGATCCACCGATCTGGCAACGCATGACGCTATGCGCCGTGGCGGCGGCGTTTCCCGACAGCGACATCGTCGTCAACTTCTTCTCCTCTTATTACTATTTATTGCACCATCGCGGCGCGACGCACTCGATTCTTCTTTTGCCGCTATGGGCGTTGTTTTTAGCGGGCCTTGCCGCGCTTTGCTTTAGGCGTCCCGAGGGCTGGCGAACCTATGCAGGTATATCGGCATTGGGAATCGCCGCCCACATCGTTGGAGACCTCATCACTTCCTACGGCACCATAATCTTCGCGCCGCTTTCCAATGAACGTTTCGCCTGGGGCACCACCTTCATTATCGATTTGTGGTTCACCGGGATCATTCTGGCCGGTTTAATCGGTGGGTGGATTTGGAAAGTCTCGCGCGCTCCTGCCGTGGCGGCCAGCGTATTGTTAATTGCCTATGTCGGCGCACAGGCGGTGTGGCGCTCGCAGGCAATCGAATTTGGCGAGCAGTACGCTCGCGCGCAAGGCATCAACGCCGCACAGGTCACGGTTCAACCGGGCGCAGTGTTACCCTTGAATTGGATGGTGATGGTGGAGAAGAATGGTGACTATCGCTACGCCTTCGTCAATCTCAAGCGCGCGGACATCGCCACCGACCCAGGCCCCGAGGGCGGATTTATTGCCCGGCTTGATGCGTCCTTCAATCCCTTATCTGACGCCATATGGAATCGGGCCAGTCTTTTGGGCGCCTCGACTGAAGATGCGCCGCTGGTGCGCGAGGCGTGGATGAGCCCGGAGATGGATTTTTTTCGCTGGTTCGCGCAATACCCAGCGTTGCTGCGAGTCGAGCGCGATAACCCAGATAACAACCTTGCCGCGGAATGCGTTTGGTTTCACGACCTGCGCTTTACCCGGCCGGGCAACACGTTCAATCCATTTCGCTTCGGGCTGTGTCGTGAGAAGGGCCGCGAATGGACGCGTTACCGCGCCAATGGTGACACCGGGCGGGAGCGCTTTTAATTACTGCGCCTGTGCTATGGGCAACTAAGCGCCGCGCGTTATTTCATCCAGCGAATCGATGCTGCGCGTGAGGTCGGCCAACAGCGCCAATTGATCCGCGCTTGAAACGCCCTCGGCCTCACGCGTGGCAATCGCTTTTAACACTTCGCCCAAATTGCCTGACTCATTAGGCTTGTACTCGGCGCGCTCGACAAGCAAAACCTGTATCGGGGCGTTGTCGGCATATTTCGCCGCAAGGTAATCCATCACATGCAATTCCATCTGGCTCATGTGGATCGGGCCCATGCCCCCCGCGCAGGAACATCCGCCGCCAAAGGCGACGTGCCCTTGCGCCACGCGGCCCCAGCGCCCGAGCAACGACATGGCGAGCAGCGGTGCATCGGGCGCGGTGGCACGCGCTTTTTTGGCGGGCGCCTTACTCGATCCGCCCAAGCCACCCTTGGCAAAACCGCCCTTGCCCAGGCTATTGCCCAAACTATTACCCGCGAGCCCGCCCTTGCCCAGATTGCCCTTGCCCAGAAGATTACTCATCGCGCCACCTCCACACGCAAGGGGCGATCATTGCTCTTGCCGCCAACCAATACCATTTGCGTGGAGGGCAGGTCGATCCCGCGCGTTATGAATACCGCCTTCACGCACCGCAACAGCTCGCGGCGGATGGCGCCCTGCTCCGTAGGCAATACCTTGATCCTCGCGCGCAGGAGCGTGCCCGAATCGCTCATTTGTTCGATCCCGGCAATTTCCAGTTCGCCCAGTAACGCGGCGGAATATTCGGCATTGGCGCGCAACACGCTGCCCGCCTCGCGCATGGCCGCGAGCGCCGCGTCCAAGCTATTGCCGTGCGCGATATTGATACTTACCACCGCGAAGCCGTATTCCATGCTGTGATTGCTCACCGTGGTGATCATGCCATTGGGGATGAAATGCACTACGCCCTCGTAATCGCGCAGGCGCACGTAGCGTAGCGTCACCTCCTCGACTTGACCGGATTTGCCAGCCACCTCGACCGCGTCGCCTTTTCGAATCTGGTTCTCCAGGAGCAGCACGATACCGGTGAAATAATCTTTCACCAGGCTTTGCACACCAAAGCCTAGGGCGATACCCGCCACGCCGGCGGTGGCGAGCAAGGGCGCGATGGAAATGCCCAATTCACCTAAGAGCAGCATACCAGTGACAATCACAATCACCACGCCTGCCACGTAACGAAACACCTGGGTCATGGTTTCGATGCGCTTTAATTCATCGCTGGTTGCGCCTCGCAGCGAAGCACGTTCATACAAAAGCCTGATCAAACGTTTGCAGACGCGCCACAACGCCCATGCCAACAG
>JBJXEY010000177.1:0-12479 GCA_046153355.1 Burkholderiales bacterium
CAACGCGTATTCACGAGATCGTCAAGGAGCGCCGGTCCGTCACCGCGGATACTGCGGTTCGATTGGCGAAGTATTTTGGGGGCGACGCCGCGTCATGGCTTGTTCTGCAGGCGAACTACGATTTAAAGACGCTTCCCACGCTACGGGATATCGAGCGCGCGGTGCCGGTGCGTGAACTCAATGCTGCATAGTAGGCAAATTTGCCATGCAATCGAAAACCAAACTGCTCACTGACAATGATTCAGGTTTGTGGCTGAAATCACCGTACACCGCACGCCGCTAGGCGCGCCGGGGCTGAAAACGCTCCCGCCCCTTTCTTTGTACCTGCACATCCCCTGGTGCGTGCGCAAATGCCCGTATTGCGATTTCAATTCGCATGAGCAAAAGGGCGAACTACCCGAGACGGAATATTGCGCCGCATTGCTGCGCGATCTGGAGTTGTCTTTGCCGCTTACGTGGGGGCGGCGGGTGTACAGCATTTTTATTGGTGGGGGGACGCCGAGTTTGTTTTCGGCTTCGGCCATTGATGAGATTCTCTCCGGCGTGCGCTCGTTATTGCCTCTGGCCAACGATTGCGAAGTGACGCTGGAGGCCAACCCTGGCACGTTTGAGGCGGAAAAATTTCGCGATTTCCATGCGGCGGGTGTGACGCGTTTGTCGATTGGGGTGCAAAGTTTTAATCCCCGTCACCTCAAAGCGCTGGGGCGAATTCACGATGATGGGCAGGCGCGGCGCGCCATCGAAGCAGCGGCGCACGCCTTCGACAATTTCAATCTCGATGTGATGTACGCCTTGCCGGGGCAAACGCTCGACGAAGCGCTGGACGACGTTCGGCAGGCAATTTCCTGGCAAAGCACGCACCTGTCTTTTTATCATTTGACCATCGAGCCGGATACGGTGTTTTTCCGCCGGCCGCCGGTGGTGCCCGATGCGGACGCGTCGGCGTTGATCGAGGAAGCGGTGCACGGGGCGTTGCGCGAGGCGGGCTTCGATCAATATGAGACTTCTGCTTTTGCGCGCCATGGGCGGCGCTGCCGGCACAATCTTAATTATTGGGAATTCGGCGATTACCTAGGCTTGGGCGCGGGGGCGCATTCGAAGATTTCGTTTCCTGATCGAATTATTCGCCAGACCAGAACCAAGCAGCCGCGCGAATATCTAAAGCGCGTTGCCGAGGGCGAGCCGGTGTTGGAGGAGAAGACATTGCAGCGTGGCGATGCGGTGTTCGAATTCATGATGAACGCGTTGCGGCTTAGCGATGGTTTCCCGGTAACGTTGTTTCAGGAACGCACTGGACTACCGATTAGTGCTGCGTCTAAACCTTTGGATGTCGCCGAAGCGCGTGGCCTGATCCTTCGCGATCACCTGCGCATCGCGCCGACTGAGTTGGGACGGCGATTTTTAAACGATCTGTTGGAACTTTTTTTGCCGGAGAAGCGCTAGGGCTGACGCTTTTGGGTGATTAGGCAAACACTCTTGTAACAAAGTTACTCGGACCACAGGCTATTAGCGTTTTCGGAAAACCAGATCCCAGACTTCATGCCCCAAGCGCAATCCCCGTGCTTCAAATTTGGTTTGCGGCCGGCTATCCGGGCGTGGCGCGAATGCGGTGGCGGTGTTGGTGAGCGCGTTTTCGGCGTCTAGGACCTCCAACATCTGCTGCGCGTACTCCTGCCAATCGGTGGCTAGATGCAGGTAGGCATCCGGCGCCATGCGGCTGGCAAGTAAAGCAATCAATGGCGGTTGCACCAGGCGGCGTTTGTGGTGGCGCTTTTTCGGCCAGGGGTCGGGGAAAAAAATGTGTACTCCCGAAAGTGAGGCTTCGTGCAGCATGTGTTGCAGCACTTCGGTTGCATCGTGTTGGATGATGTGGATATTTTTTAATCCCTGTTCATCGATGACTTTGAGCAGATTGCCCACGCCAGGGGAATGTACTTCGATGGCGAGGTAATCGTTTTCCGGGTGCGTGGCGGCGATTAACGCGGTGGTTTCGCCCATGCCAAAGCCAATCTCAAGAATCTTCGGCGCTGTGCGGCCGAATATTGAATCGAGATCAAGTAGCGAGGGCGCGTAGGGAATCCCGTGGATTGGCAGTAACGTATCGAGCGCGCGCCGCTGGGCGTTGGATACGCGCCCTTGCCGCAGAACGAAACTGCGGATGGCGCGATGTTCGGGCAGGTTCTGTGTGGTGTTCACCGTGGCGCGAGGTGAACGCGAAATAAGCGCACTACCCCGCGCACTACGCCTCGCACTACGCCGCTTTGGGCGTGATCAGCCCTTCGGTGGGGGAGCTGGGCTGGGCGCTGTAGAACTTTTTCGGCATGCGCCCGGCAAGGTAGGCATCGCGCCCAGCTTCAACGGCTTTTTTCATCGCCTGCGCCATTAACACGGGGTTCTTGGCCAAGGCCACCGCAGTATTCATCAATACCGCGTCGCAACCCAGTTCCATGGCAATGGCCGCGTCCGAGGCCGTGCCGACACCGGCATCGACAATCACTGGCACCTTCGCTTGATCGATGATGAGCCGCAGATTCCAGGGGTTAAGTATTCCCATTCCTGAACCAATGAGCGACGCCAAAGGCATGATAGCTACGCAGCCTATCTCCTCCAATCGTTTGGCAATCAGCGGGTCGTCGCTGGTATAGACCATCACTTTGAAGCCATCCTTCACCAAGGTTTCGGCGGCGGCCAGGGTTTCGGTGACATGCGGAAACAAGGTTTGCGGGTCGCCTAGCACTTCCAGTTTCACCAGATCGTGGCCATCGAGCAACTCACGCGCCAGGCGCAAAGTACGCACCGCGTCGGCGGCGTTATAACAACCTGCGGTATTCGGTAAATAGATAAATTCTGACGGGGGAACGGCGTCCAGCAAGGACGGCTCATTTTTATTTTGGCCAATATTGGTGCGGCGAATGGCAACCGTGACGATCTGGACGCCACCGGCATCCAGCGCGCGGCGGGTTTCGTCGAAATCCTTGTATTTGCCGGTGCCAAGCAACAGGCGTGAGGAAAACGCTCGGCCACCGATGACAAGCGGATCGGCGCTTGGCGCGGCAATGTTCGATATTGGGGCAGACACGGTTAACCTCCTCCTACTGCTACAACGATTTCCAATTGGTCACCCTCGGCAAGCGCGGTTTGGCCGTATTGGCTACGCGGCACGATTTCGCCGTTGCGCTCCACCGCGACGCGTTTCCCGGACAATTCCAGTGTTTCCAAAAGATGCGTCAGGTTTGAATTTACGGCCACGCTGTGGGCGTTGCCATTGACGCTAAGAGTAATCACGATGCTGCAATCACGGTGATGGGTGGATGAATAAGCTAAAATTGCAAAGCGATTCGATGCTACCACGCCGCCGTCAGACACCGCATGTCGCGGCATGGTTAGGCGGCGCAATATCGAAAGTTGCAAAATCGCGGGCGTCGTATAACGGCATTACCCTAGCTTCCCAAGCTAGTGACGAGGGTTCGACTCCCTTCGCCCGCTCCAGAACAGTCGCCAGGCCGCGCTCCTGCAAAAAGTAGTTTTGGCCAGCAAACCAGGGCCGGCATTTTCATTGACTTAGGCTCGATTTATCAATAAAATCACGCCCTTTCTCAAGTGCCCAGGCCTATGGCCGAAGGCCTAAACTTTGGCCGAAGGCCCCAGAACTATGAAAACTTATTCCGCCAAGCCGCACGAAATCAAGCAAGAGTGGATGGTAGTTGACGCCACCGACAAAGTGCTCGGTCGGCTCGCCTCCCAGATCGCCCTGCGCCTGCGTGGCAAGCACAAACCTGAATACACCCCGCATGTGGATACCGGCGATTACATCGTGGTGACCAATGCCTCCAAGATCCGCGTTACTGGCGCCAAGGCGCTAGATAAAAAGTATTACCGTCATACTGGTTACCCCGGCGGCATCAAGGAAACCAACTTTGGCAAGATGCACGCCAAGTTTCCTGGCCGGCCGTTGGAAATCGCGGTCAAGGGCATGTTGCCCAAGGGGCCGCTTGGCTACGCGATGATTAAGAAGTTGAAAATCTATGCCGGTAGCGATCATCCGCATGCCGCGCAACAACCCAAGGCTCTGGAGATCAAGGCATGATAGGCGAGTACTACTACGGCACAGGCCGGCGCAAGAGTTCTGTGGCGCGCGTGTTCATCAAGCGCGGCAAGGGCGAGTTCGTGGTGAACGACAAAACCATCGAGAATTATTTCGCCCGCGAGACCGGGCAGATGGTGGCCAAACAAGCTTTGGTCTTAACCGAGCACCTGGGTAATTTTGATGTGCTGATCAATGTGCATGGTGGTGGCGAATCCGGCCAGGCCGGCGCGGTGCGTCACGGCCTGACTCGGGCGCTGATCGAATACGATCCGGCGTTGAAATCGATGCTCTCCAAAGCAGGCATGGTGACGCGTGATGCGCGCGAAGTCGAGCGTAAGAAGGTTGGCTTTCACAAGGCGCGCCGCCGCAAACAGTTCTCCAAACGCTAAAGTCGAGAATTTTTGTCCCCAAAGGCCGCCTTACAAAGGCGGCTTTTTCGTCTGTGCGCTGGTTTAATGTCCCAGGTGATAGGATCGAAATATGATCAAAATCGGCATCGTTGGCGGTACCGGATACACCGGCGTGGAATTGCTGCGCATTTTGGCGCGTCACCGCGAGGCCCAGTTGGTCGCGGTGACCTCGCGTGCCGAAGCGGGCATGCCAGTGGCCGATATGTTCCCCAGCCTGCGTGGCCGGGTCAGCGTGGCTTTTTCCGATCCTGCCAATTCGGCGCTCGAGCAATGCGACGTGGTTTTTTTCGCCACACCCAACGGGGTAGCCATGGGCCAAGCGAAAGCTTTGCTCGAAGCGGGCGTCAAAGTCATCGACCTTTCGGCGGATTTTCGCCTTCAGGACATCGCCGAATGGGAGAAGTGGTACAAACAAAAACACGCCGCGCCTGAGCTGGTGCCTCAAGCTGCCTACGGTCTGCCGGAAGTGCATCGCGAAAAAATCAAGGCAAGTAAGTTGGTTGCCAATCCTGGGTGTTATCCCACGGCTGTGCAACTTGGGTTTCTGCCCTTGGTCGAAGCAGGTGTGGTGGATGCCGCGCACCTGATCGCGGATGCCAAGTCGGGCGTTTCGGGCGCCGGTCGCAAGGCGGAAACTAATATCTTGTTTTCCGAAGCTGCGGATAATTTTTCGGCCTATGGTGTTCCCGGTCATCGTCACTGGCCGGAAATTCGCCAGGGCTTGGCCGGCGTCGCAGGCGGTCCGGTTGGGCTGACTTTCGTGCCGCATCTGACACCGATGATTCGCGGCATTCACGCGACGCTTTATGCACGCATCACACGTGAAGCCGATTTTCAGAAACTATTCGAAGATCGTTACCGCAATGAGCCGTTTGTCGATGTGTTGCCGCCAGGCCGCCATCCGGATACACGCTCCGTGCGCGCGTCGAACCTTTGCCGTATTGCCATCCATCGGCCGCAGGGTGGTGATACCTTGGTGATCCTCTCGGTCATCGATAACCTCACCAAAGGCGCGGCTGGCCAAGCGGTACACAACATGAACCTGATGTGTGGCTTCCCCGAGACGCTGGGGCTGGACGATCTGCCGATTGTCCCGTAGGGGCAGCGCGCAAGGGGTACGCAGCGTATGAAAAATATCCTGCGATCACTACGACGGCGCTTTGGTATATCGGCGCCCAAAATGACGGTGCGCACCCACGTCGCCTGGTACTGGCGTTGGTTGGGGATGATGCTGCTGGGCTCAATATCGCTGGCGCTGGCGTTATGGATTTACGATGCCGGGCGGCGCTTCGCGGGGTTTGATCGTAGCGAAATCGAGCAAGAGGTCAAAACGCTGCGAGACTCGGTGGTAAAACTCGAAGCGGAAACCGCGCTACTGCGTTCGGCATCCAATGCTAGCGAATCGCGTTTAAAAATCGAGCAATCGGCGCAAACGCAACTGGCCAAGCAAGTGAAGACGCTGGAGGAGGAAAACCGGCGCTTGAAAGAAGACCTGGCGTTTTTCGAGAACCTGGGTCCTGCGACCAACAAACTTTCCATCAATCGCTTTACCGTGCAAAAGGACGTGTTGCCTGGCGAATATCGCTATCGTTTGCTAGTACTGCTCGGTGGCGTGGCGCGTGATCGGCAATTCCAGGGCAGCTTGCAGTTACTGGTGAATGTGCAGTCCAAGGGGGGCAATGGTATGATTCTGGTTCCCGAGGCAAGCAATTCCGATAACCCTGCTTTTCGTTTAAATTTCAAATACTTCCAGCGGGTTGAGGGGACTTTCCGGGTGCCGGAGCCAGCCAAAATCCGCTCCGTGCAAGTACGAGTTATGGAACAGGGAAGCAATCAGGCCACAGCCACGCAAAGCGTGGATTTGTAAAAGCAGGCCCACGCAAAGCGTGGATTTGTAAAACAGACAAGGGGAAGGGGCAAGCATGTTTCGCAAGCAACCCAGCAAGCCGCAGAGCCGTATCGACAGTCTGATTGGCGCAGGTACGAAAATAGAAGGCAATGTCAGTTTTGCGGGCGGCCTGCGTGTCGATGGGGAAATCATCGGCAATGTGACAGCCGCCGCGGATCAGGCCTCAACGCTGGTGCTCTCAGAGCATGCGCGCATCGATGGTGAAATTCGCGTTTCGCACCTGGTGATCAATGGTGCGGTCAACGGGCCAGTATATGCCGCCGAGTTTCTTGAGCTTCAATCGCAGTCGCGGGTGAAGGGCGATGTGCATTACAACTCCCTAGAGATGCACCTTGGCGCGATAGTCGAGGGGCGCTTGGTGCATCGTTCCAGCGAAGCCAAGGCGGTGGAGTTGAAGCTGGCCTCGAGCAAATCCGCGGGCGGGAGTTTCAACTGAGCGGTTGCAACACCAACCGCTTTTTCGTGCAGACTCAATAACCCTACAATATCTAGGTTGACCCAGGCGCGATTGTCGGTCGATACTGCAACATCAGAGTCATAAAGGAATGTTCATGGATGCCATAGCCGAAATGCCCGCGCCGCTGGTTTTTAGCGACAACGCGGCGGGAAAAGTAAAACAACTGATCGACGAAGAAGGCAACACGGAGTTGAAGCTTCGCGTATTTGTCAGTGGTGGCGGCTGCTCCGGGTTCCAATACGGCTTCACCTTCGATGAAGTGCAAAACGAAGACGATACCGTGATGGAAAAAAACGGCGTGATGTTGTTGATCGACCCGATGAGTTATCAATATCTGGTGGGCGCCGAGATCGATTATTCGGAAGGGTTGGAAGGCGCGCAGTTCGTGATCAAGAATCCGAACGCCACCAGCACTTGCGGCTGTGGGTCGTCTTTCTCGGTGTAGCCAGTTCCCGGTGTAGTTGGTTCCATGGCGTGACTGAAAAAGGGGCTTCGAGCCCCTTTTTTGCGCCTGTCTAAAAAACTTTGTCCGTAGTTGGCGCAATCGCTTTGGTCAAAACCAGTCTTGCGGCCTGCCTGATGCCGCGCAGACTTGATCCGTCTTTATCGCGGATGAATGGCGCCGAGGACGCGTAGTCCCAGCGCTCCAGTTACCTCGGGCGCATTGCCAGGAGTTTTTTCCATCGCGCAGCGTGCCAGCCACGCGAACGCCAACGCTTCGACCCAATCGGGATGCATGCGCAGTTCTTCGGTGGTGGCGAGCCGGCGATTCGGCAGATGCGAAGATAGTCTTGCCATCAGATGGGCGTTGTGGGCGCCACCCCCGCAGAGGAAAATCTCGCCTGCATCGGTGCAATATTTGTCAATGGCGCCAGCGATGCTGGCGGCGCTCAATTCGCAAAGTGTCGCGGCGATGTCGGGCGGTGGCAGGTCGTTGATGCCAAAAGCTTCCAGCCAATTCATATTGAAATGATCCCGCCCCGTGCTTTTAGGGGGCGATTGGTGAAAGTAAGTGTCAGCCAACATTTCTTGAAGCAAGGCGGTGTTGACTTTTCCTGCGGCAGCAAAAGCGCCATTGCGATCATAGTTCTCACCTAGGCGACGGCTGACCCAGGCATCCATAAGCAGATTTCCTGGCCCGGTATCGAAACCAGAAATAGCGCCGCGAAGCGGCAGATAGGTCACATTGGCGATGCCACCAATATTGACTATCACTCGCGATGTTGTGGCGTTACGAAAACACGCCGCGTGAAACGCCGGCACCAACGGCGCGCCTTGGCCACCGGCTGCAATGTCGCGGGAACGAAAATCGGTTATCGCTGTGAGGCCGGTGAGTTCCGCCAACAGCGCGCCGTTCACCAATTGAATGGTGTAGCCGTGTTCAGGGCGATGCCGAACGGTTTGACCGTGGCAGCCTATTGCGGCAATGGTGCGAGCGTAGGTGTCTTGGGGCGGGCCGCCGGCAGCGGCGCTGATGTGGTTGTTTTCGCCAACGACGCTACCGGCGTGTTCACGGAGCAAGCTGTTTATCGCCGCCGCGTATTCCCTGGTAACCGCATTGGCAAGCAGCGCGGCGCGATGCAATTCATTGTCGCCGGGCGTATGTAAGGCCAATAGTGACGCGCGTAAATCGTCGGGGTAGGGCCGGTAATGGTTCGCCAACATGCGCGGCGCGCCTGGCGAGAAATCGGCTAGTACCGCGTCCACGCCATCCAGGCTGGTACCCGACATGACCCCTACATAAAGCGAGGTATCGCTAGTCAAGTAGCGCGAGATTGGAATTGCGCAGTAACTCGATACGCGCGGTATAGGGCTCGGCGTAGGCAAGGAACTTGGGTAGTTTGCCGGCCGGAATGGGTTGCGAAGCCGGCAATGCAATGGTCAGCGGGTTGCGGTGGCGATCATTGATACGGAACTCATAATGCAAATGCGGGCCCGTTGCCCAGCCGGTCTGGCCGACGTAGCCAATGACATCGCCCTGCGAGACGCGCGTACCGCGCGTCATGCCCCGCGCGAAACTGCTCATGTGCGCATACCAGGTGGTAATGCCGCTGTTATGGCGCAGCACAACAACGTTGCCATATCCGCCTTGGCCGCCAATGGAATCGATTACACCATCGCCAGTGGCGCGAATTCGCGTACCCGAGGGTGCGGCGTAATCCACGCCAGTATGCGCGCGCCAGCTTTGCTGAATAGGATGCATACGCATGCCAAAACCCGAACTCACACGCGAGAATTCCAATGGCGAGCGCAGAAACGCTTTACGCAGATTTTTGCCCTCGGGTGTGTAGTAGCTGCCGTCTTTTTCCAAGCCGGTTTCGGGATCGGGGTACCACATCGCGCGGAACACGCGGTTCTGATTGACGAACTCCGCGGCGAGAACCCGCCCTGAGCGCGTTTCACGCCCGTTGAAATCATAGGTTTCATAGATCACCGAGAAACGGTCGCCACGGCGCAGGTCGCGGTGAAAATCAACATCGCCGGCGAAGATATCGGCAATCTGGCCGGCGACGTTGTCGGGGATATCGGCAGCGTCAGTGGCGGCGAACAGGGAACTGCGAATCTCACCCGATTTCATCACCTCGCGGCGCGTTACCTGGGCAGGTTGTTCACTGGCGCGAAAATCGTCGCCCTCGCGATTGAGTGTCACCACGCGGTCACGACCCACGACGTACCACAGGGACTGCAGCTCGCCGTTGCCGTTTACCTTGGCTTGCACCGTGGTGCCGGGATTCAGGCCGCGCAGAGGAGATTTCGACAGCGACGAGCGCCGCAGCAAGTCGAATTCGGCGGAATTCACGCCCAGGCGGGAAAGCAATGCGGCGAAGGTGTCGCCACGGGAAAACCGTTCTTCCGACCAGAACTCACCCACAGCCGGGGTTGATTCGAAATTCACCGTGATGGGCAAGGGTTCAAGCACCGCGCGTTGCGAGATAGGCGCTTCGGCATCCTGGACGGTGCCAAATGCCGCCACCATGCCAAATAGAAATACGCCCGCGCCGCCGCTAACCCAGGGCAGGGTCCGCCCATAGCGATGCCGGACGGTTGTGCGCAACGATTGCGCTAAAATCCCCAGCTTCTGCAAGATCGATTCCATCTTCTGCAAGATCGTTTCCCCTCATCCCACCAACCACTAACTATAACAAATTAAAGAGAATTTTGGCAATGACGCCGTCCCCGGATCGAATTGGGTTTGCCGCCGTAGAGGAGCAATTGCGCGTCATCAAACGTGGCGCCGAAGAATTGCTGGTCGAAGAAGAAATGGTGGGGAAACTGAAACTCGGCCGGCCCTTGCGCATCAAATTGGGCATGGACCCGACCGCGCCTGATTTGCATTTGGGCCACACCGTGGTGATCAACAAAATGCGTCAATTTCAGGACTTGGGCCACCATATCCAGTTCCTGATTGGTGATTTCACCGGCATGATTGGCGACCCGACGGGTAAAAACGCCACCCGCCCGCCTTTGAGCCGCGAGCAGATCGAGGCCAATGCAGCCACCTACCGGCAGCAGGTTTTCAAAATCCTCGACCCCGAGCGCACCGAGATTCTGTTCAATTCCAAGTGGTGTAACGAGCTGGGCGCGGCCGGTGTAGTGAAGTTAGCTTCCACTTATACGGTGGCGCGGATGCTGGAGCGCGACGATTTCGGCAAACGCTTCGCCGCGCACCAGCCGATTGCCATCCACGAGTTTTTATACCCTTTAATGCAGGGCTACGATTCGGTGGCGATGCACTCGGACGTGGAGCTTGGCGGCACCGACCAGAAGTTCAATTTGCTGGTCGGGCGAGAATTGCAAAAGCATCACGGTCAGCCGGCGCAATGCATACTCACCATGCCCCTGCTCGAAGGCTTGGATGGCGTTAATAAGATGTCCAAGTCCTTGGGCAATTACGTGGGCATTGACGAGCCGGCCAAGGAGATCTTTGGCAAGCTGATGTCGATATCCGACGTGTTGATGTGGCGATATATCGAGTTGTTGTCGTTCGAATCGCTAGCCACGGTGGAAAAATGGAAGAAAGAAGTCGCCGAGGGTAAAAACCCGCGCGATATTAAAGTGGTTTTTGCCAAGGAAATCGCCACGCGATTTCACGATGCCGCCTCGGCCGAACGCGCGCACCAGGATTTCGACGCGCGCCACAAAGCCGGCGCCATGCCTGATGAAATGCCCGAATTGACCATTGCGGCAGGCGGACAAGCCATGGCGCTGGCGCTGTTACTCAAGCAGGCTGGCTTGACCGCGAGCACCTCGGATTCTTATCGCATGATCGAGCAGGGTGGCGTACGCATTGATGGCGAGCGCTGCGAGGATCGCGCGCAAACGCTGCCCGTGGGGAGCACCGTGGTGCTACAGGTTGGCAAACGAAAATTTGCACGTGTGACGTTAAATTAGCTGCGTGAATAGGATGCATGAATTGATGGCGCGTGTTGCGACCGGTCTTCCCTGTTATTCATGAGTGCCGCGTCGGCAGCAATCGAGTCCGTTGCGCGCCAATCCCCGCTTTTTCAGGCGCGTCGCGCTGGAAAACAATTGGGTGGCGACCGAAAAACGCCTGGCATCCGCGCGCTCGAACCGCTCGATTTGGAGATTCGTCCCGGAGAGGTGGTCACTTTGCTTGGCCCCTCGGGCTGCGGCAAATCGACGTTATTGCGCATGATGGCTGGCCTAATCGCGCCCAGCGAAGGTTCTCTCGCTTGGTGGGGCGAAGCTTTCCACGCGGTTGGTTCGCCGGGGCGTCGTCTGACATTTGTATTCCAAAACCCCACCTTGATGCCATGGGCACGCGTCGTTGCGAATGTGCGGTTGCCGCTGGATTTGGCGGGGATGCCCTCTGCGGAGGGCGCCGTGGTTGCGCGGCGTGCCCTGGAACAGGTGGGATTGCACGGATTCGAAGAGCACTATCCGCGCGCGCTCTCCGGTGGCATGCAGATGCGCGTATCGATCGCCAGAGCGCTGGTGACGCGGCCCGATTTGCTGCTGATGGATGAGCCATTTGGTGCGCTGGATGAAATTACCCGCAACAAACTGGATAGCGAGTTGCTCCAATGGCGGCGCGAACAGGGCCTCACCATTGTGTTTGTAACCCATTCCATCTACGAGGCGGTGTTTCTTTCCGACCGGGTGTTGGTGATGTCGTCGCGGCCGGGGCGAATTTTGCGCGAAGTGGCAATCGATGAGCCTAACCCGCGCGACGATGCGTTTCGCGCCAGTCAAAAATTTTCTACCTACTGCCGTGAATTATTTGCCTTGTTGGGCGAGGCAAGTGGCGGGCTTCGGGACGCTACGGCGCAATCCGCGCGGCAGTCGGCATGAGTGATTCGCGTCGGCATTGGCAGGCATGAGTACCCAGGCACTGAAAATCCTCATGCCGCTGGTGATTGGTTTTGCGGTGTTGTTTGCCTGGCATGTGCTGGTATTGGCCTATGACGTGCCGCGTTATATCGTGCCTGGCCCCTTTGATGTGGGGCAGACGCTGGTACAGGATTGGGAACTGCTGTGGAATTCACTGTTGATTACTTTGCGGGTGACGGTATTCGCCCTGCTCGCCTCGGTAATAGTGGGCACTTTGATCGCTTTTCTCTTCGTGCAAAGCCGCTGGGTGGAAATGTCGTTGTT
>JBJXEY010000178.1:0-3018 GCA_046153355.1 Burkholderiales bacterium
GGCCGCTATTGTGCGGGCGTGGCGCAATTTCATTGACCAATAACTTCCCCTCGCAGAGAAAATATTCGACCGCCAGCACGCCGACGTAATCCAGGTTGAAGGCAATATGCTTGGCCGACCCTACTGCTTGTACAGACAGATTGGCAGAGAGTTCCGCGGGAACCACCGAGAGTTCCAGAATGCCGCGCGTGTGGAGGTTTTCCGCGATGGGGAAATGGCTGGTTTGTCCCGTTGCGCTGCGCGCGATCACCACGGAAAATTCGCGCTCAAGCGAAAGTTTCTTCTCGATTACGCAAGGCAGTTCGCCAAAATCAATCCACGCGGCGCGCGCCTGCCTGGCATTGGCCACTTGCGCCTGACCTTTGCCGTCGTAGCTTTGTCTAGCCAGTTTCAAAATTCCCGGATAGCAGTCTGGCGCATCCAGATCGCGCGCCGACAGCACCACCTGGTAGGGGGCGAGTGGGAGGCCGATTTTGCGTAGGAAATTTTTTTCCAGGATGCGATCCTGGACTACGGCGATTGCATCGGCACGCGGGGCGGCAAAACAAGTCGATTCAAGTCGCCGTACGCTGCCAGCTGGCACGCTCTCGAACTCAACGGTCACCGCAGCGCACAGTCGGGCCATGCGTTCGAGCGCGCTTTCATCTTCGTAGGAGGCGATGATTTTTTCGGTGGCGAAAGCCATCGCCGGACTGCGCGGATCAGGATCGAGCACCGCCACCGTATAGCCCATTTTCAACGCGGCCTGGGCAAAGAACATGCCCAGTTGGCCGCCGCCAATCACGCCGAGCATGGCGGGCGGGAGTATCGGTTGCGCCGCTATCATCGGGGGATGCAAGGCAAAGCCATTTGGCTGGCGCGCTCGCGCTCATTGTCGCGAAACTGCTCCAACGCCGCGCTGATCGAGGCATCGGTCATGGCCAGCATTCGCGCCGCGAATAGTCCCGCGTTAGCCGCCCCGGCATCACCAATGGCAAAGGTGGCAACCGGGACGCCTTTAGGCATCTGCACGATTGAATACAGCGAGTCCTGCCCGCCCAGGTGGCGGGTGGCCATGGGAACCCCCAGCACTGGAAGGCTGGTTTTGGCCGCTAGCATGCCCGGCAGATGCGCCGCGCCGCCGGCGCCGGCGATGATAATTTGCAGTCCTCGTTGGCGCGCGGTTTGCGCATAGGCGAACATCTCGTCTGGCATGCGGTGCGCCGAGAGCACGCGGTGTTCGAAGGGCACGCCGAAACGAGCGAGCATTTCACAGGCATGTTGCATAGTCTCCCAATCGCTTGAGGAGCCCATCACGACCCCGACCACTGGCAACTCGGACATTGTGCCCATGTCTACGCCTCGCCTTGCGCTTTGGTGAAGCCAGGTTTGCCGTCGAACTCTTGCAGTTTCTCGACATGCATCCAGCGCAATGATCGAGAAATCCGGGTGAGCAAAGCCATTAGTTCGGATTCGCCAATCTCGGCTGCGGCCGCGACACTGACGAATCGGCAGCGGTAGACGTCGACACAGTCCGGGCTGGTGCCAATGGGTGGATAGACCTGCACGCCGCGGTTGGAAATCATCTTCAGGCTAAGTGGGATTGAACCGGTGAGATCCTTCAATCGCTCGGCAAGTGCGCCTGGATGCAATTCGCTTTCAATGAAAATATCGACGCCGACCAGCGCCCGTCGCGCCCGTGGCGCCACCGGATTTTTTTGAATTTTGGGGATCTGTAACGCTCGATGCTCGCGCAGCGGCAAGGTTGCCGGTGTTTCGCCCAGCGAATCGATGACCGCATCGGTGAAGACGGCGGTCGACACCGAATTGCCGCGGGCAAAGTCGCCGGTGCGAGCATGGCCTTTTTCGATCACCGACAAGAGCGCGCCTTCGATCAGCGCGGCCTCCTTTATGCGTCCAAGATAACGCAGCATCATCACCGCCGACAGTAGCGATGCGGTTGGATTGGCGATGCCACGTCCGGCGATATCCGGTGCAGAACCGTGCACCGCCTCGAAAATGGCGCAATCGGCGCCCAGGTTGGCGGAGGGGGCGAACCCCAGTCCGCCCACCAGCCCGGAGGCAAGATCGGAGAGTATGTCGCCGTTCATATTGGTGGTGACAATCACCTCGAATTGCTCCGGGCGCATCACCAACTGGTGCGCGCAGTTGTCGACGATGATGTGTTTGGCGGTAATGTCCGGGTAGTCCTTTGCAACTTCTTCGAAGACGCGCTTGAACAACCCTTCGGTGAGTTTGAGAATATTGGCCTTGGTTGCGCAATGCACCAGCTTGCGGCCCTCAGCGCGCGCCAGCTCAAAGGCAAAGCGGATGATTTTTTCCGAGCCTTTGCGGCTGATGATCTTCAACGCCTGGGCGACATCGGCGGATTGCATGTGCTCGATGCCAGCGTACAAATCCTCGACGTTTTCCCGCACTACCACCAGGTCGATGCCGCGGCCCGCGTAGGGTGACGGCACGCCGGCGAGTTCCCGCGCCGGACGAACATTGGCGTAGGTCTCGAACAACTTTCGCAACGTCACGTTGGCGCTTTTGCCGCCCTCGCCAACCGGTGTTTCCAGAGGGCCTTTGAGCACCACACGGTTACGTTGGATCGAAGCCAGGGTGTCGTTGGGCACGCCGGAGGCGATTCCCTTGGAGAAGGCCACTTGACCCGCGTCGCAACGTTCCCAATCAATCGGCACGTCGGCTGCGGAAAACACACGTCGCACCGCATCGGCGATCTCAAAACCAATGCCATCGCCGGGAATCAAGGTGATGGTATCGCGCACCAAAGTTTGTGGCCGATTGCCGGCGCTGGGGGGCTTGTCGCGGGGTAGAACGACTTCTAGCTGGGGCGTCGTGGTCAGCATGTGTTCTCCAGGTAGCTATTTTTGTAGCGCCAATTCTGGACAAGCCGGGACCATCTAACAAATCTAATATAGTTAATTAATAGTTAGAATAAATATGATTATTCAATGCCCCCGGCGGCACTGAAAGTGCATGGTAGGCACGCCGGGTTAGCGTTTCGCGGTTCGG
>JBJXEY010000179.1:0-15032 GCA_046153355.1 Burkholderiales bacterium
GCCCTTTAGGTTGCGCGAAGATTTTGCTGTAGGGGTGTCCCTCGGGCAGCGGCGTGCCCGATACCCAGAGTTGCAGCTCTTGCACCTGGCGGGGAAACAGATCTTCGACATCCTGCGGGTGGGGGTTCAACGCATGCGCGGTCAAGCCATCCGAACCCGGCGCGCGGCCAATACCTAAGTCGATACGCCCCGGTGCGATCGCCTCCAGCACGCGAAACTGTTCCGCCACTTT
The DNA here is from genome assembly GCA_046153355.1 of Burkholderiales bacterium. Lineage (GTDB taxonomy): Bacteria > Pseudomonadota > Gammaproteobacteria > Burkholderiales > SG8-39 > 2-02-FULL-62-17. The sequence continues at coordinate 233 of JBJXEY010000179.1, forward strand.
CAATGCCGAGTAATGCGGCAGCATCACGCCGGCGCTGCCCACTCTTATTCGCGGTGTGGTGGCAGCAATCGCCGCCATCAACACTTCCGGGGCGGTGCCCACGATATTGCCCGAGTTGTGATGCTCGGAAACCCAGTAGCGGTGATAGCCCAGCGCATCGCAATGTTTTGCCAGCGCAAGCGTTTCGCGGATGGCGACATCCTGCGTTTTTCCTTTGGAGGAGGTGGATTGGTCGAGTACGGATAATTTCATGGTGATCTATTCATTCTGGCGCGGGATACTTCAGCGCATTTTTGGCAAGTTTATCGCGCACCGCGACATCCAGATCCACGCCCAGCACGCTCGCAAGCCTCACCAGGTAGATCGTCACATCCGCCAGTTCTTCCCCTATGCGTTCGGCCTGTTTAGCATCGTTCATGGCGGTGGCCGACTGCGCCTCGGTCAACCATTGGAACAACTCCACCAACTCGCCCACCTCTCCGGTCAGAGCCATGGCTAGGTTCTTCGGCGAATGAAACGCTAGCCATCCGCGCGGACGGGCGAAGGCTTCGATGGCTTGTTCAAGCGCGGCGGTGTCGATCAAGCGCGCGCCAGGTAAGGCGCGCTGATTGGGGCCAGCATCGATGCGTGTAGCAATTGCAGGATTATTGACCATCGTTATTCCGTCCCCGCCAACCCGGCGCGTTTTACCAGATCCCCCTGCCTCGTTATCTCCACCTGCACAAAACGTTTCAGTTCTTCCGGCGGCGGTGAGCTGACAAGCATCAAGCCAAGCTTGATGTATTCCTCGCGCACTTGTGGATCGCCGGTGAGATCGCGCAACTCGAGGTAAAGACGATCAATAATTTCCCTCGGCGTTTTCGCCGGCGCCACCAGCATGAACCACGACGTGGCGTCGAAATCCTTGACGCCAAAGTCCGACAGCGGCGGGATATCCGGCGCCGCTTCGATACGTTGCGCGGTGGTCACACCCAGCGCGCGGATTTTTCCCGCGCGCAACATCGGCATGGCCACCGGAATATTGGAAAATAAAATCTGAATATGCCCACCCACCAGATCGTTGATGGCGGGCGCCATGCCTTTGTAAGGGATATGCGTGAGTTCAATCCCTAAGCGTGCTTTGAGCATCTCTCCGCTTAAGTGCTGCGAGGTGCCGGCACCGGCCGAGCCGAAACTGAGCCCTCCGCGGGTGGCTTTGGCCAGCTTCACTAAATCCGCCACGCTATGTATTGGCAACGCGGCATTGACCACCAGCATGTCCGGAATACGCGCGATCAGCGCCACCGGCGCCAGATCCACCATGGGATCGTAGGGCAGGTTTTTATACAAAGTGACGTTGGTTGCCATGCCAGTGCTGTTGGCCACCATCAGGGTGTGACCATTGGGCGCGGAACGAATCACCGACAGCGCACCGACAATGGAGCCCGCCCCTGGCCTATTCTCGACGATAAACGGCTTGCCCAGACGCTGCTCCAGGCGCATGGCAATCAGGCGCGCGAAGATGCTATAGAGCCCGCCAGGCGCCGCGGGTGCAACGATGGTGACGGTGCGCTCTGGGTAGTTCGTTTGCGCGGTGACCGTATCGAACGCGCCCATCAACATTAAACCTAACGGCAAGCCAAGCAACTTTGTTATTACGTTTTTCATAAAAACTTTCGTTAACCGATTGCAACCAAGTGTGCCCGTAGCGCGGCAGTGAATCAACCGGGACTTGTGTGACCCGGACTTGTGCGGCGCTTATTTTGTCTTGGACTCTGCTACCTTCGCAGCATGAACCCAAACACCGCGAAACCGCGCTGGTGGCAAAAACACCGCGACCATACTGCGGCCATGCCCTTCATCATGTTCGCGGTGCTAATCGATATGATTTCGATTGGCCTCATCATCCCGGTATTGCCGGCCTTAGTGGGCACGCTTACCGCATCGCAAGTCGATCAGGCCTTCTGGTATGGCGTGGTGACGTTTACCTTCAGTTTCGCCAATTTTTTTGGTTCGCCGATTCTCGGCACGCTCTCCGATAGCCGTGGCAGGCGGCCGATTCTGTTGATTGGCTTTTGCGGTCTGGCGTTGAGTTTCTTCGCCACCGCCCTGGCCACCGCATTATGGATGCTGATTGCGGTGCGTATTTTCAGCGGCGCAATGCAGGCCAATATGACGGTGGCCGGCGCCTATGTGGCCGATATCAGCGCCCCCGCGGATCGCGCCAAGCGTTTCGGATTGTTGGGTTCGATGTTTGGCGTGGGTTTTATTCTCGGGCCCATCATGGGCGGCGTACTCGGCGCGGTAAATCTACATTTGCCATTTTTTGTTGCCGGAGGCCTTGCAGTGGTGAATCTCTTGTACGGTTATTTCGTGTTGCCCGAATCCCTGCCTGTCGAACGCCGCCGCCCATTTACACTCGCCGCGGCCAATCCGTTCACCTCGCTTCACGGCCTGGCCAAGGCGCAAGGTGCTGGTCTATTGCTGGCAGTGATCGCCTGTTCGGGCCTTGCGCAGTTCGTGCTCTACACCGTGTGGGTGCTCTACACCACGTTCAAATTTGGCTGGGGGCCGATGGAAAACGGCTGGTCACTCGCCGTGGTGGGATTGTCCTCGGCCATCGCGCAAGGCCTACTGATGGGGCGTCTCATCAAACGCTTCGGTCCGAAGCGTCTCGCGGTGCTGGGACTTGCGTCGTCGTTCTTTGCCTACCTCTTCTACGGCGCGGCAAGCGCAGGTTGGATGATGTTCGCCATCATTGTTTTCAACCTCTTGGGCGCGACCGTTTCCTCGGCCATACAAAGCATTATTTCCAGCGCCGCCGACGAAAAGAGCCAAGGCCAGGCGCTGGGCGCGGTGAGTGGATTAAATAGCTTGATGGCGGTGGCGGCGCCGATGATCGGCGCGCCGCTGTTGACCGTGGTATCGCATCTACCCATGGGCGATTGGCGCATCGGCGCGCCATTTTATTTTTGCGCGCTATTGCAAGCGGCCGCATTGGCATTTGCGGTAGCGCACTTTCGCCGCAAGTCCGTCTAGCACTAAGCCAAGAAAGCAGAGGCCTTGTGCTAGAGTTTCGAACACCTCGACCTAGGGAGAAAGCCATGATCGCATCAAATCAAATTGCCAAGCTGCTGGCGTTGGCCGCCGCGGGCCTATTCTGCGGATACGCGCAAGCGCAAAGCTATCCGAACAAGCCGGTGAAGATCATCGTCCCCCACCCCTCCGGCGGCGGCCCCGTCGATCTACCCGCGCGTGGTCTGGCGGAATTTTTCACGCGCTCGATGGGCCAGACTTTCGTGGTGGAGAACCGCGATGGCGCCGATGGTTTCATTGGCGCGGAGGCGTTGGCGAAATCGAACGCCGATGGTTATACGCTGGGGGTGACCAGCGCCTCGGTGATCACCATGAATGAACTCACCCGGCATACCCTGCCCTACAACCCCTCGCGCGATTTCGCCCCGGTGGCTTACATCGGCGCCATCGAAAGTCTGTTGCTGGTACATGTCTCGGTCCCAGCCAAAAGCCTGCCCGAGTTATTAGATCTGGCGCGCGCCAAACCCGGCACCGTCACCTGGGGGACGCTGGGCACCACCAGCAACGGGCCGTTGCTGATTGGTATGTTCAAGCAAAGCCAGGGTGTGCAGTTTTATATGATTCCCTATAAGAGCAATATTCAGGCGGTGCAAGGCACGGTAGCGGGCGATGTGAACGTGGTGGCCTATGCCGCTGGCGGCGCCATGCCCTTCATTAAAGCGGGAAAACTGCGGCCGCTCGCCTACACCGGCTCGAAGCGTAACTCCGACTTACCCGAGGTGCCCACCTTTGGCGAACAAGGCATCAAACTGGGTTTTAAAACCTGGATCGGCATGTTCGCGCCGGCCAAGGTACCCACCGATATCGTGCGCCGCCTTAATTCCGAAGCGGTCAAATTATTGAGCGATGCAAGCTTCACGCAGAAGTTTCTCAATAGCCAAGGGGTGGAGGCAGGCGATGTTTCCCGCTCATCCCCTGAGGAATTCGCGCAATTCATCAGAACTGATCGCGCAGCGTATGAAGAAGCGGTAAAAGGCGCGGGGATCGAGAAGCGCTGATGCCGCCTTTAGCGCCGGCTCGCCCCCGCCACGCCGGGAACCGCCCCCACAAGCGCTAATGTGCGCCGCAGATCCTCGACCGACGCCACATTGACCGTCAAAAAATGCGTGGCCGATCCATCGCGGCGATAACTCTGCGAGCCGGCAACGCCAATCCGCTCTCGGGCCAGCACATCCATGATGTCGCGCAGTAAACCGGTGCGGTCATTGGCGCGCACTGCGATATCCACTTGAAACGCGGCGTTGGAAGCAAGCTTGGGCGTCCATGCGGCCGGCAGCAGACGCTCCGGATTACGCGTCGCGAGGTGCGCCAAGCTCGCACATTCCGCGCGATGCACGGAAATGCCGCGACCGCGCGTCACGAACCCAGTGATGGCATCCGGCGGCGCGGGTTTGCAGCAGCGCGCCAATTGCGTCATCAATTGATCCACGCCCACCACCAGGATGTTTCCCTGCGCACCTTTGGCGGGTTTGGCCACGACCACACGTAGCGGCGCGGGCTCCTTCTCCTCATCGCCACGTATCGCGGTTTGCAATTGACGGGTGCTTAATTCTTCACGCCCCAGCGCTGCGTACAAATCTTCGGCGCGTTCGAAATCCAAGGCCTCGGCAACGTGGTCATGTTTAAGACTGGTGCGGCCTTCGCGCTGTAGCTCGCGTTCCACCAGGGCGCGCCCCGCGGCAATGGTCTCGCCCATTTCCTGCGCATTGAACCACTGGCGCACTTTATTTCGCGCGCGCGAGCTGGCGATGTATCCCAGGGCAGGGTTTAACCAATCGCGGCTGGGGCCCGCCGCCGCGCCGCTCGAATTGCCATGCGCGGTGATGATGTCGATGCGCTCACCGTTTTTTACCTTGTAATCCAGGGGAACGATGGCGCCGTTGACCTTGGCGCCGCGGCAACGATGACCAAGCCCCGTATGCACCGAATAAGCAAAATCCACCGGTGTCGAACCACGTGGCAAATCGATCACCTGGCCCTGCGGGGTCAACACGTAGACCGTGTCATCGAGCGCCGCTTTTTTGAATTGCTCCACCCAATCGGAGGAGTCGACCACTTCGTCGCGCCAGGCAAGCATCTGGCGCAGCATGGCGATCTTGTCATCGAAAGGGTCGCCGGCAGATTGTTTACCACCACTTTTTGCACCCTCCTTGTAGCGCCAATGCGCGGCCACGCCAAGCTCCGCGAAGCGATGCATCTCGTGGGTGCGAATCTGCACTTCCAATGCGCGCCCATCATCGCCAATCACGGCGGTATGCAGCGAACGGTAGTAGTTGCCCTTGGGCCGCGAGATGTAATCATCGAATTCTTTGGGTATTGGCTGCCACAAATTGTGGACTACGCCCAGCACGGTGTAGCAATCCTTGTCTTCATCCACCAACACGCGGATGCCGCGCACGTCATAGAGTTCTTCGAAAGCAAGGTTCTTTAGACGCATCTTGTTCCAGATGCTGGTGATATGTTTGGGCCGCCCCGCCAGTTGCGCGCGCACGCCGGCCGACTTCAATTCGCGCGATAACACCGCGATGGTTTCAGCGATAAAACCTTCGCGCGTGCCACGGCGCTCATCGATTTTCTGCGCAATGGTTTTATAGACTTCCGGTTCAAGAAAGCGAAGCGAGAGATCCTCCAACTCCCATTTCAATTGCCACACGCCCAGACGATTGGCCAGCGGCGCGTAGAGATCGACGGTTTCCTGCGCGATTTCGCGGTGCATACCCTCGGTCGTGCTCGCGAGGTAGCGTAGCGTCTGCGTGCGACTTGCCAGACGCAGCAGCACCACGCGCACATCCTCCACCATCGCCAGGAACATTTTTCGCAGCACCTCCAGTTGCGAAGCGCGACCCGGCGATTTCAGTGCGTTGCTGTCGCGCGCGCGCAGCACCACACGAAGTTCGTTTAATTTGTAGATGCCGCGCACCAATCCGGCCACGGTGGGGTTGAAATCTTTGCTTAGTTTTTCGTCCGACTCTTCGACATAGCTGGGCGCAGCGAATAACAGTCCCGCGGCGCGCGCGTCGCCATCCAGATTAAGGCTGGCGATACAGGCACACATGCCATGAGCGTGATCCAAGGCGCTCTCGCCGGTGGACAACAATTTGCCCTCATACAAAGGCGCGGCATAGTCAAACGCTCGTGCCACTAACGCGCGTTCGGCTGCTGCAAGCCCCACGGAGAGAGACTCGGCGTTGATTAACGTATTGGTAGACAGGGTGGCCATGGCGAGAGGATTATTGCATGTGCGCGCAGCACCTCCAGCCAAACGAATAAGGTCTTATTCGGTCTTGATGAATGGAACTTTAGATCGATTGCCGACGACGGCCGCTACCAGCGCGCCCACCAACACCATGGCGCACACAATCATCGCCCCTGAGGGCAAATCGGTGATGGCTGAGGCGAGCAAACCAAGAACATAACCCATGACTCCCACGCCCAAGGCCTTTGCCATGCGCTGTTCAGGCGAATAATAGGTGGCAAGCGCCGGCACCACTAACGAGGCGAACACCAGATACAACCCCACCAATTGCACCGAGACCGTAACCACCGAGGCAAATAGAACATAGAAACTCATGCGTGCGAAACCCATGCGCCCCAAAGGTTCGCGCGTGAAAAACCAGATCGCGAACAGCGCCGCGTAGATGGCCGCATCCACCGCGAGGCGCGCCCAACCCACCCACAAAATTTGTCCCGAGAGCAACTCCTTCAAATGTTCACCGCCGCGCGGATTGCTGGCTAGCAACAGGATCGCGGCACTCGACCCCAACACGAACACCACGCCAATGGTGGCTTCCTGCACCTCCGGCCAGCGTTTTTCGGTCCAGGTCAAGAGCAGCGCACCCAATAGCGCAGCGCTGAACGCGGCGACTTGCACCGCCGGCCCATGCGCCTCCCAGCCCAACACATCGGCGGCGATCACGCCGAGGCCTGCGATCTGCGCCACCGCCAGGTCAATAAACACGATGCCGCGTGACAACACCTGCATACCCAATGGCACATGCGTCGCGGTGACCAGTAGCCCTGCTGCCAAGGCCGGCAGCAGGATGGCCAGATCGAGCATGCCGATATTCATTTACCCGCGGCCAGCAATCGACCGATGGTGTCATCGAACAGGCTGAATAAATCGCGTGCCTTATCGCTGCCACCCACGGTAAAGGGCAATAGGACGGCCGGGATTTTTGCGCGCTCGGAGAGGAACGTGGCGGCGCGCGGATCGTTATACGGGGAGTAGACGATCCAACGTGCTGGTTCGCGTTGCATAAGACTCACCAACTCCGCCAGATGTCCGGGGGTAGGCGGCAATCCGGGCTTGGGTTCGAGGCTGCCCGCCTCCTTCAAGCCTAGCCAATTAATTAGATACGAATATTCGCGGTGATAAACGATCACCCGCGCGCCCTTTAAAACCTGCGCTTGTTGCTCCCAACGCGCCAACGCGACGCTCCAACGCGCGAGGAAGTCTTTGCCGCGCGTGGCATAAAACGCCGCGTTGGCGGCATCTAGCTTCGCCAGACGCGCCGACAATGCTTCAGCAATCCGCCCGATGTTGCGCGCATCCATATGAATATGTGGATTACCCCCCGGATGCACATCGCCATGCGCACGATCAATGATTTTGGGGATCTCCAATTTCTGCACGAATTGCGCGGCCTCAAAATAACCATCGCCACCGGGCCGCACCTTGGCATTGCCCGATTGCGTCAACAGCAACGGCAACCAAGCCCCCTCCAGATCCGCGCCGGTGCAAACCACCATGTCGGCCGAGCGCATGCGCGCGATCAAGCTCGGACGCGCTTCAATGCGATGCGCGTCCTGCTGCGCGGTGGTCGCCGAGTAGGCATTGATGCGATCCCCGCCCAACTCCTGCGCGAGGGCCGCCCATTCGGGTTCGCAAGCAAATACGTTCAGCGCGGCTTGTACCGGCAATGCAAACCAGGTGATACAAACAAGCAACACCGCGCGCGGCAACAACTTCGCATATCGATTCATGGCCGCCTCCTAGAACTTGTGCGCGCCATGCGCGCCCAAACTCATGATGTATTGCAATACCACCTGATTATCAGTGGTTCCAGCGCGCGATTTGTCTTTGGCGAATTGCAGGCGCAGGCGGCTGAATTCGCTGCCGCTCCAATCGATCATCCAGGTGGAACGTGTCGGCGAATAACGCGCGAGGACCGGAAAGTCCGCCGCGGTGAGCGCGCCCGCGGCAACCAGCCCGAGGCTGGTGCTACCCGAATCGAGTTTGTCATAGCGGTATCCCGCGCGCCAGCTTTGCGCGAATTGATACACACCCTGGCCATACCAACCCGATTGCCGCGAGGTGATCGACCCGGTTTGTGTGCCACCGGCCGATGCCGCAGCGGTATCGAAAACAAGATTACCTTGTTCGGCGCGGCGGAAATATTCCGCTTGCAGTTTGAAGTTATAGATCGAGGCATTGCCCAAGGGCGACCATTTGTAAACACCACTTAATGCCCAGAGGCGGCTTTTGCCATTGAAGCTATTGGTGACGTTGACACCGGCAGACTCGGCATCCTGATAATTGCGACCCTGCGGCTCGGTGCGCAAATACGATAAACCAATTTGCCACGCGGAACTGGCGCCAATATCGCCGCCCAGGTGCGCGAACAGATTACCGCTGCCGAAGCCATTTTTAGCACGCCCACCGGCGGGGCCCGCAGGGAATGTGCGTCCGCGACCGATTTCCATCCCAACATCGAAATACAAATCGGTGGGCGCCACCCACTTCACATGTAGGCCATCCTCGCCCAGTTGATTGCCAAGGAATACTTTATTGGCCAAGGGTGCGTCGGCAAAATCCCAGGCATGCGGGTGCAATAGATTCTGGTAGCCCACCGAGGAGAAAAAACGCCCCGCCTTGGCGGTAAAACCGTTTGACAGGCCCAGCGTCTGAATGAAGCCCTCTTCGATGCCCACCGTTTCATCGGCGCCCAATCGCGCAATCAAGGTGCCGCGAAAACGCGGATCAACATTGGCGGAGAACACCAACTCCGACTCACCCAAGGACAAACCACGCCCCACCGGCGCTACTTCACCACCTGTGGGGGTGAATCCATTGATCCGATAAGTAGCCGGATCCTGCGACAAATTGCCGTAGGTGCCGTTCAGGATGAGGGACAAACCCGGGTTCATGGCGCTCTCGCTTGATTGACGGCTGCTTGCCTGCACCGCTGCTTCTTGCGCCACGCCCTCTGCCTTACTCGCCACGGTCTCCGCTTTGTTTGCAGCGGATTCGGCCTTGTTTGCCGCCGCCGCGGCCTGGCTAGCCGCAGCCTGGGCTTTGCTGGCGATCACACTTGCCTGACCGGCCGCGCCCTCCGCCTGCTGCAAGCGCTTCTCCAGCGCCTCAATGCGGCTCTCGTATTGCTGCTTCAACTGCCTTACCTGCTCGCGCAATTCGCGCAAATCTTCATCCGTGACGGCATGTGCCGATTGCAAGCCGCCGCCAAAAATTGCCAATACAAACGCCATAGGCGCGATACCAATGCGATTCGAAAACATTTTTTCTCCTGGTGCAAAAACCACTGCGAACGCGGTGGCCAATACGCCCGCCACGCGAGCGCGCGGCGAGGCCCGATCAATCCAGATCTAGGAGAAGGAAGGCGGCGCGCGCGAATCGAAAACGATGCGCGGCGCAAAGGGAAGCGGGAGTTGGAATCCGGCTAAGGTGGCAAACCAATGGCCGCTCGCTGGCGGGCTATGCGCAATGCCAGGTAAAACACTGTCCAACGCATGAAATGCCAGGCATTGCTCCGCCGGATGACCGACCGGCGGCGCCTTTTTCTCATCACCCAGGGCGGCAGCCAAATCGCGATTCGCGTGCGATAAGGCATGCAAATGCGCCCCTTGCTGCGAAAACAGCAACAAAAGGGCAAGTAGGATATGTCGAAGGGCTTGGCGCATGGCGAGGTGCAGTCTATAGCAAGGCAGGGAAAAATTGTTGCGTCTCGATGTTGGATAATGCGCGGCCTTTCTTGCTACCCCACAACGCATGTCGCAAACGCCACAATCATGAATGTATCGCCCCCCAAAAGCCGCGTCACCGCCTTCGCGCTACTGATACTGGCCATGGCCTTCTGGGGCGGCAACTGGGTGGTGGCGCGCGCGGTGGCGCTGGAAGTACCTTCGCTCTCCTTGGTGTTCTGGCGCACGCTGATATTTGCCACGCTTGCCTATTTCGTCGCCCGGCGCCATCTAAAGGAAGACTGGCCGGTGCTCGCGGCCGATTGGAAAATCATCACCCTGCTCGCATTCATCGGTGTCACCGGTTATGCCTCGCTGGGCTACAGCGCGGTGCGCTACACCAGCGCCACCAACGCGGCGTTGCTCGCCAACACCACGCCGTTTTTTGCGGTGATTTTTTCCTGGCTAATTCTGCGCGTGACGGTTTCGCCCAGGCAAGCGGCCGGCGCCCTGCTCGCCTTTTGCGGCGCGGTGGTGATCGTCAGCCGCGGCGAGCTTGAGGTATTGGCAGGCCTGCGCATCAACCCAGGCGACATCCTGATGTTGATCGGCGTGGTGTTCTGGGCCTTGTACTCGGTGCTGTTGCATGCGCGCGCAAGGTTGCGCCCCGAGACGCTGATCTTCGCCACCACTGCGATCGCCACGGTCATGGCGATACCGGGGCTTGCGTGGGAGGCCGCGCAAGGGCAAACCTTCCCGCTTACCGGTCGCGCGCTGTGGGCTCTGTTTTACCTCGCGGTATTTCCCTCGCTCCTCGCATTTATCTGCCACGCGCATGCGGTGCGCGTCATCGGCGCCAACGTGGCGACATTTTTCAGCCCCATGGTGCCGGTGTTTAGCACCATCGGCGCGATCATCTTCCTCGATGAGACGTTAGCCGCCTACCATGCCGCCGGCTTTGCCTGCGTGGGCATCGGCGTGGTGATCGCGGCGCGAAAGTAGAGTCGCTTCCATGGGCTGGTATCGCAATTGGCAACGCAATCGGCTTCTCGCGCGTGAGCACATCGATGACGCGCTGTGGAAAAACGTGGCGGAGCCACTCGATTTTCTGCGTGGCATGGCGGAAGAAGATCTCAAGCGCTTGCGCGAGCTCTGCCTTCTATTTCTCCACGAAAAAGAAATGCACGGCGCGCAAGGACTCGAACTCAGCGACAAAATCTGCCTCGCCATCGCCATCCAAGCCTGCCTCCCAATCCTCAATCGTGGATTAGATATTTACCAAGACTGGCTTGGCATAATCGTCTACCCAGGTGAATTTAGAGTTAAACGACAAGAAATGGATGAACACGGCGTGGTCCACGAATACGAAGACGAACTGGCCGGCGAAGCCTGGTCGGATGGGCCGGTGATTCTCTCCTGGGAGGATGTGAAGGACACGGGCGCCGGCTACAACGTGGTGATCCACGAATTCGCGCACAAGATTCACATGGCGCGAGGCGATGACGAAAACATTCCGGCCCCATTTCCCGGTATGGACGCAAAAGCGTGGATTGAGACTTTGGAGACCGGCTACCGGCGTTTTTGTCAGCAAGTGGATCGTGGCGAGGAAACCTTGATTGATCCGTACGCCAGCGAACACCCGGCGGAATTCTTCGCCGTGATGAGCGAGACGTTTTTCACCGACTCCGGCGTGATGCAGCGCGACTGGCCGGAGCTCTACCACCAACTAAGTTTGTTTTATCGGCAGGATCCGCAAAGGTAGGATCACGAATTCAAGAATCGACCTACCGTCGCGATTTGATCGTCGTGTATCAAAGTGGGCGCATGGCCCACTCCGGCAAACTCCACTAACCGGGCCTTTGGCCCGCGCACGGTCATCGCCTGCGCGGATTCGACCGTCAATAAATCCGACTGCGCCCCTCGCAACACCAACGTCGGGCAGCGCAGCGCCTCATACACCGGCCAAAGATTGATGTCCTTATGCGGCCTTTCGGCATTAAACGCCTCCGCAATCGCCGGGTCGTAGCGAAACACCACACCGCCATCGGCTTCAACCTTCACCACATGTTCAGTCAAAAAGCGCCACTCGGCGTCGGTATGCGGCCCGAACGGCGCGCTAACCGTACGCACCAGCATTTCCGCCGCGGCCAGCGAGGGCAACTTAGGCGCCTTGCCGACGTATTCGCCGATGCGATCCAGAGACGCCCCAGTAATGTGCGGCCCGGCGTCGTTGAGCACCAATTTGGTGATGGGCGATTCCGGCAGCGAGGCGAGCACCATGCCTATCAAGCCACCCATCGACGTGCCCACCCAATCTACCGTCGCCACATCGAGGCGCGCGATCAAGCTGACCATATCGGCCACATAGACGGGCAGGTTGTATTCCATGGGATTCGGCAACCATTGCGACTCGCCGCGGCCGGCGATATCGGGGCAGACCACGCGATAGTTGGCGCACAGCGCGCGGGCGAGAAAATCGAAATCGCGCGCGCAACGCGTCAGGCCATGCACGCAGATCAACACCCGCGGGTTATCGCGCCGACCCCATTCCAGGTAGGAGAGACGGTGCAGACCCGAGGGACTGGCGCACTGCAGGGTGCGCCGGGTAAATTCGTCCATATCGATTATTGCTTCTAGTTTGTATTGGGATAATCAGTTTAGCGCAAGGGTGGTACTGTGCCGGGCGCGAACCTTGCTATTGTGCTTGGGATACCTCAATCGAATCGAGTGCCCGTACTCATGCCAACACCCGGTTTTTACGACGAAATGCATGCCGCCGATGGTGCGATCCTGCCGCATTATCAGCGCTATGCCCAATGGCTCGAAGGCATGCCGGCTGAGCGCATCGCGCAAAAGCGCCATGAAGCGGAGATCATGTTCCGCCGCGTGGGCATCACCTTTGCCGTGTATGGCGAAGAAGCCGGGGCGGAACGGCTGATCCCCTTTGACATCATTCCGCGCATCATTCCGGCGAATGAATGGGCCGTGCTTGAGGCAGGCATCAAACAACGGGTGCGCGCGCTCAATATGTTTCTGCACGACATCTATCACGAGCAAAACATACTCGCTGCGGGGGTGATCGAGCCCGAGAAGGTGCTGGCCAACGGCCAGTACCGCGCGGTGATGCGAGGGCTTTCTATCCCCGGGGATGTGTACGCGCATATCGCCGGTATCGATATCGTGCGCGCCGGTTCGGGCGAGTTTTACGTTCTTGAAGATAATCTGCGCGTGCCCTCGGGCGTCTCGTACATGGTCGAGAACCGCAAAATGATGATGCGGCTGTTTCCCGAATTGTTCAGTGCGCAGCCGATCGCGCCGGTGGAACACTATCCGGATGATCTGTTGGAGACATTGCTCGCGGTGGCGCCGGCTGGGGTGAACGACCCCACGGTGGTGCTGTTGACACCGGGCGCCTACAACTCCGCCTATTTCGAACACACCTTTCTCGCCCAACAGATGGGTATCGAACTGGTGGAAGGCGTCGATCTGATGGTGCGCGACAACATGGTGTACATGCGCACCACCCGGGGCCCAAGGCGCGTGCACGTCATTTACCGGCGCGTCGACGATGATTTTCTCGATCCGCAAGTGTTCCGCCCCGACTCCATGCTGGGGGTGCCCGGCCTGATGCAGGCCTACCGAGCGGGCACGGTGACTCTGGCCAACGCCATCGGCACCGGTGTGGCCGACGATAAATCGATGTATATCCACGTGCCCGACATGATCAAGTTCTACCTCGCGGAAGAACCGATTCTAAAGAACGTGCAGACCTGGCAGTTGCGCGATCCCACCCACCGCAGCTACGTGTTGGAGCACCTGGCCGAACTGGTGGTAAAAGAAGTACATGGCTCGGGGGGCTACGGCATGCTGATTGGCCCCGCGGCATCGAAACAAGAACTGGAAGATTTTCGCGCGCGTATTCTCGCCACGCCGGAGAAATACATCGCGCAGCCGACGCTTTCCCTTTCCACCTGCCCGACCTTTGTTGAAGCGGGTATCGCGCCGCGCCATCTGGATCTGCGCCCCTTCGTGCTCTCCGGCCCCGAGCCGCGCATCGTGCCAGGCGGACTCACGCGGGTAGCATTGAAAGAGGGGTCGCTGGTGGTCAACTCCTCACAGGGCGGCGGAACCAAGGACACCTGGGTGCTGGAGGATTCGATAGTGGGGAGTTCACCGGTTGTGGATATTTCTCGCAATGAGAATGTGAACCCGCCGGAACAAAGTCAATCGCAAACTAGTGGCACAACCTAAACCATGCTCAGCCGTTCAGCCAACGATTTATTCTGGATGTCGCGCCACGTGGAGCGCGCCGAAAACATCGCGCGCATGCTCGATGTTACTTATCGTGTGTCGCTCCTGCCCTATCGGGTTGCCGATGCCTGCGAGAAATGGGCCGAGCCCTGGGCCTTGCCGCTAGTCATCACCGGCCTCGCCACCAAGTATTACGAGCAAAACGAGGTGTTATCGCCAGAAAGAGTCATCCACTTCATGGTATCGGATGCCACCAACCCCGCTTCCATACACTCCCTATTGCAATCGGCGCGCGAAAACGCGCGTGGTCAGCGCGGCGCGATCACCTCCGAGATGTGGGAGAGCATCAATGCCACCTGGTTGGAAATACGCGGCTTGACTTACGATGCGGTACTCTCGCGCGGCGTCTCGGAGCTATTCGACTGGGTGAAAACCCGCTCGCATTTATTTCGCGGCGTCACCGTGGGCACCATGGGGCGCGATGAGGGTTATCACTTCACGCGCCTGGGTACGCACCTGGAGCGCGCCGACAACACCGCGCGTATTTTGGATGTGA
>JBJXEY010000194.1:0-3655 GCA_046153355.1 Burkholderiales bacterium
CTGGCGAACGCAGCATGCCCTCCGAATCTCGCGAACCGGCCATGGCAAGCGAGCCGCGAGCCGGTGGCGCCGCGAAGAAGCCGGCGGGCAAATTCGAAGAGATGGATGACGATATCCCGTTCTAGAACTGGATGTGCGGGCACGCGTCACCTGCGTGCCCGCGTCATGGCGACGTTTAATCTCGCCGCCGAGGTATTCGCCGCACGCTTTTGTCAAAAAGTAGCTGGGGAAAAATCGATCCGCAGGCTACTTATCCCCGGCTTCCATGCGAATGAAGGTATTAAACGCATTGCGCCGATTGGCTTCGTGAAACGCGGGCAGGTGCGAGAAGCGCGACCAGTCGGTCTTCTCGTAGGTGGTGTCGAAGTCCTCGAAATTGCGCGCCGCCTCGCCCATTTTTTCGCGCAGGTACACCAGGTAGTCGCGCGTCATGCGCAGGTCCGCCGCCGCGTCGCGCGACACGCCGCCGTGGCCACCAATCAGTATTTTGGGATTGAATTTGACGATGCGATCGATGGCGGCGATCCATGCCTTGCTATCGGCGTCGCCCACGAACGGCAGGCGACCGGCGAACATCAGGTCGCCGACGAAAAGCACACCTTCCTCCTCGACCACCATGGCCAAGTCCTCCGGCGAGTGCGCGGGTCCAATGGGGAACACGCGAAACGTCAAGCCACCTTGTTTGAAGGTGACTTCGGCGGTCAGCCAGCGATCCGCGCCTATCAGGCGCATGTTCTTATCCACCCAGGGTGCCAGCGTCGTTTGGCGTTCGATGAGGCGTTGCCGCGCGGCATCCGAATTCAAATAAGCGCGCGCCGCGCCGTGCGCCCAAATTTCCGCGCCTATTTCCTTGAAAGGCGGCAGGCCGTAGAAGTGGTCCGCGTGGTAGTGGCTGACGATGACGCGTTTGATGGGCAGTTTGCTCACCTTGCGAATCGCGGCGATGAATTCGCGGCCTAGTACCGGGGTGCCAAGGGCATCGAACACCACGATGGCATTGCTGGTGACGACAAATCCGGCATTCGAGGTATGGCCGCGATTGGCTATCGATGGCGCGCCCAGTTCCCCTTGAATGAAGTACACGTTGGGCGAGACACGGATGGCCTCCACGGCGAGCGCGGGCAACGCGGCTAGAAAGATGAGTGCCAACGCCAGAGGCTTGTCGAAGATAGCCTTGGTTGGCGTGAATGTCGCTGCGATCATTTATTGGCACCGGCTAGTGGCGCCCCTGAGCGGGGGCTGCCTGCTTTCGCGGATAAACGCTGCGCGGCGTACATACCGATCAACATGGCGATGACAAACAGAACCGCCGCCGCCGATACGCCACTCAATGCGGTAAAGGCTGGGCCAGGACAGAACCCCGCCAATCCCCAGCCGATGCCGAATATCGCGGGCCCTATCACAACAGGGCTATCGATTTCTTTGGCGTTTGGTAGATGAAAAATATCCGCGAAGATTGGCCGCGGCCGCGCGAGCACGAGGCGATAGCCAATCAATGCAACGGTGATTGCGCCAACCATGACCAGGGCCAAACTGGGATCCCAGGTGCCCGCTAGATCGAGGAAGTTCAGCACTTTGGCGGGATTGGACATGCCCGCGATTACCAAGCCGAGGCCGAAGACCATTCCAATTACGAATTGCAGTAAGGCGCTCATCAATGGTTTCATAACCAATGCCGCATCACAAAGACGGTAACGATCCCTGTGCCCATGAAAACCAGCGTGGCGACGAGCGAACGCAGCGATAGCCGCGACAGGCCGCATACGCCGTGACCCGAGGTGCAGCCATTGCCCCAAACAGATCCGAATCCGACCAATAGACCTGCCACCACCAGCACAACGGGGCCAGCCTCGATGCTTTGCGCCGCGGCTGTGCCGATGACAAGCCAATAAACAATTGGCGCGACAACCAGTCCGAGGAGGAAGGCTAATCGCCCGCCGCGCTCGCCATCTTTAACCAACAGGCGTACCGCGATTCCGCTGACACCGGCAATGCGGCCTTGGAACAACATCAACGCGACGGCGCTAGCGCCAATCAGCGCGCCGCCTGCGAGCGATGCGATGGGTGTGAATTCGGTCGCAGCCATTTTTCCTCTTTCGATCAATGCTACTTGGCGCTCGCCTTTAGGCGTCTAAAACCGCCGAGGCGGTAGAGATTTCAGGGTGTTGCCCGTTCAAAAACCAAAAAGAATTGTTCCGGCAGAAAGCCAAATTCCTCAGCCAATCGATAACCTGCGGAGGCCATTTCCGTTTTGACGCGTTCGGGCGCGATGCGCGCGCTTTTTGGTGGCCCTGAATTCGTGTTCATGGTGAAGTCGATAATCGCGACGCGTCCGCCGGTTTTAAGCGATGGACGCAATGCCGCAAAGTATTCGTCGCGTTTGGCGATGTGATGATAGACATCGACCAACAGCACCAGATCGACAGGCGCGGGAAGGCGCGCGCTCTCGGGCGCGGCGGTGACTGGGGTGAGGTTGGCAAGGCCCTCGCGCTTGGCGCGTTCGCCCAAGAATTTCACCATGTCGGGCTCGGCATCCACAGCGTAGACGCGGCCTTTGGGCACCCAATGTGCCAGGCGCGCGGCGAAGTAGCCGGTACCCGCGCCAATGTCGGCGACGGCGGCATTGGGCGCGA
Organism: Burkholderiales bacterium; assembly: GCA_046153355.1. GTDB lineage: Bacteria > Pseudomonadota > Gammaproteobacteria > Burkholderiales > SG8-39 > 2-02-FULL-62-17. The sequence goes on from JBJXEY010000194.1 coordinate 2,634, forward strand.
GCTTGAGCGCCTTCAAAACCTCATGCGGTTTTTGCCAGGCATCGCGCTTCGGATCATCGAAAATTTTCGACCATTTTTCGGCGTTACCGAAGCGGTGTTGGTGGGTATCGTGGGACTGCGCGAGTACGGCGCCGTTAAGGCAAACCGACGCACCAAAGAGCGCCACGAAGACTGCGTAGTGCCTATGCATCGTTTTAATTCCTTTCTTTGCAATGCCTGAAAAGCTAATACTGGCGTGCTTTTTCAGGCAATTACGCGAGTGTCTGTCGAGGCTATACCAAGCCTTGCGGCGGATTATTCGCTCACCAGGCCCAACTTTGCAGCTAAAACTCGGCCAAAACGACAGTTTATTCGAACCATCCACCAAAAATTTAGAGAATTAGCATTTACTAATTTAAAGTATTAGCATATATTAATACATGTCCGCTTAGGGGAAGGGTATGTCGGAAGGTGGTTTTCGGCAATTCGCCAGCTTACGCAGGGCGCCCGAGAATTTCTTGGGTGCGGTGGATATTTCTGCTGTGCGTGCCGGTCGACGAGATTTTCTGCGCGACAGTCTTCTCGCCGCAGGGACTGCGATGGGCGTGGCGGCGGTTTCCGGTGCGGCCCGGGCGGCCAGTACACCGCTTGGCAATCCAGCGCTTGGCAACCAGGCACTTGGCGACCCAGCCATCCTTAATTTACCGAAACACGCAACCACCCTTGGTCAGCCCGTCGCGGCGCTGGGTTATGGCAGGCCCTCGCAATACGAAAAAAATCTCGAACGCCGGCAAAGCCCGGGGCTCACTCGCGTTGCCGAAGCGTCGGTGGCATTCACGCCATTGCAGGGCCTGTTTGGCATCATCACGCCCAGTGGGTTGCATTTCGAGCGGCATCACCAGGGTTGGCACGATATCGACCCCAACCAGCATCGGCTGATGATCAATGGTTTGGTGAGAGAGGCGCGTGTGTACACCATGGATGATTTGCTCCGCCTGCCCTCGGTCTCACGAATGCATTTCATCGAGTGCGGCGCGAGATCG
>JBJXEY010000203.1:0-41474 GCA_046153355.1 Burkholderiales bacterium
GTCGACTGGATGCTGAATCGCGGAAGAAATCTGTATCTCTTCCCCAATGTATTCATCATGGACAACCCCTCCTCGCAGATTCGCACCTTGAATCCGATCGCGCCGGGCGTGTGCGAAGTGACGGTGCGCTGCGTGGCCCCGGTGGGCGAGGCTCCCGATGCGCGCGCCGCGCGCCTGCGCAAGTTCGAAGACTTCTATCTCACCAGCGGCATGGCCACCTCCGACGATCTGGCCGCGCTGGAGGCGGTGCACAGCGGCGGCGCGGCGCGTGCCGCTCGCTGGAACGATTTCTCGCGCGGCATGACCGCGATACGCCGCGGCGCCGAGGACACGGACGGCGCCGGCATCGGCCTCGCGCCCGACCTGATGACGCCCAACTGGGACCACGAAGCGCTGTATCACGGCTTCTACCGGGTATGGAAACAACGCCTGTTGGAAGGTGCGCTGACATGAGCTCGGGCGATCCTCACAAAGCGCGCATCGCCGCCGAAGATCTGATTTATCGCGAAGCGCGGCTGCTCGACGAAAAAAAATGGCATGAGTGGCTCTCCCTGTACACCGAGGATGCCCTGTTCTGGATGCCCTCCTGGGCAAGCGAATACGAGACCACGTCGGATCCCGAACTGGAACTGAACCTGATCTACCTGAAGGGTCGCGCCCATCTGGAGGACCGCGTTTTTCGCCTGGAGACCGGCGAATCGTTTGCCTCGGTGCCGATGGCGCGCACCACGCATGTGGTCGGCGGGGTGATGGTCGATGACGCGAGCGAATCGCAAATCACCGCGCGCGCCAGTTGGATGGTGCATTCCTTTGGCATCCACGGCGGCATTACGCGCGGCGGTTGGTATGAATACGTTTTACGGCGCTCGGGTGAGACGCTTAAGATAGCGCGAAAGAAAATTACCATGATCGACGACAAGCTGGTGGGGCCGGTCGATTTTTTTCATATTTGATTTTTATACTATTTTTAAATTGAAAATTAACCATTCGGTACGTTAGGAGGACATTTGTCTAATCTAATCTTGAAAATTATTCGTCTAATGCGCGGCATGATGGCCGCCGCATGTTCTCTGACACTCTGCGCCTTTGCCAACGCGCAAAGCTATCCTGCCAAACCTGTACGCCTGATCGTCGGCTTTGCCGCCGGCGGTCTGGTGGATACGCTGGCGCGCACCATGCAGCCCAAGTTGCAATCGAGCCTCGGACAGCCCTTATTGATCGAGAACCAAGCCGGCGGCGCGGGAACGGTGGCCGAAGCCGCCGTGGCCAAATCCGCACCCGATGGCTACACCTTGATGATGAGCGCCGACAGCCCGCCCACCAATGTGCATCTATTCCGCAATCAGGGCTATGACTTGTTTCGTGATTTGCGCGCGGTAGCAATGCTCACCCGCGTGCCGCTGGTCATGCTGGTGCACCCCTCAGTACCCGCCACCACCGTGCAGGAATTCATGGCCTTCGCACGCGCCAAAAGCGGCGCGGTCAACTATGCCAGCCCCGGCGCCGGCACCGCCAATCATTTGTACATGGAAATCTTAAAAGGCATTGGCGGCTTCGAGATGACACACGTGGCCTACAAAGGTGGCGGCCCGGCGATGAACGATCTTCTGGGCGGCCAGGTGCAGGCGATATTGATTTCCATCACCCTGGGTGCGCCGCAGGTTCGCGCGGGAAAGTTGCGCGCCTTATCCACCTCTGGCGACAAGCGCACCGCGCAACTGCCGCAGGTGCCCAGTTTCTCCGAAGGCGGCATCCAGGATTTCAACCCGCAATCTTGGAGCGGGCTATTCGTACCCACCAATACTCCGCCGGCCATCGTGCAGCGGCTGCACGATGAATTTTCGCAGGCGCTCAAAGATGCGGATGTCGCCAAACGCTTGCAGGATTTAAGCGCCGAGCCGGTGATGAATTCACCGGATCAGTTCGCGGCGTTTTTGAAGACCGAGTCAGAGCGCCTGGGTAAGTTGATCCGCGAGAAAAACATCAGCGCAAATTAGAAGTCTGAATTAAAAACGCGAATTAGAAGCGCGAATTTAAAGCTCACCGCTGTCGAATCCGATCCGAATTCCCAATGAACGGAGGGTTGCATGATTAACCTGCATGACATTCGTTATGTACGCCTGGCAACTCGCGATGTCGCCGCCGCCACCGACTACGCAACCAAAATCCTCGGTCTCGAGATGGTGCGCAAGGAAGGAAAATTCACCTACCTCAGGGCCGATGATCGCGACCACACGCTGGTGTATTACGAGGGCGATCCCAGTGAAACCACCGCCGCGTTCGACGTTAGCAGCGCCGCTGAACTGGAAGCCGCCGGCGCGAAACTCGATACCTTGAAAATGGACGCTCGACACGGCACACGCGAAGAAGCCGAGCAACGCCGCGTCGATGACTTTGTCGCCTTCAAGGACCCCAGTGGCAATAACATCGAACTCGTTTTGCGCCCGCATCATTGCGGCCGGCGCTACTTTCCGAGCCGCGACGCGGGTATTACGAGCTTTAGCCACATTGGCCTTCGCACCACCAACCCGGTACGCGACGAAGCGTTCTGGACGGAGGTTTGCAATGCGCGCGTCTCCGATCGCATTGGCGCAGCGCCCTTGCTTCGAATTGATGAAGTGCATCACAAGATTGCTTTATTCCCCTCCACTTACCCCGGCGTGCAACATGTGAATCACCAGGTGGAGTCGGTCAACGATGTGATGCGCGCCTGGTATTTTCTAGTCGAGAGGGGCATCAAGATTGTGTTCGGGCCAGGGCGGCATCCGACATCGAACGCGATATTTCTATATTTCGAAGGGCCCGACGGCATGGTGTACGAGTACTCCACCGGCGTGCGCCTGATCAAGCCCGAAGATGAAGCCACTTACGTGCCCCGCCAGTTTCCGTTCAATGCGCAGTCGTTCTGCATGTGGGGGTCGAAACCGGATATTCCGGAATTTCAGAATAAAAAGGCGGCTTGAACGAGAGCTCGCAATGCAACACCGGCATGGTCACGTGCCCGATGCGCCGCCAACATGTAAGATTCAGCAATTGATTTGATCAATTTGCCTTTGCTACAAGGAGCACACCATGGTTACCAAGGAAGAAAACGATAGCTGGACACGCGTTGGCCCCGGCACACCGGGTGGCGACATGCTCAGGCGCTACTGGTGGCCGGTGGCCTTCAGTGACGATGTGAAGGGACCGCGCCCGAAGAAAATCAAATTGCTTGGCGAAGACTTCGTCATGTTTCGCGACGGCAATGGCCAAGTGGCCATGGTGGAGTCGCAGTGCGCCCACCGCCGCGCGCCGCTTGCCTATGGCCGCGTGGAGAAAGACGGCATCCGCTGTTGTTATCACGGTTGGTTGTTCGATGCCGCCGGCAAATGTCTGGAGACGCCCTGCGAGGAGCCCGATAGCCTCTTGAAAGAGAAGGTCTCGATTCGCTCCTACCCGGCGATGGAGGCAGCGGGATTGGTGTTCGCCTATATCGGCCCGTCACCCGCTCCCTTATTGCCCAAATACGATCTCCTGGTGCACAACTCGGGTGATCGTTACGTCTGGGGCTTTACCGATCACTGCAACTGGCTGCAATGCGCCGAGGTGATGGCCGATGCCACCCACCTCAATTGGCTGCATGCGGGCGTCTACCCGATGTACGCGAAGAAGACCCCAAAGGTGCAGTACTTCGAAAAAGACTATGGCATCGAGTACATCTATCACGTCGAGGGCATGCCCGCCGACAAATGCAGTTCGGTGATATTCCCCACGGGAAACCGATTCGCCAGCGCGCGCGTGGAATTGAAAGGCGCATCGCGCCAGAACCTGGTGATCCGCACCCCCGAGGACGACACCACCACGCACAACTTTTTCGTCTCTGTCCACCACCGCGAAGATGGAAAACTGGTGCACCACACGGCGGTGCCGCCGGATCGCCCCTGCCCCACCGCCTGGGTGCCTACCGAGTTTGGCGTCTACCCGCCGGGTGACGAAGAGTGGTGGGGAGTGGGTTCGATCGCGCAGGATCGCATGGCCCTCGAAGGCCAGGGCCCGATCTGTGATCGCACTAAAGAGAATCTTGGCGCCTCGGATAAAGGCATCGCCATGTACCGCCGCATACTGCGCGAATCGATGCAGGCGGTGGCCGAGGGCCGCGACCCCAAGGGCATCGTTCGCGATCCGGCGAAAAATACCCTGGTGGAATTTGGCACGCGCCTGCACACCATTCAGTTGGCGCTGCAAGTCGAAACCTAATTTCTCGCGGATCGTGTTCAAACCGCGAGCCTTTGTATTGCCCCCGGCGCTGCTTGCCGCAAGCCTGCTGCTCGCCGCGCCTGCGGCGCTCGCGCAGGCGCCACAGGATTTCCCCAACCGTCCGATTCACTTCGTTCTGGGTTACCCCGCCGGCGCCGGCGCAGTAGACATCATGGCGAGGCAACTCGCCGCGCAATTGAAAAATCTCGCCGGCGTTCCGATCGTCATTGAAAACAAGCCCGGCGCCTCGACCAATATCGCCGCCGAATACGTGGCACGCGCCAAACCCGATGGCCACACGCTGTTGATCACCGCGGGCAATTCCACTTTCGCCGCGAACGCCTATCTGTTCAAAAGCCTGCCCTTCGATCCGGTCAAGAGTTTCGCGCCGATCACCACCCTCACCTCGGCGCAATTCATTCTGCTGGTCAATACGAAACAGGACGTCAACAGCGTGGCCGACCTGACACGCCTGATGAAACAAAAGGGGAGCAAAGGCTCGCACGGCGTGGGCGCGCCCATATCGCAGGCGATGGCCGAGCTTTATAAAAGCATCGCAGGATTGGAGTCCGTGCAGATTCCCTACAAGACCCTGGGGCCGGCGTTCATCGAGCTTGCCAATGGCGGCATCGATTTCATCTTCGTCGATTCGGCCAATGCCTCAACCTTGATGAAACAAAGCCGGGCGCGCGGCATTGCCGTCACTTCCGCCAAGCGTTCGCCCTCGATACCCGACCTACCGACCATGATCGAGTCGGGCGTGCCGGGGTTCGATGCCACGTCGTGGCAGGCGGCTTATGTGCCGGCGGGAACGCCGCGCCCCATCATTGATCGCTTGAGCACCTGGATCAATCGGACCATGGAAACCGAGGAATTCAAAAAAGCCATGAATGCCATCTGGTCCGACCCCATGCCCGGCAATCCGGAAAGTCTGGAAAAACTGCACCTTGCCGAAATTGAAAAATGGGCGCGCTTGTTGAAAGCCGCCAAGATCGAAGTGCAATAGGCTACGCACAGTTGCATCGCGAGGCTTGACGCTGTCGCACCGACTTGAGCGTCGATTATTTTCCCGACCACTGCGGCGCGCGCTTCGCCACGAACGCGCGCACACCTTCCTTAAAATCGGCGCTGCCGTAGCAAAGCGAAACCAGATCGTCATCGTTCAAGTTCGCGATCATGGCCGCGCGCAGGCGGCGCACCTGCTCCTTGGTGACACGCAGCGTCAAGGGAGCATGGCCGGCCAATGTTGTGGCCAACTCGTTCACGCGCACATCCAGCGCCTGCGCGGAATCGACCACCTCGTTCAAGAAGCCCGATCCACGCGCCTCTTCGGCCGATAGCAGTTTTGCGGTGAGCATCATTTCGGCAGTTTTCGCCACGCCAATCAAGCTCGCCAGGCGCGTTATCGATGCCAATGACAGGCAATTGCCCAAGGTGCGCGCTACTGGCACCCCAACCTGCGTGGTTTTGGTACCGATGCGCAAATCGCACACCGCGGCAATCGCCGCACCGCCACCGGTGCACGCGCCCGAAATCGCGGCAATCACCGGCTTCGGGCAGCGCTCAAGGCTCGACAACACCTTGTCGAGGCGCCGTTCGTAGTTAATCCCATCCTCGCCATTTTTGTACTCCAGGAACTGCGAGATATCGGTGCCCGATGCGAAAGCTCTGTCGCCCGCGCCGCGAATCACCATCACGCGAACCGCAGGATCGATAGCAACCTCCTCCGCTATTCGCGCCAGGCCCTCATACATCTCGAAGGTCAAGGCGTTGCGCGCCTTTTCCCGATTGAAGGTCACGCGCGCGATGCCGTCGCGCAGCTCGTATAACAAATCGTTATTCATTACCGCTCCTTTATATATCCGCCGTCGCTTGATTCAAGTGTTCGCATGACACAACGTTGCGAGCCGCTCGCTCAACGCATCGAGTCCCGCCGCATCGGCAGCCACGCCCAATACATATTTATCGGGGCGCAAGATCACCGCGCCCGCCTGGTGCTCGCGCAACCAAACATCGATCTCATCGCCCGGATCGGAAATGATTTGTGCCTGCATGGCGCGCCACGCGTCCTGCGCCCGGGTTCCACACTGAGCAAGTAACGCCCTCGAACCCAGTACCGCGAAATCACCACCGATTGCATCATCCAGCTTTCTTCCATCGGCCAGGCGCGGCTGCGGAAAAATCTCGCCAGCGGGAGGCACCCCCTCGTGCGCGCCAGGGCCCAGGCGCGAAACCGGATAACTGAACAATTCCGGCGCGCCTTCGCGAAATTTTCTGTCGCGCTCGATCGCGGCCGCGCCTTCGGCCTGGATCACCGCGCCGACGCGCACCGCTAACTCGATGAAGGCGTGCACATTGGGCCAGCGCTCCGGCTCATAGGTATCGAGCAACCTATCTCCGGAAGCGCCGCGCAAAACGCGCTCGAGCTTCCATGCCAGGTTGGCGCAGTCGCGCATGCCGGCGCACATGCCCTGGCCGATGAAGGGCGGCGTCTGATGCGCGGCATCGCCAGCGATCATGAGGCGCCCCTTGCGCCAGCCTTTCGCGATCACCGACTGAAAGGTATACACAGCGGTGCGCTCCAGTTGCGCATCCTCTGGCGTCACCCACCGGGACAAATGTTTCCAAGCATTTTCCGGCTTGGCAATCTCCACGGGATCGTCGCCCTCCTTCAACATCATTTCCCAGCGCCGCCGGTTTCCCGTGACATAGCAGGCGGTAGTGGGCCGCGCCGGATCGCAATGCTGGATGGTGTAATCGGGCAGGCCCACGTCGCGGCGCATGATCACATCGGTCACCAGCCAGGGTTGCCGCAACCCCAGATCATCGTAGCTCGACCCGATTGCCGATCGCACCACCGAGCGCGCGCCATCGCAACCCACCAAATAACGCGCGCTGAATTCTTCGCCCTGGCCGCGCGCTCCGTCGGCTAGCTTCAACCAGGCGTGGTCGCCACGGTCCTCAATGGCCACCACTTCGGCGTTATGGCGCACCGTCACGCCGGCGCAACGCTCCGCCGCGCCGCGTAAAACACCTTCGAGGTCAGGTTGATGGAAGTAATGATTGTTGTGCCAACCCTGCGGGCCCGGACCTTCCATACCGCGACGGATCATCAGGACACGGCCATCGGCGTTGACGAACTGCATACCCTTGGAGGTCGGCCGTGTGACCGACGCCATCTCATCGGCCACGCCCGCCGATTGGAAAATCCGCATCACTTCGCCATCGAAATGCACCGCCCGCGGCAATGGGTAGGGGCCGGCCTCGCGCTCGAAGATGCCAATCGACAAGCCGTGTTTTCCCAACAAGCGCGCGAGCAGCGCGCCGGCCGGGCCGTAACCGACGATGGCAACATCCAACATGAATTAGTGCATGCAATTTTTGTAGAGCGCTCATTTTAGTTCAGCACCGATCAGTGCTCGCGATGCTACGATTGATTCCGTTTGTTGGGTCATTCCCATTTTCACGTTCTGCGTTTTCATTTGAAGAGGTGCGTCATGGGCGATAGCGCCGATTCCGGACAACTCGACTGGGCCGCCTTCTGGCGTGTGGCGCCGCGCGATCTGGATCCCGTGGAGACCGAGGAGTGGCTCGACGCACTCGGCGCGGTGATCGAATCCTCCGGCCGCGAACGCGCCACCTACCTGCTGCGCCGCCTACTCGACCATGCGCGCGAGCAGCGCGTGCCGATGCCACCTGTGTTGAACACCCCTTACCACAACACCATTTCATTGGCTGAGCAGCCGCAATTCCCCGGCAATCTGGAAATCGAGCAGCGTCTGGGCGCCTGGGTCAGATGGAACGCGTTGGCGATGGTGGTGCGCGCCAACCGCGCCAACGCGGAGGTCGGCGGGCATATCGCCAGCTACGCCTCGGCTGCGGATCTGTTCGAAGTGGGTTTCAATCATTTTTTTCGTGCGGGGCAAAGCGGGGACTTGGTTTATTTCCAACCGCATTCCGCGCCAGGCGTGTATGCGCGCGCTTTTCTCGAAGGACGCCTGGATAACACGCAGCTAGAAAATTATCGCCATGAAACCGGCGGCAAGGGATTGTCTTCGTACTGCCATCCCTACTTGATGCCCGATTTCTGGCAGTTCCCCACCGGATCGATGGGCCTGGGGCCACTGAATGCCATTTATCAGGCGCGCTTCATGCGCTATTTGGAAAATCGCGGCGTTCTTCAGACCGGTGATCGTAAAGTTTGGTCGTTTCCCGGCGATGGGGAAATGGACGAACCCGAAGCGCTGGCGGGACTTTCGCTTGCCGCAAGGGAGAAACTGGACAACCTGGTCTTCGTGGTCAACTGCAATCTGCAACGTCTGGATGGCCCGGTGCGCGGCAATGGCTCGATTATCCAAGAGCTGGAGGGCCTGTTCGCCGGCGCCGGTTGGAATGTGGTCAAGCTATTGTGGGGCTCGGATTGGGACCCCTTATTTGCCCGCGATCACGACAAGGTGATCGTAAAACGCCTTCACGAAACAGTGGACGGCGAATTCCAGCGCTACGCCGCCACCGATGGCCGCGCCAATCGCGAACACTTCTTTAATAAATACCCCGAGCTGCAGGCGCTGGTGGCGCACCTGTCGGATGACGACATCGATCGCTTGCGCCGCGGCGGCCACGATCCGATAAAAATTTATTCGGCTTATCACGCGGCCATGCACCACAAAGGCCAGCCCACCGTGATCCTCGCGCAGACTAAAAAAGGTTATGGCATGGGCCACTGGGGTCAGGGCCGCATGACCACACATCAACAGAAGAAACTCGATGACGAGGCGCTGTTAGAATTTCGTGATCGCTTCGCGCTGCCATTGCATGACGACCAGGTGAAGCAAGTTGCGTTTGTCTCGCCGGCAGCAGATTCGCCGGAGATCAAATATCTGCACGCACGTCGCGAGGCTCTAGGCGGCTACCTCCCAAAACGCGAACGGCGCGGCCCGGCAACCAACGTGCCATCCATCGACTCCATGCAAAAATTTCTCGATGGCTCGCATGGCCGCGAGCAATCCACCACCATGGCCTTCGTGCAACTGTTGTCGCAATGGTTGCGTGAACCCGAATTCGGGCAGCACATCGTGCCCATCGTCGCCGACGAAGCACGCACTTTTGGCATGCAGTCTTTGTTCAGGCAAATCGCCATCTATTCATCGGTAGGGCAGCTCTACGACCCCGAAGACCGCGACGAGTTGCTCTACTACAAAGAAGCGAAAGACGGTCAGATTCTGGAAGAAGGCATCAGCGAAGCCGGCGCCATGTCATCCTGGCTCGCCGCGGCAACCAGCTATAGCGCACATGGCGTCACCATGCTGCCGTTTTATATTTTTTACTCGTGCTTTGGTTTTCAGCGCATCGGTGATCTGGTGTGGGTTGCCGGCGACTCGCGGGCTCGTGGTTTTCTTATCGGCGCCACCGCCGGCCGCACCACGCTATCCGGTGAAGGCCTGCAACATCAGGATGGCTCGAGCCACCTGCTTTTCTCCACTGTGCCCAATTGCGTCGCCTACGACCCCTGTTATGCCTATGAACTCGCCACCATCGTTCAGGATGGCGCGCGACGCATGCTTACGGATCAGGAGGATGTGTTTTATTACTTGACGGTGATGAATGAAAATTACCCACAGCCGGCGATGCCTGCGGGCGCACGCGAGGGCATACTCAAGGGCATGTACCGGCTGCGCGAAGTAGCAGTGCCTGCAGCCGCGAAACCCTCTAAAAATACAAAGGTGCAACTGCTGGGCTCAGGCACCATCCTGCGCGAAGTGATCGCTGCCGCCGAGTTGCTGGCCAACGACTGGGGGATCGCTGCGGATATTTGGAGCGTCACCAGCTTCACCGAATTGCGCCGCGACGGTTTGACGAGCGAACGATGGAATCGCCTGCATCCTGATGAAGTCCCACGAAAATCCTGGGTTGAGTCGTGCATCGACGCCACTTCAGGCCCGGTGATTGCCGCGACCGATTACATGCGTGCCCTGCCCGATTCGATTCGCGCATGGATTGGACAACGCTACGTGTGCCTGGGCACCGATGGGTTTGGCCGCAGCGATTCGCGCGCCAGTCTGCGCGCATTTTTCGAAGTGGATCGCCATCACATCGCAATCGCGGCGCTCGCCGCGCTGGCCGGTGAAAATGCAATTTTTCGCGGTGTCGTCTCCGAAGCAATAGCCCGCTATGCAGTCGACTCCGAGAGGCACAATCCCTGGGAGTGTTGAGTCGCGCACCGAGTCACGCGCGTGGTAACTCGGTTATTTGCCCCGCTCAAAGGAACATCTCTCGCGGGTCGATTTGGAGCGTATCGGATTCCAGAGTGCGCTGGATCTTGTAGACCTCATCCGGGCTGACCTTGGGGTCTTTCATCAGATCAAGCATTCGATAGGGTTTGACGACGAAGCCCTTTGCATCCTTGACGATCATGATGCGCGGTTTCATTCGCCGCACCATGTTTTGCGCGATCACAATCGCCACTTCGCCGCTGTTGAGCTCAACCACGCTGCCCACCGGAAAAATACCAACGCATTGAATGAACTGCTCAACCAACGCCGCGTGAAACAACGTCCCGCGCCCTTTATAAATAATATTCAAGGCGGTCGAAGGAGGTAAATTTTCGCCGAACGGACGCGGCGCGATAAGCGAGTCATACGCATCAATGATGCCTGCGATCAGACCAACCAGAGCTATGGCGATACCCCGCAATCCGCGAGGATAGCCGCTGCCGTCGAATCGCTCGTGATGCAGCGAGGCCAGACCGGGCAAATCAGGATGCACGCCGGGCGTGCTGCTCAAAATCTCAACCGAATGATTCACATGGGTCTGGTAGAGCTTGATTTCAGCAGCATTCAAAGGCCCGCGGGCCGCCAGATCCGCAGGCAATTTCAGCTTGCCCACATCCTGCAGCAACCCGAGCATGCCAAGCACCTCCATCTGCTCCTGGGGCAACTGGAGAAAGCGCGCGAAAATAGTCATCGTGACCGAAATCTCGACCGCTCGGCTCAGCGCGGCGCCGCTTTTTTCCTGTAGCCTGGTGAGCAGCGCCATGGCATCAGGATTGCGCACCACGCTCTCGGTGATCTGCGTGGCCGCCTCGCGGGATCGCGTACTGTCGATCGAATTGCCAATTTCGACCGCGCGCGACAGTTCCTTGACAACTACCGTGGTGTTCGAATAGGTCTTATGGGCTCTGGGCAGTTCAGCTTCAACACTGGCCGTCTCGCGATACACCGTTGAGCCGCGGATCTTGGCGATATCCTCAGCGGTTACTCGGGTTGGATCCGGACGCTCGGCCTTTTCCGGATCAACATAAACGAGCTTGCAAAGTTTCTTGAGCGCATCGATCTGTTTTTCGGTCTTCAGGACAAATCCCTGAAACATGAACGGTGTCTCGGTCCAGGGCCTGTCCAGCTTCGATACGTACATGCCGTAGGTTAGATCATCGACCGAAATTTCCTTAAGTTCCATGACGGTTTTGGTGTGCCTGAGCAGGGTTTGATATTCACGCGCTTGGGCATTATCGCATGCGAACTTTTATTGTAAAACGATAACCGCAACAGTTTGCCGCTGACAATGAGCACGCGGCAGAAAAATGTCGCAATCTCAGCGGACGTGAATCGGATACTTTCCGGGATTTTCCGTCATATTGCGCCAATGGGACTTAAAATCGCCATTCAATCGTCAGGACGGCACATGCCTCGCTTTTCTCCTCGTTTGCATGAAAATCAGGGTTACGCGGCTGTTGCGTCGCCCTGCGATTGACGCGCCTTGAGCAAATCCAGCGCCACATCGACGATCATGTCTTCCTGCCCGCCCACCATGCGGCGGCGGCCCAATTCGGCGAGGATGTCGAAGGTGGGGATGCCATATTTTTCCGCTGCCGTTTCGGCATGGCGCAGGAAGCTCGAATACACGCCGGCATAGCCCAGTGCTAATGTTTCGCGATCCACGCGCACCGGCCGATCCTGCAGCGGCCGCACCAGGTCATCGGCCGCGGACATGAGTTTTTTCAGATCGCAGCCGTGGTTCAGGCCCATGCGATCGAGCACCGCGATCAGCACCTCGAGCGGCGTGTTGCCCGCCCCCGCGCCCATGCCGGCAAGCGACGCATCGATACGATCCACACCCTGTTCCAGGCCCAGAATCGAATTGGCCACGCCAAGCGAAAGATTGTGATGGCAGTGAATGCCCACCTCGGTTTCGCTCTTCAAGCCTTCGCGCAATACCTTGATGCGCTCGGCGGCTTCGGCCATCAGCAACGCGCCGCCCGAGTCGGTGACATAAACACATTGCGCGCCATAGGATTCCATCAGCTTGGCTTGTTTGAGCAACTCGGCGGCGGGAATCATGTGCGCCATCATCAGGAAGCCCACCGTATCCATGGAGAGTTTCCTGGCATGGCCGATGTGTTGTTTGGCAATGTCGGCTTCAGTGCAATGGGTGGCGATGCGCACCGTGCGTGCGCCGGCCTTGAAAGCGGCATCCAGATCGTGGACGGTGGCGATGCCCGGAATGTGCAAGGTGGCCACGCGCGAATGTCTGGCAACGCTCGCCACCGCCTCGATCCACTCGACATCGGTATGCGCACCGAACCCATAGTTGAAGCTTGACCCCGCCAGGCCATCGCCATGGGAAATCTCGATGCTATCGACGCGCGCTTCATCCAGCGCCCGGGCGATGGTGATGCACTGCTCGATCGAATATTGGTGGCGGCGTGGATGCATGCCGTCGCGCAGCGTCACATCCGATATGTAAATCTTTTTTTCTGCATTGAATTTTTTGGTATCCAACATTTGCGTGCTCCTTCGAATTTGGCCGGCTTCGCTTAAGCCGCTATGGTGAGCTTGGTAACCGCCAACTGCTCCGCCGCCGCCAGCGCCGCCGAGGTCATAATGTCCAGATTGCCGGCATAGGCGGGCAGATAATGCGCCGCGCCCTCCACCTCGAGATAAATCGATACCTTGACGCCGGCGAGTTTGCCCAGGCCGGGAACATTGAGCGGCTTGTCCGCGGGGATGCGATCGAACTGCACTTCCTGCTTCAAACGATAGCCGGGAACATAGGCCGCCACCTTGGCCACCATCGCGGCCACCGACGCGCGTATCGCCGCTTCATCAGCGCCGCTCTCCGCGAGGCAATAGACCGTGTCGCGCATGATGAGCGGCGGTTCGGCCGGGTTGAGAATGATGATGGCCTTGCCCTGCGCGGCGCCGCCGAGTTTCACAATCGCCTTCGACGTGGTTTCAGTGAATTCGTCGATGTTGGCGCGCGTGCCGGGGCCGGCGGACTTGCTGGCGATTGAGGCGACGATCTCGGCGTAAAACACCGTCGCCACATTGGAGACGGCCTTCACCAATGGAATGGTCGCCTGCCCGCCGCAGGTCACCATATTGATATTGGGGCTGTGAAGATGTTCTTCCAGATTCACCACCGGAATCACATAAGGGCCGATGGCCGCCGGCGTGAGATCGATCACCTGAATGCCGTGCCGTTGCAATACCTCGTTGTTTTTTGCATGCGCGCCGGCCGAAGTGGCGTCAAACGCAATACGGATGTCCTTGAAGTTGGGCATCTTCACCAAACCATCGATGCCTTCGTGCGTGGTCGGCACGCCCAGTCGTCTGGCGCGTGCCAGCCCGTCGGAATCCGCATCCACGCCCACCAGAGCGCCCATGACCAAGTGCTTGGCGTTACGCATGACCTTGATCATCAGGTCGGTGCCGATATTGCCCGAGCCGATGATGGCCACCACTACCCGATTATCCGATTTCATTGGTGAATTTCCTTGTGTCGAATTGCGCTCGTGGCTGCGATGCTGAACGAAATCGCGGGCGCGGCGTGCCTGGCCTTGTTAAACGCCGAATCGAGTGCGCACGCTGCCCAGGCCGGTGATCTGCACTTCCACCGTATCGCCGGGCGACACACCTACCATGGGCCCCAGCGCGCCGGACATGATGGCATCGCCGGCCTTCAAGGGAGCGCCAATTTCCACCATGGTGCGCGCCAGCCACAGAGCGGCGTTGAGCGGATTGCCCAGGCACGCGGCGCCATTACCCTGCGACACTTTTTCGCCTTTGCGCAGCATGCTCATTTCGCAAGCGGGCAGATCTAGGCCCTCAATCGAACGGCGTTCTTTGCCTAAAACAAATAGCCCCGACGAAGCATTGTCCGCAATGGTGTCCTGGATCTTGATATTCCATTTCTCGATGCGGCTATCGACGATTTCGATGGCCGCCACCGCGTAGTCCACCGCCGCGACCACATCCGATAAAGTGAGATCCACACCGACCAGATCTTTTTTCAGAACCAGCGCAATTTCACCTTCGACCTTGGGCTGCATCACTTTGGACAAAGGCACCTCGTCGCCATCGGCCACCAACATGTCGGCAAACAACATGCCGTAATCGGGCTGATCGACGCCAAGCTGTTGCTGCACCACCTTGGAGGTAAGGCCAATCTTGCGGCCAATCAACCGCCGGCCATTCGCCACCCAATACGCCGTATTAGCCTGCTGCACCGCAATCGCCGCGGCCACATCGGGAAGCTGGTCGCGCAAAGGCCCAATGGCAATGCGCGTCTCGCCTGCGGTGCGCAGGCGCTCGGCCATCCCTTCGATTACGGATTTGTCGAGTGCCACCTACACCACCTTGTGTACGAGCTCTCCGATATCCTGAATCCACAACTTCAAAGTCTGTCCGGATTTAAGGAAGATTTCGCGCTCCGCGCCGGTGCCAGCACAGGTGCCGGTGAGAATCATGTCGCCTGGATGCAAGGTGATGCACTTGGATAAATGCGAGATCTGCTCGGCGGTATTGAACAACATCAACCCGGTGTTGGCATCCTGCATCAACTGATCGTCCACCCAAAGTTTCATCCCCAGGTTCTGCGGATTCTTGATGTAGGCGGCGGGCGTAATCCACGGTCCGGTGGGGCAGGCGCCTTCGAAATTCTTCTGTCCAATCCAGTCGAATTTGAAGCCCGAATCATCGGGCAGGTGCGGACGCTTGGTCATGTCGCGCGCCGAGAGGTCATTGCTGATGGTGTAGCCACAAACGTATTTGAGTGCGTTTTCTATCGACACATTGCGGCAGGGCGTGCCAATCACCGCGGTCAATTCGATCTCCCAATCGACCTTCTTCGAATACACCGGCAGTTTCACATTGGCATTCGGGCCAACCACCGTGCTTTTGGGCGCCTTCTGGAAATGCCAGGGATTTAACCCTTGAGTATGCGGATCGGGATCGGGCGCTTTACCTTGTTTGCGCGCCATGTTGTCGGCGTGATCTTTGTAGTTCGCGCCAGCACAGAAAATGGTGCCCGGCACCGGCACCGGCGCGGCAAGACGCACCTTCTTTAACGCAATGCCCTTGGCGCGGCTTTTCCCCGATTCAATATTCTTGGTTCCGGCCACGAATGCGCTATGCGCTTTTTTCCAATTTTTCAGCACACCATCCATGGTGGCATACGAGGTGTCGGTGCCGACACGCGCCGCGTCATAGACATGTTCGTCTACCAGAATCCCGGCGCGAACTTCTTTTCTGCCTGCGTGATAGCTCAGTAGTTTGTAGCTCATGGTGTCTCCTCTTTCGGCGCCTCGCGGCAGAATGATTAAAAAACGATGGGCGCGAATTGTAGCCCTGTGGCTAAAATTTCGTGAAGGGCCACGCGATCAAGACGATGTAGAGTCAGCGGCGATATCGCCGGCGCGGCAAATACCCTCGACCATGATGTCACTCGCGATATCGACAGCCTGGAAAATGCCTTCGGCCAATTCGGCCAATTGAGCGCGATAGCAATCTGACCAATGCGCGCCCCGGCGATGGGGCGCGGTTCGCGAATCGATTATTCGGAAATCAACTCACGCCAGGAAACGCGCTTGGTAGATGATCCCCCCGAGCCGATGGGCACGTTGGATGTCACCGTGGTGCCAGTCGAGAGTCGAGTCAACTGCACGATGGTGTTGTTGGGCAAGCGCACAAACACGCCTCGAGTTGCCAAGGCATTGCCAAAACTCACCCCCACCACGCCTGTGCCGGTGCTCGAGGAACGCGCCGTGGAAACAGGAGTTCCCTTGGTGTAGTCAAGGAAGTAACGGAAGCTCGTACCCCCCGCGGAACAGGCGCTGGTATTGGGCAAGTTGGTGGTGAAACCAAGCGTGCCCAAGGCCAGCGTCGGATCGGTATTGGCGCGTTCGCCCGTGCCGATGAAGTCGAGGTACCAGCCGTTATCGCTAGAAAAGTTCACCGTGGCTTCGTTGATGCTGACGCGCACCGTTTGACCGGTGGTGCACACGCTGCTGGGCGTGCCAGCCGGACAGGTGGTCTCGCCCATTTGCTGTTTGATAAATCCGGAGCCGGATGCCTTGGGATTGGTAAAGCTAACCGTATCCAATTTATCCTTGATCGCATAAAAACTTTGCGTGCTGGTGTCTGAGAGATCCGTGGCGCCAAGAAAGCGCCCGGTTCCCACCAGGATTACCGGATTGCCGCTGGCCTCGCCCAGCTCGGGCCGCGAGGTCACAGACTGGGTGATGGTCCCCGCCACGTTGCCGTACAAAGTCACCAGACGATGTGCGTCGTATCCCGAGGCGCCAATGTCGCCATTGACATCGAATCGCCATACATTGCCCAAGAGATCGCCACCATACACGCGCAACACGGTGTTATCGGTATTGGCCGCGTCCACCCAGGCGTTGATTTTTGACAATCCGCTGGGTGTGGTAGTGTTGCCCACGCCAGTGCTGATGGTCCGAATCAAGGCGCCCGTTTCAGCATTGAGAATGTACAAACGGCCCACGCCATCGCCGCCGGAAACATTGTTGTATCCCGAGGAGAAAATCACCACCCAAGTGCCATCTTTCAACTTGGTGATGACAGGGTTGCCATAGGTAAAGCCCAGGTTGGTGTCGGTGTACTCCCACAGGGCTTTGGGGGCCGCGGGATTGGTCACATCCAGCGCGTAATAACCGCGCGCGCCATTATTCATCCCGCCCACCAGAATGCTTCTCCATTTATCTTTCTCGGCGCCACTGGTGATGGAGGCGAATTTCACTTCGCCGGCCACGGGCGTTCCATCGACGTAGAACTGGTGCAGCGCCGCGTAGTTCTTGTCGGCAAGTTTGTACAAACTAGGCAATACGGGGGTGGGCACGAAAGCCCAGGACTCAACGCCCGTGGTGGCATTGAAGGCGTGCAACATGCCATCGTTACCGGCGGCATAGACCATGCCCTGTCGCGAAGCCTGATCGGCGACGTAATCGGAAAAACCGCTGTCGGCATAGGTAAGCAGGGGTGTTTTCACATAGACCGCCTCGGCGTTGACGATATCGCCCAACACATAGGAACGCACCCGGTAGTACTTGGAGACGTCGGTGGAGATCCCTTCGTTAGTACGTACCCCGCTTAGGTACTCGACCAGGCTATTGCCCGAAGCCAGGGTCTTGTCGGCGGCGGCAAGGCAAGTAGCACCCGCCGAGCAGAATTGCGACAGACCCGTGGTGGTCGCCGAGAGAGTCGCTTCATTGAAAAAGGTTTTTTGCGTGGTGCTCAAGTTGGTCCAATTGAAGGTCTTTAACTTACCAGCGACCGTGGAATCGAACATGTAGATGGTGCGCGTTCCCGCGGTCGCCTTGGTATCGAGCTGAGCACGCGCCTCCCAATCATTGACCGAGTTGACGACGCCGGTCACCAAGTCGAGCTGATTGCGTACCAGTTGGCCGTCCCAGCCTCCCTTGTCGATCACCCCGGTATTGAAGGTGGTACTGAACACGAAGTTATCGCCCGAGGTGACATTCGGATTGCTGGTGGTGGCCGCCGCGGAAGAACCCAATTGCGATTGCACCCCCGCCAGCGCGCTTTGCAGGCCCGAGGCCAGCGTGGCCGGGTTGGTGGCGCTAAAGAAGGTGCCGCGCCCATTCACCGCAGCATGCCACAGATCGTCGATGGTTTTCTGCGAGTTGCTCTCCGGCGCGGGCCAATTACACGCCCCGCCTGTTTGCCAGATGCAGATGTTGTTTGTCGGATCGGCGAGCGTACCGTTCTTCACATTGAAATAGTCACCGCTGGTGGCGGTGCTATAGGTCGGCGAATACTGCATTTGGCCCGACGCGCCCAATCCCAATGTAAACGTCACCATGCGTTGAATGAGGTCGCCCGTCGTCGTCGCGCCACACACATTGAGGCCAGTGGTCGCCGGAGGGATCGGCACGCCGGTGCAATTGGAGAACGATGCATCGCGCAGATCAGTGGCGTAGTAATACTGCGCCACATCCGCCAAGGTATCCAGCACACCGCCCGTGCTGGTTGAGCTGGTGGTGGGCGTACCGTATACCGGGCCGGTGGTCGAGAGGGTGGTGGGCGTGGCGGTACCACCGGTGTTCTTGGTGCTGGTGGAGCCAAGCGCCTGGCCATGCGGCGCAACCGAGGCCGATACCGCAGAACAGGTCGAGCTGGTTGATGCGGTGGTCCAGGTAACCGGGGCATTGGACGCCGGGGTGAGTACCGCGGTTGAACTGACCGTTGTGGTTATCGTTCCTCCGGAGGAATCCACGGCTGGCGCCGCCACGCCGTTGGTGGTCACCACCGTGGAATTGGTGGTGGTGGCGACATCTTCCACAGTGGTCTGGGTACCGGTCTGAATGACCTGCGAAGTCTGCGAGGCCGAGGTCACGGTATTCCCGGTCGCACCGGGCGTGGTGGGGGGCTTGCAGACGAACATATAGTTAGCGTCGATATTGGTTGGGCCGGAACCCTCGAAGCCGCCGGTGATTCTGACGCAACCGGTAGTGCCGCTGGTGGTATTGCCACGGTAAATACACCATCTCTGCCCGCCGCTATCAGTGCGGCAGGCTTGGTTAAAGCTCAAGGCGGGGGTGTTTTCGTTGGGGTAGTTGCTGGAATTGCCCGACCCGCGGCAGGCGTATATGGTGGTGCCGGAGATGAAATTGTTACTGGAGCATTCCGAACCATTGTCTCGATTGGGCATGACGCACCACTTGCGGATGTCACTGCTGTTTGGGTTGTTATCGCGGTAGTGCCCGCCATCATTGACGCAATCGCTGGGCTCGACTGTCGTCGCGGCCGTGGTACAGGAGGCGCCGACCGTCACCACCGTGCGCGTCCAGTTGGAGGTGACTTCAACGCCCTGCACCGTCTGCCGGCGCACCGTGGTCACCCGCGGCGTCACAGTGTTGACCACCTGGGTGGCGCCGTCGTTGAACGGCCTGATTTCAGGGCCATCGGGATTCAAGCTGCCAAATGCGTTGCCGTCGATTTTGAATCCGGCAC
This sequence comes from Burkholderiales bacterium, assembly GCA_046153355.1. GTDB lineage: Bacteria > Pseudomonadota > Gammaproteobacteria > Burkholderiales > SG8-39 > 2-02-FULL-62-17. The sequence goes on from JBJXEY010000203.1 coordinate 19,509, forward strand.
TGCCATTCCAGTAACCATCGGTTGAGAGAATGGTGAAATTCTGCTGGCAGGAATATTGCACCGGGTCGACCACCGTTGAACCATGGTGGGTCGTGTCATTGAGCTTGCCCGCATACAGGCGTCCGATCGTGGCCAACGCTTGGCGCAGCGGCGTTGAATTATCGGGTTTAGCCGCGTACAACTTGTCATACCAGGCTTTTTTCTGCGCCGCGTTGAACGTAGAAACATTCAGAAAACTGCTGGTGTTGCCATTGATAGTGTCAAAGCCAACGCGGTACTTAGTCGAAATGTTTGCGAATGCGCTACCGGTGGAAGTTTTCATCATTTGCATGCGGGTGCGGTAGTAGGCGTACCAGTTAGCGTAATTGGTCATTTCCTCGGTGTAGGTGCAGGTGGTGGCGGCGCAGTCGCTGCGGGTGCTGGCTTTGGTGGTGGTGCCAGGGAACGGGTAGTTCACCCCCGAGACGATATCGGTGCGTATATTGGATCCTGGCAAACCCCCACTGAAGGCCGTGACCGGCGTGGTGCCGGAGGTCTGTGTGCTCTGTACGGCCGGGGAAAAGCCGCCCGCGCCGCCGGTGATGGTGACCACGCCACTGCTGTTGCTGGCGCTAAATCCTTCGATATCGCAATTGCCGGTGCGCGCCGAGGTGCAGGCGTTGATCTTGGTGACAATGGCCGCAGCAATGGTACTGGCCGATCCCGAAGCGGTACCGGTGTTGCCGCTCATGATCTGCGCACCGTTGACCGTGACGCCATTGACAACCATATTGTTCGGACTGGTAACGGTAATGGTGGCGGTGCTGTTGGTGCCACCAGGGACACGCGCCACTGTATAGAGCTTGCTGCCCTCCTCGATGCGCACAGACTGGCAATCGGTCATGGTACTGGCGGCGGTGGGGCTGGTATCCGATGACTTGGTTGGGGTACACCAGCGCAGCTTGGCGGGAAAGGGGTAGGTGACCGAAGGGGCGGTCTGGGTCACGCAGGTGCGAAGATTCGATGTAGTGCAATACTCGCCGGCAACAAAAGTAAAGAAATAGGCCGCGTTGGTTCCGGAGGTTAGATCGCTGGTAGAAGTGCTTTGTATGCCGTAACCGTCGTTCTTCACCTTGGTGAAGGTGGATGTGGCGCTTGAGGTTTGGCTGGGATAGGTGGTGGTGTTCAACGTACCGTCGGCGTTGTAGTAGACAGGCGGCGAGTAGGTATTCGCGGCGCTGTAGGCCACGCCGTTGTATTCGTTGTTGCGGAACACGGTGACCGAAGGCGAGCCATCGTTGGCCCAGTCGGGCATGTAATCCCAGTCCATACTGCCCGAGTCATCAAGGATAAACACCAGATTGGGCAATACCGAGGAGGTAGACGAAGTCACTAGCGGCACCGAGGAAAGATCGGCTGTCTGCGCATGGAGGTTGACGCAAGAGAAGGCGTAAAAAAACACCAACATCCGGCTGATGAGTCTGACAAGGCGGCGTTTCATGATGAACTCCTGATTTTCTGCACTGATCGGCAATACGACGATCGGCTTTTCGATGATCGATTTTTCGACTACAACGACACAATGGCCTGCACGTAACTGATGGTGTTGCGCGGTCCGACAATCCGCGAGGTGATACGGTAAAAAATAGCGGTACTGGACTGAAGCTGAATAAAGCCCGCGCCCTTGCTGCTTGAACTGGCGGTATTGGTCGATGATTGCGGCACGGCGCAATCCACGCCGGTGGATACCGGATCGCCTCCCGCGTTGCACAGGCGTTGTATGACGTACGACACCGTATTGCCGGTGGTCGCGCTGCTCGTGAGGGTCACCGCCATATTGTTCTTCGCAATGATGGTGCTCCAGAACGAATCCCAGGTCTGGCCAACCGAGGGGTCCTGCCGCGACGCTGCATAGCCTTGCGCGGTAATGTCATTGTGCAAAACGGAACCGGTGTTGTTGGTCTTCAACCAGGTAATGGCGGTCTCGATACCGGTGTCGCCGAAATTGGTGGCGGCCTGCTGAAACGCCAAATTGCCGGCGATCACCGTGGAAGTATCCACCGAGCGCATCAGGGCGATGCCCGCCAGGGTCAGCGCCACCAAAACAATCAGCGCCACCATCAATACCACGCCCCGCTGGCGCACGCGGCCAATGACCCCCACGTTGCGGCTGCCGCCCGCCATCGGGCGCTGCATGGGCTGCGATGAAATTTTTCTTGAGTTCAACATCCCGTTTGCGCTCCTGCCCAGGCGATATTGCGAAGTGGGACCACGGTTTGAAACACCCGGTAGCGAAAGCTCTGCCACGAGGCATTCCCAGTAAGTACGATTGGCGTCGCGTTCGGATTAGTAGGTGAATTGGTGGTTTGCACCGAGGTGCCTTCCCAGGTGGGCGCCACCGTGGTCACCGTGGTTTTTTCCAATTGCGCGCTTCTGACCACCAACGCCAGGCGCGCCGCAGACACTCTGGCAAAAGTGCAGGCCGTGGTGGGCGTGGCCTGGTCGAATACGTCGACAAAACCATCCATGGTGCCCGACGCGGTATCGCGGCCATATTGGGCGCGCATGCTGACGATATTGCCGCCGATCTGCACCCAGATCGTGGTACTGGTGACATTAGCCGCCACACTGCAATTGTTGACCATGTAATCGCATTGCGTGAGATTGCCGTTGCGAATCGCATAAGCGTAAATCTTGGGCGCTTGACCTAGATTAAAAAGCGTGCCATTGGCCATACCGGTGATACCAGTGGACACCGTCACCACTTGTCCGCTGACACTGGCAACGGTATCCAAGGTCAACGCGCAGGGGCTGGCCCGGGTCGAGGGCGTGGCGACCACTCTGTCATTGGCGACAAACGAAGAGGAAGTCTGCACGGTATAGGCCGGCTGCGAGGCCTGCGACACGATGCCATCGCCCTGCGGGGTGCCGTTGGTATTGCCATAGGCCACCAGCAAGGTGTCGGTATTGGTGTCGCCGGCGGGAATGCTGGCGTGGTTAATAGTCATTGGCGCCATGGAATTCAAGGTAACGCCCGAGCGCAGGGTGACATTGCAGCCAATCATCTTCGGGTCGCTAATGGCATAGCCAGCCTGTCGGATATCGCGCTGCAGGCCAAACAGGGCAATGGCACCGGTACTTTGCGCATCCCCGCCGCTGGTGGTGGTGCGCTTTTGCTCCTCGGCCAGACTGAACACCTGCATCATGATCAACAGGCCAAACATGCCGATCACCATGCCCACCATGATTTCCACCAGGCTGAAACCAGCCTCTGTGCGCGCGACAAGGGGCAACGGCAGGCCTGCGAGGAGGCGCTTGGCGGATGTAGGGTCGATGCAAATCATTCGGCGCTCCGCTACTGAACCTGGGCGATGACGGTGTAGTTGTGCGCGGACGCGCCGGCGGCTTCGCTAGGAAGCTTCCAATACACCACCACCGTCACCAAGCCGGTGGTCCCATCGACACTCACCGTTGGGGCATTGGCGGTGGTGGTCACCCCCGGCATGGCCGCAGCGACATCGCTATACCAATTGACGTAATAGGTGCCACCGCTGCCCGAGCTACCCTCGAAATTGGTTTTCAATACCGCCGCGCTGCGATTGGTAATCCACATCTGACCGAGCAGTTCGTTGGCGAGCAAGCTGGCTTCCGAGCGATACTTGGCGTCGGCTGCGGCCTTGACTGCGGTGGCCTGCATGCCAACCACGGCCAGTATGCCCACCGAAAAAATCAGAATGGCAACCAGCGCTTCGAGCAACATCGCGCCGCGCTGCTTGGTCTTACTGCCCGCGATGACCAAGCCAGCGCCACGATGACCAGCGGGAAAAGGGCGTTGGTGTTTGGCGCGGCTATGAAGACTATTCATCATGGGCACCCTTGCGGGTCGGTACTGGTGAATTTGGGGTCGCACATCCGCACCTGCCCGCCAGGCGACACCACGACGCGAAGGCAGCGCATTTTTCCCGAGGCGCTCGCGCAGGTGCCACCAGATGGGTTGCTAACGTCGATCGTGACGTTGCCCGCCGGCACTGGCGTGACGCGGCCAAGACCGCTAAACGAAATGGTGTTTTGCGTGGCGGCGACCACCGCGTTGGTGGTGCCCTCGTTGCTGCCGCGAATTTGAATAATGCGTGGCGTGGTGGTCTCCGAAGCCGCCGTGGCGCACTTGCTTTCTGGGTCGTCCAGGCTGACCACCCAGTTGGCGCTCGAACTCGACAGGCTACAGGTGTTGTCCAGGGTGCTGGTCAGTTGAAAGCGCACCGAGGTATTGCGATTCACCGCTTCGGAACGCGCGAGGCTCAACCCGTTTTGAATCGCCTCGGCGGTGGTTCGTATCTGGGTGTTTTGCAGCCAAGTGGAGAAAGTCGGCAGGCCCATCGCGACCAACATACCAATAATCACCATCCCGATGATCAACTCGATCAGGGTGGCGCCGCGCGAGCCGCGAAGATTCATCAGCAGACACCCGACTTTTTCGTGACCCAGCAGTTATTCGGGCTGGGGGTGGTCCACCCCGAGGGGGCTCCGGTACCCACCGTGGTGGTCTTGGCATTGCTTTGATCGACGGTAAAGGTGAATCCTGTCATGGAACTTTTGCCTACCGCCGAAAGCGTATAGGCCGTCGCGCTTGGGCCGACCGTGCAGGAGAAATTGAAATAGCTGCTGGTGGTGGTGTCGGAGGCGCAATCGGTCGCGCCCACATAGGTGCGGTTGTCCTGATAGAACTGTTCGAGCTTGACCCGCTTGGTGGCCAGATTCGCGGTGGCGTCGGGAATCCGGCCGCGAACGATGTATTCGTTATACGAGGGAACCGCCACCGCGGCGAGAATGGCCACGATGACCACCACTATCATCAATTCGATCAAGGTAAATCCCTGTTGTAATTTCACGCCAACCTCCCGAGTGTGCCGCTGCATTGAGACTAAGTCTGATCCATGGATAGCATTTTTCTGTATATTCAATTCATGCATGCCATGCAAAGCATAGGGATTCGCAATGCAAACGCAATTCCCCGCCGCCAATCGGCGCAATTTGCAGGACAAGCGGTTGGTTTGCCGGTCTAATGGCGGTTTGTCTGATTTTTTAGGCGCGCTTGGAAAAGCAAATTGAACAACTGGACACGGAACTCGCCGGTTACAAAACGCCTCGTCGTGGCACTGGGCGCCTCGCTTTGTGCTCACCTCGCCTTGCTGCTGCTGCCCTATGCTGGCGGCGCGGACAGCGAAGCCGGCGCGATGAAAGCTTCGCGCGGCATGCAGTATCGAATCATGGCAACGCATGCCTCGGAAGCCCCTGCGTTGGTCGAAGCTGGTGTCACCAAAGCGGTCCAAGCCGAAACAAGCAGCGAAACAAGCAGCAAAACCAGCGGCAAAACAAGCGGCGCAGCGCCCGCCGCAGTATTGCTTCCCGAGCGCGGCATGCTGCCGATCGCCGCGCCGGCTTTCTACTCCTCGGACCAACTTAGCAAGCGCCCGATGCTTCTGGGGGACGATCCTCTGGATGCCACGCCACCGCTAGTACTTGCGTCCTCGGGTAAGCTCATGCTGAAATTATGGATCAACGACCAGGGACAAGTAGTGCAGGCCGAGACCGAAAAAAGCAACCTGCCCCAAGAGTTTGCCCTGGCTGCGGCGCAGGCCTTCAAACAGGCGCGATTTGCCCCCGGTGAACGCGGCGGATTGCCGGTTGGATCAATCATCAGGATAGAAGTAAGCTACCAGGACAGCCGCAAGTCATCGTAAGCAAAGCGGAACTTTTCGATGTTGGCGCCACTATTTCGCTGGCCTGATGGTTCGTGTGGGCGCAGAATTTTCCGCTGCACTTTGCCTAGGAGATATCGATGAACATCGCGACTAAAATTCTCAACGTGATCGCATTCGCGGCGGCCTGCCTTGCCTGCACCGGCGCCATCGCGCAAAATTGGCCAACGCCGAAGAAACTTACCGGCAAATGGACATTGGCGGGAAGCAATGATGGGCATCGCATCGTTGTCGCCATGGATACCACCACCGGCACCGGTCAGGTATCGGTGACCTTCCCAGAGGACCGCTGCTCGATTCGTTCGGCGCCCATGACCATGAACAATCAAGGCGGACGCATCCTGCTCAAATCGTTCAGCGGATATGCCAGCATGTGCGTCACCGAAATGACCCTGGAAATGGTGCCCAGCCCGGGCCCGAAAGGCGCCATCGGTTATCGAGGCGAATTGCGCTTAGTCGGTTCAGCGGCCAATCGCGCGCCGATATTGCGCGGGCAGTTGACTGAGCCGTAATGGATCACGCGGAGTTCAAATGAAAAATTGCAAACAAATATTTTCGCGTGTGTTGCTCTCCAGTGTGGTGATGGTGATCGCCGCCGCTGCCGCGCATGCGCAAGCCCCATCTCGTCCCCCGGTAAAAGCGCCCGCGGCCGCGCCTTCGCAAACCGACACTGAACTAAATCTGCTGAAACTCGAAATGCAACGCATGCGTGCCGATGTTGAAATCATGAAAGGGCACATCGGCCGTATCGTCCAGTTTTTGCAGCAACGCGAAACGTTAGGCGCGGCGCCCCAGCAATTCGCGCCGCAAGCCCAGGCGCCGCAACCCGGCCTGGGATTCAATCCGGCCAACGCGAAAGTCAGCATCGCCGGCGCGCCAACTCTGGGCCGCGCCGACGCGCCGATCACCATCGTCGAGTTCTCCGATTTCGAATGTCCGTTCTGCCAGCGCCACTTCCGTTCTACGCTGCCTGACATCAAGCGCGATTACGTCGACACCGGCAAGGTGCGTTACGTATTCCTCGATTTCCCGCTGGAGCAGATGCACCTCAAGGCGCGTAAAGCCGCCGAGGCCGCGCACTGCGCCGCGGAGCAAGGAAAGTTCTGGGAAATGCACGACATATTGTTCGAGCAATCGGCCAATCTGGATTTGCGTCAATATCCTGGCTATGCCAAGCAACTTAATCTGGAAGCTTTTGCGTTCGATTTGTGCCTGAGTACCGGAAAACAAACCGCCAAGATCAATCGCGGTATCGCCAGCGGTCAATCCATCGGCATTAACGCCACCCCCAGCTTCATCGTCGCCAAAACGGAACGTGGCGACATTGTAAGCGGTGGCAACCTGATCACCGGCGCCCAGCCCTACGAGCAGTTTCGCAATGCCATAGAGCAGGCGCTCGCCGCCAAATAATCCGCGCGTGCCAGTCTCGACCGCACAGTTCGAATTTGGTCCTATCGGCAACAAGGTGGTCGCCGCGCTGAGTATCGCGGTCGTGTTGGCGGCGCTTGTTTTGGCGCTGTGGGCAGCTTGGCGCGTCGCCGATTTGGCTACCGAGGTCTGGCGAGCTCGTCATTGGCCGCAGGCGCAAGCCAGCATCATTCACGTGAGCATGTCCAACCAAGGCGAACCGCGGCGCCTTGGCTATTACGCCATGCGCATCAAGTACCGCTATTTTCATGGCGAGCGCGAATTCCAGAGCGGCCGCCTCGCCTTTACCGGACAAATCGGGGAAAGCGTCGCGGTGTGGGACGGAATTTGGCTCGCCAAAGTCGTCGAATACCTGGAGAACTCGCGACTCGAAGGGCGTCCGGTTCCAATTTTCATCAATCCTTCCAATCCCGCGGAAACGGTGGTGTTTCGCCATATGCTGTGGGGCAACTATGTGATGCTCTCGCTATGGATGCTGCTTTGCAGCCTGCCCTTGATCGGCGTCACGGCATTGGCGGCGCGGCGTTCGCCACGTGCTTGCGCGCCCAGGGCCGCATCAGCCTTAGTTGCGTCGCTGTTTTGCGCGTTGGCGCTCGCTGGCGCCATGATCGCCTCCGCGGTGTGACAGAGCACGCGCCTATGCCGCCAGCCGATGGGCCGGGCCAAGCGCTCGCGCATCAACCATCGCGCCGCGCCAGCAATTTGCTTTTGCCCGAAGCGCCATCCGCATTGCCGTCGGCCTTGAGCGTCAAAATCGCAGCGCAGCCCCCTTGCGCATTGCGCCGCATGCTCAACTGCCCTTGGTGAGACTCAACGATCGACTGGCTGATCGACAATCCCAGGCCGAGGCCGGATTTTTTGGTGGTGACGTAAGGTTCAAAGCAGCGGGCCAACTGCTCCTCATCCATGCCCGGCCCGTTGTCCTCCACCAGGATGCGAACCCAAGCGGCATCGGCCTGTTCGGCGCGAATCCAGATGCGCGGATCGCGACACTCACTCACCGCGTCGATGGCGTTGTGCAATAGATTGAGCAACACCTGCACGATCAATATCTGATCCGCGAGCACCGGGGGCAATCGCGGATCGTGGGTCCATTCGATCTTAATACCGGCCTGGTCGACACGAAAGGCGGCCAGCGTGATCGCATTGCGTATAAGGGTGTCGGCCCCATGCGAAGCAATGCTGGGTTCCTGCTGAACAATGAATTGGCGAATACCGCGCACCGTCGCCGCGGCCACCTGCGCTTGTTTGGCGGCGGCATTCATGGAAGCAATCGCCTCGTCCAGCGCCTGCGGATCATCGCGCAGCATGCGTACGCTTGCACCACAGTAACTCGCCACCGCCGCCAACGGTTGATTTAACTCGTGCGCCACCATCGACATAACATGATCCAGGGTGCCCAGTTTATCGGTTCGATTGAATTCGATCTCGAGGCTACGCTGCCGATCAGTCCGCGCCCGCGTCTCGGTGATATCGGTGCATACACCGCGATATCCCGCCAATGCGCCTTGGTCGTCGTTGAATCGCGAGCAAGCGCATTGCAGCCAAGCGATCTGGCCATCGCGATGTGCAACGGCGATTTCCATGCGCGCATCCGATGCGGCGGCATGTTCAAGATCCATTTGCAAACCAAGATCGATGCAACGTTTGCCGATAATTTCGCGGGGAGATACTCCCAGTAGCGCATGCACCCTGCCGCTGGAGAAGGTAAATACTCCTTGCGCATCGGTTTCCCACATCCAATCGCGAGTCGATTCGACCAAATTGCGAAAGCGCGACTCACTTCTACGCACCAGTGTGCCTAGTTGCCGCGAGGTGTCAACCGCCACGTCGCGTGCCAAGGCGATTCGCGCCGTGGTCAAGCAGAGAATCAAGGTGGTCAACAAGCCAATGGCCAGCGCCCACCAACTGTTTTTGTCCTCGGGCGTGTCGATTTCAGCGCGCGAGATAGCGGTGTGAATGCGATAGCGCAGGCCATCGATTTCGATCTGGCTTTCGCGCTCAAACCAAGTTGAATCGCCAGCCGCGAAGCTCCACGGGCTCGGCGTTTCGATTGGACCGTGCTTCGCGGTCTGAACCAAAATCCTCTCGATAGCGGCGCCGTCGCCGGCGGACTTGGCAAATATCTTGATCGCGTAGGTGCCGATAGGCGGTTGATTGTCTCGGGCCAAGAATTCCGCCATGTCGGCACCAACCAGAGATTTCACCTCCAGGCCAACGGCGAGAACCTGTGTTGGCGCTCGAAGCGTGCCGGTTTTAATGGCGCCCAGATAGACCGGCGTATCGATGCCGGATTCGTTTTCGGGTACATAGAGCGTTGCGTTGCCCGATCGCATAGCCTGCTGCAACGCGCGCAAGAAATGCGGTGCCTGGAGTATTTGACCACCTTCGGCGATCGGCGCGCCCCGGCTCGCCGCCAGGCCCACGATTGGCGTGGCATCGTCCGCGACAGGCACGTCCGCGCGGGCGGGCGATAGTGCAAGAAAAGCGATCCAGCGAATGCCGTGAATGGGCGAGTCGTTACCTTCGCCAAGTAGCGACAAGGCGCGCAGCGACTCAATACCACCGCCAAGGCCATTCTCGGCGATCGAGCGAATACCCCGTGCCGCGCTCACCGCTTCTTGTAGACACATCTGTACCGTCAGCGCATAGCGTTTAGAGCGCAATTCGAACTGATCGTTGGCCAGTCGATCCGCCTCCAAACGAAAATATCCCGCCAGTGCCACCGTCATCGCGCAACCACCGACGGCGACGATCAACGGCAGGCGCAAACGGCCCGAAATCCGGGGGAAATTCATCGCAGTCCTTGCCTACTCGTGGTATTTGCCTGCCCGCGTTCTTTGGTTATCATAGTATGCCGCTTTGACGCGTGTTGCCGCCGGGAAAATTTGGTTATAGTTTCCCTGGCAAAAAAAATAGGGAGAATCATCATGCTTATACCGCGTGCGCCCACGAAAAATCGCGCCTCACGTTCATCGGTCAATGCAGACCCCGCCGCCTGCTCCAGCACTGGGTCTGACGCCGATTGCAACGTGGTATTGATCGATGACAGCGAGGCGGTGCGCGAATCCACTCGTCTGCTATTGAAAACAGTGGGCCTGAAACTCACTGCGTTCGCGAGCCCGCTGCGTTATTTGGAGGAAATGCCTCAGGCCAGTTGCGTGCTGCTCGATGTGCGCATGCCGGAGATGAGCGGCATGGAGGTGTACCGGCGAATGCGCGAGAGCGGCTGTGAAACGCCGACGATTTTCATCACCGGTCACGGCCGGGTCGCGATGGCCGTCGATGCCATGCGCGACGGCGCGTTCGATTTTCTGGAAAAACCGATTGACGATCAACGCCTTATCGACACGGTTTTTTCCGCGATCGCGCGCGATACGGATCGCCGTCGCGACGCCGGTTCGCGCGAAGCGGTTGCCAGCAAACTCGCGCGACTGACACAGCGCGAACGAACCATCGCCGAGATGATCGCCGAAGGGCTTTCCAGCCGTGAAGTCGCGGAGAAACTCACGCTGAGCGTGCGTACCGTGGAAGGCTATCGCAGCCGCATCCTCGCCAAACTCGAGGCCAACTCCTTGGCGCACTTGATTCGCATCGTTCACGAAACCAAATAATTCAGCCGTGATCCAAAAGCGCACGCGCCGCGGCCGCGGCGGCCATTCCGTCGGCAATGGCTTCCATGACATTGCGCCGCGAACCGGCGCGAATGTCCCCCGCAGAAAATATGCCTTCAGCGCCAGTTAGCCCATCGGCGGCGATTCGCGTATAGCCACGCTCATCCAATTCGACCACGCCCTCGAGACAGCCGCTCGCCGGATCGAATCCGGCGTGCACCAGCACACCAATAACGCCAAGGGTCTCTCGGGTGCCATTGGATACCGTTTCGACTTCCACGCCTGTGACGCCATCCGCGCCGAGAATCGCCGTGGGTTTGCAACCCAAACGAATATCCAGTTTTGCATTGGCACGCGCACTGGCTTGAAGATCGGCTCGGGCGCTAAGCTGGTTGTCGATTTCCAGCACATGCACCACTGAAGCAAATTTCGACAAATACAGGGCTTCCCGGATGCCCGCATCGCCACCGCCGCACACCGCCACCGGTTTGTTGGAATACAAACCACCATCGCAAAACGCGCATTGAATGATGCCCTTGCCTTGATATTTGTCTTCGCCAGGAATGCCAAGGGGCCGTGTTTTTATTCCGCCCGCGATGATTACAACCGGCGCCGTGTAGGCCTTGCCATCGGCAAGGGTCACAGAGCGGCAACCCGAGTAAGATTCAAGTTCAATCACCTCGCCCAATTCCAGTTTCGCCCCGCGCGCCGCCTCGACCAGCGCATTGGCCAGCTTGGGGCCTTCGATACGCTCGCCTTTCGCGGGATAGTCGTCGATCCATTCGAGATTGCCGACACGACCACCGAAGGATTCGCGCTCAATCACCAGCACGCGGCGTTGCGCCTTTTGCAGATGCGCCGCTGCGCTAAGACCCGCGGGGCCCGCGCCGATGACGATGAAGTCGAAATCCATGGTGTTGGTCCTACTTTGGTCAGTTCATTTGGATTTTGCTACGTCGCACCGATCAAGCGCGACGCCAATCGAAGAGTTACGTAACGCCTGACTATTGTTCAAGCTTGATGCCAGTCTCGCGGATGGTTTTTTCCCACACCGAAAAGTCGCTACGGATGCGCTCGCCCAGTTCGGCCGGCGTACTCGCAACCAATTCCACATCATTGTTGGCGATGCCCTCACGGCCCGCGCCGGGTTTCAAGATCGCTTCAGTTTCACGATACAGTCGATCAATGATGACCTTGGGCGTGGCCGATGGCGCCATTAGCGCAAACCACGAAATCACATCGAACCCGGTGACACCCTGTTCATGCATGGTGGGCACATCGGGCGTGGCGCCGGCGCGCTTCATGTGGCCCACCGCGACGATATGTACCTTGCCCGCCTTGGCGTGCGGCAGCAATAACGATCCGCCGAACAGCATGTCGATCACACCGGTCACCACATCGGTGGTGGATTGCGCGCCGCTTTTATAGGGCACGTGCACCATGTTCAAGCCCATGCGCTGCGCGAACAACGCCACCGCCAGGTGCTGTGTGCCGCCCACACCATTGGAGGAATAAGTGAGCTTGCCGGGTTTAGCCCTGGCCACGGCCACCAACTCCTTGATGGTCTTCGCGCCCACCGAAGCGTGTACGCCCAGGTAAAGAGGCGAAGTGCAGACCATCGAAACCGGCGCGAGGTCTTTGTTTACGTCGTACGATAATTTCTGCCCGCCGATATTGGCGAAGATGGTGTTCATCACAATGCCCGACAAAGCCCCTTGCAACACCGTGTAACCATCCCCCGCCGATTTTGCCGCCGCGTCGATGCCGATGGCCTGATTGGCGCCGGCGCGATTCTCGATCACCACCGGCTGGCCCATGCGTTCTTGCATTTTTTGCGCATGGAAACGGGCGCAGACGTCGCCGGTGCCCGCAGGGGCAAAGGGCACGATGTAGCGGATTGGTTTGGCGGGGTAGGACTGCGCAAACGTAACAGAGGACAACACACTCATCGTCACTCCTAACGCAACGCACATCGCCCCGCGTATCAGCGTTACCCGCCGACCACTTATGGCAAAATTTGCACAGTCCGGCAACATGTTCATCGCATCACCTTCATCAATAGCGTTCGTAAGCAGGAACCATGCTTTTGTACTTCGCCACCAACTTCTTCCAGTTCGACGGCAACACAATTTTTTTGGTGACGAAGGTTTCATTGTTGGCCGAGGAACACAGAAACCCCATGAAGCCGCCCGCGCCACCGGCGACGATGATCTCGATGAATTTGGGATGGCTGATGATGGACATCGAATCCTCGCGATTGTGCGGCGTCATGTCGGGCCGCCCATAAGCGATGCTGTGATCGTGATAGGCGCGATGGCGATACGCCGGCACTCTTGCATATTCCGCCACGAAATTTTTTATCTTCTGTTTGGTCCAGCCAGCCTTGGCTAACGCTTTTGCTTGTACCGGATTAAAAATCAAACAGGTCATCCCGCCGCGACCCGGTTGCAGGTTGTAGAGCATGCCATCCAGAATCCCCTTCGCATCCGAACCATAGGGCAGGATCTGCGTGTAGCAATTGGGAAAGAACATGGTCACGCCACTGGCCTCCGCGCCAAGATTGGTGCCCGAATTATTTTCCACATGCAAGGGCGGCCAGGGGCTGTCTTCTTCGTTCTCGGCGAACACCAGCGAATATTTTCCGGGATTGCCGAGTACACCCATATCTTCGATGCCTTTGCGCGCACCGCCAATATTCTTAATAATGAAACCCATGGCGCGACCGATCGCCGCGTTGGCCACGTCACCAGGGCTCATGGCGCCTGAACCGCTGTTGACGTGGATTTCTTTGCGGATCGGGCCATTAATCATCCAGCACGGCGCCCAGGAGCCGGTACTCACGTTGTAAGTGGAAAAGCGCGCGCCCTCATCGAGAATTGCCTCGACGCAGGCGAGAATCACCGGCAAGTGCACTGGCAACGCGCCCGCCATCACCGCGTTGATAGCGATCTTCTCCACCGTAGCGTGACCCAGGCGCGGCACCAGCTTGCCGACCAGATGATCAGGGGGCAGATCGGTACCGGTGAGCATCTCCGTTACGGCGGCTTCGGTGGGCGGCACGATGGGTAATCCGTCGCCCCAGCCGCGCTTATAAAAGAAACGATTCACCTCATCCAACTCACCCTTGAAGACAATACGTGCGGCGTCTTCCTTGGGCTTGGGCGTGGGATTGGCTTCTTCCGCAGTGAGCGGTTTCGTAAAGGCATCGATGATCGCGGGCAGCGCGAGGCGTATGCCCTCATCGGCTTCTTCCTGCGAACTGGATTCGCAGGGTACGATTTCCGGCACAACCCTGACTGCTGGCATTCCCTTGCTTGACGCGGCAGACCGCCCGTCGGGCACAAAGCCCTCGTTCGCCAGTGGTACGGCGGGACGCCCCAGATCTTCGATCGAGATGGCGTCGTGAACGAGAAACTTAGTGCAGGAACCTCAATCGCCGACGGTGAGTGCCACCGCGTCGACACCACGCACCCAGGCTTCGAACTTGTCTTTGCCCTGAGTGAGGATCTCCGGGGTGTTGAACACCGAGCATTTATACCAACTGATTTTTAGGGTCGGGAACTTGGCCTTCAGTTCGCGCTCCAAGGCAACGAGAATGGGCACCGCGGCGCGTTTGCCATTGGCAAATAGGCCGATAGTCTTGCCTTCCAGGGTGTCCAGGCGTTTCGTAATGCCGCGCGCCGGCACCGGTTCGGCGTAGGGCCAGGGACTAAGTACCTCATAGTCCGCGGCGCGTTGAGTGGTATCGAGCATGGGGCCTCCTTGTCTATGAACGATGGGGCAAAGGTAACACGATTGCCGGAGTCGATTTCGGCCTGCGCGCCGCGACTTAGCGAATATCGCCCCCGCCCATTTGTCACACTCTGTTGCAATTTTTTGTTGAACTTAATTCGCCTTGGACCCATCTATTGACGTACCGGAACCCACACTGCTTTTTCGTCAATGCGTTACACAGAGGAGAGGTCTATGTCATTTACTCGCTATGAGCGTGCCCTGCTGGTTTTGGGCGCGGTTACTTCCATCGGCGGTGCAATAGGGGGCTACGCGCTTTCTTCGGTGCAGGCGCAGTCCGGGTCATCCGCAGCGCCTTCTACCCCACGCGTCACCGCTACACAGGCCGCCGCGTCGCCCGTGGCAGCGCCGCAAGCGCTACCCGATTTTGCTTCCATCGTCGCGCAGAATGGCCCCGCAGTGGTCAATATCAGCGTTACCGGTTCGCGGCGCACGGCCAATGCGCCGCCGGTTGATCGCAATCATCCTTTCTACGAATTTTTCCGCCAATACCAGGGCCCGCAATCCGAAGCGCCTACGCAAGGCCAGGGCTCGGGGTTCATCGTTTCCGCCGATGGCGTAGTGCTCACCAATGCGCACGTGGTGGCCGAGGCCAAGGAAGTGACCGTGAAACTCACCGACCGGCGCGAATTCACGGCCAAGGTAGTGGGATTCGATAAAGCCACGGATGTGGCGGTATTACGAATCGAAGGCAAGAATCTGCCCACGGTGAAAATTGGCGATTCGCGTTTATCGCGCGTCGGCGATTGGGTGCTGGCAATCGGCTCGCCCTTCGGCCTGGAGAATACGGTCACGGCTGGCATCATTTCCACCAAATCGCGTTCGCTGCCCGGTGATGGTTACGTGCCTTTCATTCAAACCGATGTGGCCATCAATCCCGGCAATTCGGGCGGACCGTTATTCAACCTCGCTGGCGAAGTGATCGGTATCAATTCGCAGATTTATACGCGCAGCGGCGGCTATCAAGGTCTGTCGTTCGCGATACCGATCGAGACGGCGCGTCGCATCGAACAACAATTGGTGGCCACCGGCAAGGTGAGCCGCGGCCGATTGGGCGTCGTAATTCAAGAACTAAACGCTTCGCTCGCCGAATCCTTCGGTCTGGATAAGGCGCAAGGGGCGTTGGTCAACAGCGTGGAGAAAAACAGTCCCGCTGATAAAGCCGGCGTCAAAGCGGGCGATGTAATTCGCAAACTCAATGGCACCGAGATTGGTGTATCGAGCGAGCTGCCTGCGCTGGTGGCCGAAATCAAACCCGGTTCATCGGCTTCCCTCGAAATTTGGCGTGATGGGCGTGCGCGCAACCTCTCGGTGACGGTGGGTGAATTCGCCGCCAACGCAGTGGCCAGCACCGATGCGTCCACGCAAGCCGCAGGGCGCCTCGGCCTGGCGGTGCGGCCGTTGACGCCTGAGGAGAAAAAGCAGGCCGAAGTAGCTAATGGCGTGTTGGTGGAAAACGCCACCGGCGCCGCCGCACGCGCCGGCATACAACAAGGCGATGTGATCCTACGCGCCAATGGCGCGGAGATCGGCAACGCTGAGAGCTTGCGTTCGCAAGTAGCCAAGGCCGGCAAACGCGTGGCGCTGTTGGTGCAGCGTGGCGAGCAGCGAATGTTTGTACCGGTGGAGATCGGTTGATCGCGGTATTCACCGACATTGCGAAAAAAAGGGGCGCTTAGCGCCTCTTTTTTTGGGGCGACTCCCGGCTCGCCCGCGACTGAGTTAATCTCTCGCCTTCCCCATCGCACCATGAAGCCGGAGAACGTTATGCCTAATCCATCACAAGTCGCCCTCGACACCACCGCCGCCATCCGCAAAATGGGTCAGGCGTTTAATGAAGAGATTCTCAATGCCACCTACGCCATCTACAAACCGCTGCAGGAACGCGCGCCGAAAGATGGCGTAACGGTTCACCAAGACATTGCCTATGGTGCTGACGCACGGCATCGCCTGGATGTGTTTGTTCCCACGCAAAAACCCACCGGTGCGCCAGTAGTAATTTATTTCCATGGTGGCGGTTATGTGGCGGGCGGGCGCAGCCCGTTACCGGGCCTTATCTACGACAACGTGCCCACCTTCTTCGCGCGCAATGGCTGTATTGGTGTCAACGCCACCTATCGCCTCGCACCCGCGCACAAGTGGCCCGCGGGCGGCGCCGATGTGGGCGCGGTGGTGGCGTGGCTGTGCGCCAATGTGGCGCAATACGGCGGCGACCCGAACAAAATATTCACCATGGGCCAGTCGGCGGGCGCTTCGCATGTGGCCACTTGGACATTTATGGATAAAGTGCATGGCGCTGCGGGCCCAGGCATTGCCGGCGCGATTCTGCTCTCCGGTGGTTATGGCGCGCAGCACCCGCAATTCAACACTGGACCCGGCGCGCCCAACCACATCGCTTATTTTGGCGAAGACACCGTGAGCTGGTCAGAGAAATGCGTGCTGGGCAACGTCAAGGCCGGCCATCCGCGCGTGTATCTATGCGTCGCCGAGCTCGATCCCTATCCTTTGACCTGGCCCACCGCCGCGCTGGTGGCGGAACTGGTGCAGCGCGATAAACGCATCCCTGCGTGGGTGCGTGTATTGCGCGGTCACAACCATGTCTCGCCCGCGATGCAGATCAATTCCGAGGTTGATACACTGGGTCCGGAGCTACTCGAATTCATAAACGCCTCTCTTTAGGAAATCAACGTGGCCTTTCATGATTCTGCAATCATCGGTTATGCCGAAACCAAAATCGTCGAAAAAGGCGATCGCGATGTGTGTGCCTTGGGCGGGGAAATTCTCGGCTCGTTAATTAAAAGCACTGGTGTCGATAAAGGCTCCATCGACGGTTTGATTCTTTCCTCCGCCATGAGCGGCGCCGGAAGCGTGTTCTGGTCGCAAGTGGTGGCCGATGCCTTGGGGCTTGGCTTGAATTTTTGCCAGACGGTGGATATCGGCGGCTGCTCGCCCTTGGGCGCCTTGGCGCGCGCCACCATGGCCATTGATGCAGGCCTCTGCGAGAACGTGTTGTGCCTGTACGCCGATACGCAAGCCAGCGCCGACCACCGCCCGGCCAAACCGTTTCGCGTTGAATGGACCAGCGCCCTGGGTTATCTCGGACCACCCGCCGCGTTTGGCTTGCTCACGCGCCGTTACGAACATCAATACGGCCTCGATTACGCCGCATTGGGAAAGCTAGCCGTCGCGCAGCGCGGTCACGCGGTATTGAACGAGAACGCCTGCGAAAAACTGCGCAAAGCCATCACGGTGGATGACTATATCAATTCACGTATGATCGCCGACCCAATCAGGTTGCTCGATTGTGTGATGGTGTGTGATGGCGCCTCGGGCTTGTTGGTGACCAGCCGCAAGAACGCGGAACGAAAAGGTTTTACCAAGGCGGTGATACCGCTGGGTTACGGCGAACGCACCAACCATCGCATCAACGAAGCGGTGGTGGATGTCACCGATACCGGGCATCGCGTCGCCGGCGAAGCGGCATTTCGCCGTGCGGGGCTGAAACCTTCCGACATTGGTTCGTTTCACCCCTATGACGACTTCATCATCGCCATGATGTTGCAAATGGAAATGTTGGGGTTCTGCAAACCCGGCCAAGGTAGCGCCTATATACGCGACAACAATTTCACGCACACCGGCAACCTGCCTCTCAACACCGGCGGCGGTCAGATATCGGCCGGGCAGGCAGGGTTGGCGGGCGGCGGCACGAATTTAATTGAGGGCGTGCGTCAGTTGATGGGTGACGGCGGCCCGCGCCAAGTGAAAAACAATAAACACGCCATGGTCACCGGCATCGGCGGCATCCCCTATGGCCGCAACTGGACCACCAGTGCGGTCATGATTCTTTCATCTAACGGTTGATAGCGGGATAAAAAATGACACAGTTACATGACACCTCGAAAGTCGATCGCGAACCGCCGATTCCCTTGAGCTACACCAAGCCCTTCTGGGAAGGCACGCGGCAGAAAAAATTATTATTGCAATACGACAAGCGCAACAGCCGCTACCAGTTCTACTGGCGGCCAGTGAGCATTTATGATGGCTTAGGCGATTTGGAAGCGCGCGAAGCCGAAGGTACTGGCGAGATCTTCACCTTCACCATTGCCACCCGCGCTCGACCGCCGTTTCAAGGGCATGAGCCGTTCGCCATCGGCGTGGTGACGTTAAAAGAAGGTGTCAACATCATGGCCAACATCATCAATTGCGCAAGCGAAGAACTTCGCATTGGGTTGCCGGTTAGGTTGTGTTGGTTGCCGATGAAAAACGGCACCAATTTGCCGGCGTTTGAGCCGACTAGGTAAGACCGAAATTAAAAATCAAGACTGGTAGATAGTTGGTGCACAACGTTTACTCTGCGTAAAGGACGCAAACGAATATCATTCTTAGTCTATCGTTGAAACAAGCTGCCTTATATTGGGCTGCTGTTTATCAAGTTGAGATTGATTGACTGTAACCTGCCGCTTCGCCACATTGTGGACACCCGCAGTCAATCCAACGATAGGTATGCCACAGGAACTGGACACGACCGAGGCAGTATTCGCGTCCACGATTTCGAATTGAAACATTCGCGCAAATGCCGCCCTCCCGGCAGGGCTTCCGTGGCCGCTTGGATGTATTTCGAACACATTTGGGTTGCGTTGCCAAACGGACCAAATTTCATTTCCTATTTCCGTAACGACGGTTCTAAAAGCGCTCGCCGAGCTAATGTATTGGGTCAATCGATTGCCCACATAGCAATAGATTCTGGGGGTTGGAAGTCTGTATTGTTGCGAATAGAGAAAATACTGTGATTGTTGGGATCCTGGCGCGCGCGTAATGCCATACAAAAGAGCAAGAACTGCCCGGACAGCCCGCTTGGACGAACCGTCGGCGGAAAAAGGAATGATAAGTCGATCCGACGCCGACATTGCGAGTTCCGTGTATATGGAGAAACTCGGGTTGCAGTCTATAAAGACGGTGGTGTTTTCCTGATTCCAGGATCTCTGAATATCGTCGATAAGATCGCTTATCCAGGTGTGAACTATTCTCCACGCATCTGTCGGGCCGGGTGTGGTTGCGCCAAGCACGCGTGAAGCTTGTATTTCAAGCTGTTCATCTCCCGCGACCAAGAATAAATTGCGGGGAATGCTGGCATTCCAGCTCGCGACGTTTATCGCGTAGGATGCCCCAGTCCTAGGATTTACATATGGGCTAACGATTCGATCTTCAATGTATCCGGAAATCGTGGTTCTAGGCGTATTTCCACTAATCCTATCCAGCGCCTGCTCACCCCTTAGCATCCCTCCGAGCAACATTCCAGACGCATTCGCTTGCGGACAAAGGTCGACAACCAAAATTTTCCTGTCTGGGTGGGTTCTCGCATATTCGCTTGCGATCTGATAAGTCAAATAGCTTTTTCCCACTCCTCCCTTGTTATTCCATAACGCGTAGATTGCCATTTGCTCCTCTATTTTTATATCCAACAGTTTGGCCAAGGCTAGCCGAACTTCGAATATTAATGTTAATAAATTAACCCGCTATTGCAGCGCGAGGAGGTATTTCGAGATCTATAGCGTATCCGGTGTGTCAATTCAGTTTGAGGCCAGTGGTCTTGACGAGGTTGGTCCACTTTTCGATCTCGGCGCGTAACAGGCCGCCTAGCTCTGCAGGCGTAGTGGGATCGGGTTCTTCTCCGGTTTTGGCCAGACGCTCCAGCACATCGGGCAGCTTCAAAGTGCGCACCACTTCGGCGTTGAGCCGGTTGATGATTTCGGCAGGTGTTCCGCCGGGCGCGAACATCGACAGCCCGCCTGCGCCACCGGCGTAACCCGGAACCGTCTCGCCCACCGTCGGAATATCCGGCAGCCCTGGAATGCGCTTGCTGTCGGTTGCCGCTAGCGCGCGCAGCTTTCCCGAACGCATCAACGAGGTGCTGCCCGCGGCGCCTGAAATCGCCAGATGGATCTGCCCCGCCACCACCGCAACATTGGCTTCGCTGGAACCTTTGTAAGGTACGTGCAGCAAGTCGATATTCGCCATCAAGCGTAACAACTCGCCCGCCAGATGATGGCTGCTGCCAATGCCGGCGGAGCCAAAGCTCACTTCACCGGGGCGCTTTTTCGCCTCGGCGATGACATCGGCCATGTTCTTAAAAAGGCTGGAGCCCCCAGTGACAATCACCAGGCCGCTTTTCGACACACCCGAAATCGGCGCCAGATCCTTCAAGGGATCGTAGGGAAGCTTACGCACCAAAGTCCCCGTGGCCACCGAACCCACCGGCACCATGCCGATGGTGTACCCATCAGGCGCTGATCGGGCGAGCGTACCCACACCGATATCGGTGCTCGCACCGGTACGATTCTCGACGTAGACGCTTTGCCCGAGGCTCGTGGTCATTTTTTCAGCGAGCATCCGGCCCGCTTGATCAAGACTGCCGCCTGCGGCGAGCGGCACGATGATGCGAATGGGCTTGTTCGGGTAGGACTGCGCCAAACACGAGCCGAAAGCCTGAACCGACACCAACATATAAGTGAACTTCAAGGCAGCACAAAATCGCATGAAGGAACTCCTTAAAAAAATATGTCGATCATCGAATCGCAACCGATTTGGTTTTTATTCGAGCCTGGCCCCTTTTTATTGCGGCTCGATCTTCGCGTTGCGAATCAGGCGGCCCCATTTCTCGATTTCGGCGAGGTGGAATTTCTCCAACTGCTCGGGCGTGCCGGGGTACAGGTCGTAGTTGATGAAGGCCATGGATTTTTTAAACTCTTCATTCGCCATGACTTGATTGAACCAACCGTTTAACTTGTCGATGATGGGGCGAGCCGTGCCCGCCGGCGCATAGACAGCTAGCCACGAGGTCACGTCATAACCCGGCACGCCGCCTTCGATCATGGTGGGGATATCGGGCATCAAGGCGGAACGCTGCGCTGAGGTCACGGCAAGACCGCGTGCGCGGCCCTGTTTCATCACGATGCCCGCGTTGGCGGGATCGACGAACATGAAATCCAAGCCCCCATTGGCCATCTCGGGCCATGCGGGCTCCAATGTCTTGTAGGGAATCTGCACCGTATCCAAACCGGCAATCGATTTATATAACTCGCTGATGACAAGCGAAATCGGTGTCGACGAACCATAGGAACCTTTGTTTCCCTTGGCTTTGAGAATCTTGGTCAATTCTTGAACGCTGGAAATTTTTTCTTTCGGATTGACCATCAGCACAAAGGGAACACGGGTTAACGTGGTGACGTAGGAGAAACTTTTATACGGATCGAAGGGCAGCGTTTTAAACAAATGCATATTGGTGGCAAAAGTGGAATTGCCGGCCGTCACCAACAACGTGTAGCCATTGGGTTTGGAATTGGCCACATGTTCCGCGGCAATATTGGTGAGCGCGCCCGTCTTGTTCTCGATGA
>JBJXEY010000210.1:0-9957 GCA_046153355.1 Burkholderiales bacterium
TGTATACACAATGAAATACGCAATGAAACGCGCGTGCCTCTTGGTTCTCGCAGCAATTGTGTGCCTCCCGGTTGGCGCGGTTTTCGCGCAAAGCTACCCCGATAAAGTGGTTCGCCTCATCGTGCCGCTTACACCAGGTGGCGGCGCCGATACGCTGGCTCGCCTGGTGGCAGAGTCGCTGACACGCCAACTCGGTGGCAGCTTCATTGTGGAGAACCGCGCTGGTGGTGGCACGGTAATCGGCACCCAAGCCGTAGTGCGCGCGTTGCCCGATGGTGCCATGCTGCTGATGGCGCAAAGCAGTCTCGCCATGAGTACCGCGCTGAACGAAAAACTTCCCTACGATGTGCTCACCGATCTCACGCCGATTGCCAACATCGCCCTGGGCCCCAATGCCCTGGTGGTCAACCCATCGGTTCCGGCAAAGACCGTTAAGGAATTCATCACCTGGGCGAAAACGCAACCTAACGGCGCTACCTTCAGCACCGCAGGCGTGGGCACACCAGCGCACATGGCCGCGGAATTGTTCAAGGTCACCACCGGCATCAATATGTTGATCGTGCCCAATAAAGGCATGAGCCCGGCCATACTCGATGTGATGAGCGGTAATGTTCAGGCGCTATTTGCCGGGCTGCCCGCGGCAATTCCCTTCGAGCGCAGCGGCAAACTGCGCTTGATCGCCGTGGCCGAGACTAGACGCTCGGGGCTTAGCCCCGAAACACCCACCGTCGCGGAAGCCGGCCTGCCGGGGTTTGATGTCGGCAACTGGACCGGGCTACTTGGCCCCGCCGGCCTGCCACGCCCTATCGTCGATGCGCTGAACGCTGCCATGAATCGATTCCTTGCCTCGGCGGAGGCCAAGGAAAAATTCGCTGGTATGGGGTTCGACGCCATTGGCGGGACCCCAGCGGCATTTGGCGAACGCATCCGTCACGACGTCGCGCGTTGGACGGATCTCGTCAAGCGCGCCGGCATCCCCAGAAACTAGGGGGTCGAATGAAGGAAAGTTTTGCTACGATCAAGACCGCCGATGGAACGATGGAAACCTTCATCACCCATCCCGAGGAAGGTGGCCCCTTCCCCGCGGTGGTTTTGTACATGGATATCTGGGGCGTGCGCGAGGAGCTTTACGATGCCGCGCGGCGCATCGGCACGGTGGGCTACTACGTTATGGTTCCCGACCTTTATTATCGTTGGGGAAAGAAACGTTTCGACTTTCGTAACGAGCGCGGCCAGGCCTTGTCTGGTTTTAATCTTGATGAAGCCACGAGAAACATGGTGAGCGAACAATGGCAAAAGCTCAGCAACAAAATGGCGATGCAAGACACCGCAGCATTGCTTGATTTCGTGAAAAACGAACCGGTGCGCGCAGGCGGCAAAGGCTCGCTTGGTTACTGCATGGGCGGGCGCCACGTGTTGTGCGCGGCGGGCGAGTTTCCCGAACATTTCGTCGCCGGCGCGGCATTACACGGCACGCGCATCCTGGGCGATACCATGCATGGCCCGGCGCCCCTGCGCGTAGCCGACCGGTTTCGCGGTGAAATTTACTGCGGCTTCGCCGAGCACGATCGGCATATGACCATTGAGCAGATCAACGAAATGGCCGAACTCATGAAACCGCATGCGGTCAAGTATGGCTACGCCGTCCATCCAGGCGCCATTCACGGCTATTCATTGCCGCAGCGCGATGTCTACGACAAGGCCGCAGCCGAGCGCGACTGGGAACGCATCTTTGCCATGTTCCACCGCCAAATACCGCCTTATAGCGTTTAGGCAAGATCGGCGTTTTCTCAGAGAAAATCGATACTCGAACCGTTCAGCTCAATTTTAAGATTGAAAATACCACCCCTGGTACGCGATGACTAGAGTTCCATCTTTAAAAGTTGAAGATTTATCGGCCATGCAAAGGAAAATCGCCGAGGATCTTGGCACCACGCGCGGCAGCGGTGGGCCGCGAACCACGGGTCCATGGGGCGTGCTCCTCAGAAGCCCCGAGGTGTGCGAACGCGCCGCGGCGCTGGGCACCATGCTGCGCGATGGCACCTCGCTGCCCACCCGTATCTCCGAACTCGCCATTGCCATGGCGGCGCGACATTGGAGCGCCCAATGGGAATGGCGCTCGCACGCGCCCAAAGGCCTGAAGGCCGGTTTATCGGCGCAGGTATTGGAGGCCATCCGCTTGCGTCAACGCCCCACCTTCACGCAAAGCGACGAAGCCGCCACCTATGACTACGTCAACGAACTCTTCGAGAACAAACGTGTCAGCGACGCCACCTATCAAACCCTGGTGGCCGAGCTTGGTACCAACGGCGCCATCGAACTCACCGTTGTCACCGGTTTCTACAGCCTTATAGCTATGTTGATCGTGGGGATGGATATTTCCCTGCCCGAAGGTGTCGCCCCCCCGCTACCCAACTAGAGCAAACAACAAGCGCACCCACGTGGCAAGA
Source organism: Burkholderiales bacterium (assembly GCA_046153355.1). Taxonomy (GTDB): domain Bacteria; phylum Pseudomonadota; class Gammaproteobacteria; order Burkholderiales; family SG8-39; genus 2-02-FULL-62-17. Next base: position 2,451 of record JBJXEY010000210.1, read on the forward strand.
TCTTCAACGCATAGACATTTCATTTACAACGCTTTGCCGGTTTAACCGGCGCAGGGAGAAATAAATGTTGCCACCAATCAACTTCCCGCAATGGCTCGCCGAACATCAGCATCTGCTAAAGCCACCTGTTGGCAATCAACAGATCTGGGAGAACACCGACTTTATCGTCACCGTGGTCGGCGGACCCAACCATCGCACTGACTTTCACGATGATCCTTATGAGGAATTTTTCTGGCAGTTCAAGGGCAATGCTTATCTCAACACCATGGAGATTGGCGACAACGGACTCGCACGCCCCGGCCGTGTGGAACTCAAAGAAGGCGCCATGTTCCTATTGCCCCCGCATGTGCGCCATTCACCGCAGCGCCCCGAGGAAGGCAGCGTGTGCCTGGTGATCGAGCGCACCCGGCCGCAAGGCGTGATTGACGGCTTCGAATGGTATTGCCTTGCGTGCCACACGCTACTACATCGCGTCGAAGTGCAACTCAAATCCATAGTTCGCGATTTGCCGCCGCTATTCGAGATCTTCTACGCAAACGAAACATTGCGCACCTGCAAGCAGTGCGGGGTCGTGCATCCAGGCAAAGCGGTGAAATAACTCGATTAAACGCGGAGAACCGATGCTCTACATCATCTACCAGGAAGACGGCCCCAAAGTCGGCGGAGGGCAATTGAGTGCCGACAAAACCGCTTCTAAGATGCCGCAATCCTTCATTGAAGGACTGCCACCCGGCAGGCGTTACACCGGCCGCAGCCCGCCCGCAAGCGTGGTGCGCAGCATGAGGCGCCGTTCATTTTCCGGAAAATCGGTGCGCGCGTGCATCGAGCAGCGGTTGTCCCAGACGATGAGGTCGTGCGCGCGCCATTCGTGTTCGTAGATCCATTCGCGGTTTTCCGAGTGGTCCCATACCGCGCCGAGCAGGCGATCACTTTCCTCACGGGAAATGCCCTCGACGTGATCCGTCATCAGGCGGTTGACGTTCACCGCCTTGCGACCGGTTTCATCGTGGGTGCGAAATACCGGGTGCGAGGACATTTTTAACAGTTTCGCCGCGCCCTTGCCGTCGCCGCGCTTTTGCTCGCCCAGGTTGTAGCTGTTGAATGCGCGTTTGCCTTCGAGCGGGTCGCGCAGCGCGGGCGGCAGGGTTTCGTAGGCGCGATAGCAATTGGCGAATAACGTGTTGCCGCCGCGCGAGGGCACTTCGAGGGAATAAAGGCAAGTACCCTTATGCGGCAACTCGACGTGCAGCATGTCGTGGTGAAACCACATGTCACCATCGGGCAACAGGCCAATGGGCTCACCGTTCTCGCGAATATTGCTAATCAACATAATGCCCTCAAGCAGTTTCGCCATGCCGGGTGGCCGAAACTCGGGCGGGCGCGCCAGTTCGGCGAGTTTGCCGAAATTGCCGGTGGCGTTCAGAAACTGTTGCTGGTCCAGGTTCTGCCCGCGAAACACGATGACCAGGTGATCGAGCCACGCGGTGTAGAGGGATTTGCGCGTCGCTGCGTCGAGGGTTTGGGTTAAATCGACACCACGAATTTCGGCGCCGATATAACGGCTAAGCGGGATGATTTCCATATATGCACCTTTTGCCCATTCGATTGCCAATTGTATGCGAGGGCTTGCCTAGGCACCCGCCCGTCGTAATCGCTGCAGCAGTAAAAGCTGCGCAAGACAAATAATCGTCAAGGTAAAAAGCCCGGCGGCAAATCCCCCGGTGGCGTCATACATTGCCCCAAGGGTGACCGACCCAAGTACCCCACCCATTTCACCGACCGTGAAAAAAAGCCCACCGGCCGACCCGGCAAAACGCGAGCTCACGTTACGCGCCTCCAAAAGACACAGCATGATGATCGAGGTGATGGCGCCGCGCGCGATGCCCTGACAAACCAGGCCCAAAGCCAACAGTGGTCCGCTGCCACTATGCAGCAACAAGGTCGCCACCGCCGCACTGGCAAATAACGCTGCCAAAATCGAATGGCGGTAACCCGGCGTCGCAAGGCGCGGTATCAGTAGGGCGGCGGCTATGCCGACGGCGGTTGGCATGGCCGCCCAGAACCCAGCGCTCGTCGCGTCCATTCCGCCCGAGCGCAGGATCTCGGGCAACCAACTGTTCAACGCGTGATTGAAGAAAAACACGCCCACGCTCATCAACAAAATGACGCGCACTTCGGGCAACCGAATCAAGTTCGCGAATAGTTCCATCTGACGCACTTTCGGCTCGGCTGCCTGGCGGCGTTCGAGCGCGCGAAACGCCGGGTGGCATCCGATCGCGAACCAAACCAATGCGGCGGTGAGCGCGATACCGGCATACAGAAACATCACGTAGCGCCAGTGGTCATTCATCAAGGGCATGAAAACACTGTTTGTCGCCGAAAGGGAGATCACCAGACCGAGCGATGACCCGGTGGTGTAGATGCCCATGGCAAGCCCGCGCTGCTTCCCGGCGAACCATACCGATACCAGCTTAGGCGCGCCAATGGATACCAGCGGGCCACCGAAGCCGAACACCGCGACGCTAAAAAACAGTTCCCAATAACCCTGAGCGAAGCCGCGAAGCGCGCCGGATGCCGCGATGATCGAGAGCGCAAGCAGAATCGTTCGCCGCGGCCCTATCCGGTCGGTTAGCGCGCCGCAGGCCGCGGCGGCCGCGATGTATACCATCGGCCATGCGCCTAGGATCGTGCCCAGGGCCGAGTGACTAATGGCAAGATCGAGGGTAATCGGTTGGACCAGCGGCGCAAGCGAAGCGACCGTCATGCCGAAGCAGACGTACGCAAGCCAGGCGCCGGCGAGCACTACCCAACGATACGGGTGTGCCGCGTAGTCAACCTCGGGTGATGGTGCCTCGCTGCGAATGTCTGGGGGAGGCATATTTTTGCTTCCCCCATTCACGGGCTTAGCCAGGCGCAACTACTCTGGCTTGATCCCTACCAACTTCACCACCTTGCCCACCGAAACGATATCGCGCTTCACCATATCGCCCAATTCTTCGGGGGTGCTGGGCGACACCACAGTGCCAGAGGCCTCGATCTTGGCGCGAATGTCGGGGCTGGTGACGATCTTCACCATCTCCGCATTCAAGCGCTGCACCAAACCCGCCTGCATGCCCGCCGGCCCAAAATACGAGGCCCAGGTGGGTGGCGGCTCATAGCCGGGAATCTGCTCGGTTACGGTGGGAATGTTGGGGTACTTCGCAAAGCGTCTGCCGCTATTGATACCCAGAATTCTCACCTTGCCGGTTTTCTCGAAAGGCACCAGCGTGGCGTAAATGGCCCAGCCGATTTGCACCTGACCACTCATCATGTCGGTGAGCACCTGCGGACCGGATTTATAGGGCACATGCACCCAATCGATGCCGGTGAGCGAAGATATGGCCGCTGCGGAGAAATGGTGCGCGCTGCCGATGCCGGTGGTGCCGTAGGCGAGCTTGCCGGGATTTTTTCTGGCATAGACGACCATCTCCGCGACGTTGTTATAGGGCGCGGAAATATCGGAGGACAACAACAGTATTGATTCGGCCACGCGCCCGATCGGCGTGTAGCCCTTCACCGGATCGAAGCGCGAATTAACGGAAAGAAAACCATTGGTGATGTGGGTGCTCGCAACCGACATCATCAGGGTGTAGCCATCGGGCGCCGCGCGTGCCACCGCCTCGTGACCGATCGAGCCACCCGCGCCGGGCATGGTCTCCACTACCACCGGCTGGCCCATGGACTCCTGCAAGCCTTGCGACACCAGGCGTGCCACCAAATCAATGCCACCGGCCACCGTGACGATGGTCTTGATGGGCTTCACCGGATAGGTTTGCGCGCCAAGCGATGTCGTCAATGCCGTCAAAACCGTCGCACCCAAAACACAATCTAGAAATCGAACATTACGTTTCATATCAGTCTCCTCGTTAACTGTATCTGCTCACAATCGAATAGTTTTCAATCTACCAACGCATCGCGCGAATCGCACAACACCTCGGCGCCATTGGCGGTAATCGCCACCATCACCGAAGCAATTGATCCACCTTTTTCGTCACGCGTACCCACATGTAACGAGTACACATTACCCGCCACCATCGGGCTCGCGTCATCAGGGCGCAGGGGACAACCTTCATCCAGTGAAAGGCCGACACGCCGCCCGAACGATGAGGTCAATACCGGATGAATAGCCCGAGTGCCCAGCGCTTGAATGCCCTTGGAGTGCAAGTCTTCGCCGACCACACCGGGCTTCACCGCGTCCCTCAGGGCATCGAGCGCCTTGTCAACTTTGGGAAAACGATTCGGCCCCTTGGATGCCGAGACAAACAGCTCCGACCAGAAACCCTGCACCTTCACCGCGATATGCGCGACCACCTCATCGCCTGTGGGTTTGAAGTCGCCGCGATAGGGCACCAGCGTACGGCCGCCATCCAAGCTCACCAGGGTGCGCACATCCTGCGCAGCCATGGAGCGTGCCACACGCTCGGCTTCAAGCACTGCTGCTTCGGCATTTTTGCCTTCGCGCCAGGCTTTCACCATCGCCTTCGAGGCTGCCTTCACCACCGCGCAGGATTCGCGCATTAACGACAATTCGCGTGGCCGCAGTGTGCGCTTGGTTTTGTCGAACCCCTGCGCTTCGGTTAAACGCAATCGATCACCAATGCTTTTCTCCACCAATTTAAAAAGCCTGGGTTGGATGCGCTCAAAACCTATCGTGCCGATACCAATGGGTGCATCGCCCTTCAAGCCCGCGATCCACGGTTCGAACCCTAATTCCCACTGCCAGCCCGAGAGCACATCGGTAATCCATGTCATCAACTTCATCGCCGGCATGTCGCGCGAGCTCATTGATACCAGCAAGCGTGGCTCACCCTCGCGCGGAATCATGGCGATGGTCCAGCGCACTCGCGGCACAAAATTGGTGTAGTAGGCAAGCGTGGTGTGTTCGTCGGCGTCGCCGTAGATGAACATGGCCTTCCAGCCATTTTTATCCATCGCGTCGTACAAATCCTTGCAACGGATTTGAAATTCATCGCGCGGCAGGCGGTCTTGATCCCAGGTGTAGGCGCCCAGGACAATGGAGGGGTGTACGGTTTTCATGTGACTCTCAAACGGGGATGAAATCGAGCTGCGCGTCGCGCTCGGAAAACGACTCGGCTCCTTTGGGTGTGATCACCACGGGTTCGCCGCACATCAGGTAACCCGTCTCGGGAAGATATTGATTGGGGTGCATCACGAACACCATGCCCTCCTCCAGCACCACCTCGCTGTCATCCGTAATATCGCCGGGGCGATCGGAGGTGATGCCCAGGCCATGCCCTCTCACCCGCATATAGGGCGGTTGGCAGTATTTGCCGTAACCATTGGCGCGGAACACATCGTTCATGGCATTGGCCACATCCTTCACCTTGGTGCCGGGCACTGCAGTTTCCTGGCCGCGATGCATGGCATCTTGCAGCACCTTGTATTTTTCACGCAGCAAGTCCGAGGGCTCACCAATCACGGTAGTACGGCAGATCTGCACGAACTGCCCTTTATAACAAGGCGTGATCTCGGAAAGAATGATGTCGCCAACATCGAGCTTTCGATGACCCGCTGCGCGCACGGCGAGATTGTGCTGCGAAGCGGAGAGCAATAGGAAATTGTCTTCCGCGCCCATCTCCTTCATATAGCAATACAGATCGGCGGTGAGCTCAAACTCGCGCATACCCGGCTTGACGATCTCGCGTAAGCGTTCATATCCGCGCTCCGCGATCCAGGTGCCCTTCTTGCCGGCGGCAAGTTCCTCGGCATTGCGCACGCGGGCAATCTGACTGGCAAAACCATCATTGGCGGCGCGCTTGCCCCCCAAGGTTTTTTCAATATTCTTTGCCGTCTGCGCGAACAAGGTCGACACACCCACAGTTACGATCTTCGCAGCATTGATTTTATTTTTCTTCAATGCACGCTCGATGCCTTCAGCCAGGTCGTCGCAGCCCAGCGTATCGTCGGTGCGGCTGATGTCGGCCGCGCGCTCGGCATCCCAGGCCGGTGTGATAACCAAGGTGCTTTTACCCGAGCGCTCGATGATCACCGCCGACTCGCCGATCGGGCGCACCCCCGAAAATACAAACACCACATTGGAATCAAGAAAAAGGTTCTGCCCGTTGCACGCCGCAAGCATGGCATCGAAACCTTCTTTCTCAAGGTATTGGCTCGTTTCGTCGATTCTTACGTCTTTCCCCATGACACTCCCCTTCGCGTGAGCTTGGCGTTATAGCATCGGATGGCGGGCACGGCAATCCGGAGTCGTCTCTCGCCCGACAACTTGACTTAACCCTCGAACCGGCAGGGCATTAGAATTCGTCAAGAAGCCAGCGATCAAGTTTTCTCATGTCCACACATGGCGCGAAATCAAAGGAATGCGAAGATGAATGCTCACTCTCAGGTTGAATCAGAGATTGCCACGATGCCGCATACCGCCACGCGCGGCATCCACCACCTGGCCTTCACCACCGAGGACATGAAACTCACCACCGAGTTCCTCACGCGCGTGGTGGGCATGCCGCTGATTCATGCCATGCGCGTGCCGCCTGGCGTGGGTACCGGGCCCGGCAATCGCGGCAATCCGCCTTATGAAGAGTTACGCCATTATTTTTTTGACATGGGTAACGATTCGCTGTTGGCCTATTTCGAGATCCCCAAGGGCGCGGAGCCCCAGGCCAAACGCGACGCCATCGGCGGCATGCAGCATTGCGCCTTCGCCATCACGCCAACCAAACAACAGAAACTGATGGCGCGGCTCAAAACGCATGGCGTTGCCTTCGATGGTCCGCTCGAAATTCTGCCCGGCCTATTTTCGATCTACTTTTTCGACCCGAACGGCATTCGCATGGAGGCCTGCGCGCAACCGGCAGCGGGTGACCTGCCTACAGTCATCGGCAGCGTGCTGCAAACCAAGGCCGAGGCATCGTTGGAACTATCTACCCTGCCCGGAGCGGATGCGATTTGGCTTGCCGAGGCTACTGCCACATTGCCCGAGAGCCGCGCCAGATAAGAATCTCCAGGTCATTGCCACTGGTAATTCGCGCGTACCCATGACTCCAACTAGACGCAACACTCGCCCCATTGCCATCTCAGGCGGGGGCATCGGCGGGCTTGCCTCTGCACTCGCGCTTGCACGGCGCGGGTTCGCCAGCATAGTGCTTGAGCAGGCGCGCGATTTCGGTGAGGTCGGCGTCGGTCTGCAGGTCGCGCCCAACGCCCTGCACGTGCTCGATGCGCTGGGCGTGGGCGAGCGCGCGAAGAAAGATGCTTTCTTAATCGAACGCATGGTGATGGCCGATGCCGTCAGCGGCGAGGAAATTCTCAACATTGAATGTGGCGATGCGTTCAAGCGCCGCTTTGGCAACCCTTACGCGGTGGCACATCGCGCCGATATTCACGGCGCCTTGCTGGAAGGATGCCGCGAGCAAGCGCTGGTGACGCTACGCACCAGCAGCCGTGTCGTCTCCTATGAAGAGCGCGAAGGCAGCGTCGAGGTGTTGTTGTC